>CAKQFF010000155.1 GCA_934230685.1 uncultured Prevotella sp. | reverse complement strand
CAGCAGATGAAGGAGCTGATGCTCCAGCGTGGCATTCACCAGGATGTCATCGACACCATCTCGCTCTGCGGCATCGACCTCGACCATTGGCTTGAGGGCTTCCACGACACAGAGGATTCTGTGCGCAATACGGTCAACACCATCCGCAACCATCCCCTTGTGCCCAAGGATGTGAATCTGCATGGCTACATTATCGATTCCAATACGGGCAAACTGACGGAAGTGACGGAGTGAGTTTTGAGTTTTGAATTTTGAATTGTCGCCTTTGGCGATTTTGAATTGTTCAGTATTGAGTTTTGATTTAAGAATTCTCAACTCCTAATTGAATAATTCCTAATGCGCCGCGCACAATTCAAAACTCAACATGCGCTTGCGCACAATTCAAGATTCAAAACACAAAATTCAATAATACTCTTAAAGAATTTAGGATAAAAATAACAGCGTCTCTTGCATTCCCCTTTCTAATTGTGGGGAAGCGCAAGAGGCGCTGTTATTATTCGTCGGGCTCACATTTAATACGAAAAAAGTAGGAGGTAAACACCTCTATTAGTATTTACCTCCTAATCGTTATCCCGAAGCTGCTAATTTATTTTATATGAAAAACTGTCAATAAACTATTAATGTATCGCCCACCTTTATATTATAGTCAGGAGTTAATCCATTCTTTGTATAGAGGCTCTTCAGGCGGATGCCATATCTCTGAGCGATAGAATACATGCTCTCGCCATCCTTCACGACATGCGGACGGTTTTTGTATTCCTTTTCAGCTATTCTTCGCTTCTTTTTCAGGTAAACCACATCGCCATCGGCAAGAATATCCTTTTTGTTTCGCTCATTGTATCTTGCAAGCTTTCTTCTCGAAATGCCAATCTCCTTGCCGATAGACTTGAAGGTGTCACCCTTCTTGGCAAGCACATAGTAGTTCTTGTTGTAAGCCTTGATTACGTATCTCACGCCCTCTGCGCTCGGAATCTCCTCCGAAGCGTGCTTGGCTATGAATCGGTCGAACTTAGTGGCCTTGTCGAATTTGTTCAGACTGTAAAGCTCGATTATCTGCGTCAGCTTCGTGGCATATTGCGGATTGGTAGCATATCCGCATTGTTTCAGTCCGCGCGCCCAGCCCTTATAGTCGGTTCTGTTCAGGCTGAACAGCCTTGCATAGCGCGACTGTGTGGCAAGAAATCGGCTGTGGTCCTCGTAGCTGTCGCGTGCGTTGTCGTAGGCACGGAAGCATTCGCCAGCTGCGTCGTCGTCGTGATAAGTGCGTTTGCCAGTCCATCCGTGGCATTTGATGCCGAAATGGTTGTTGCCAGAGCGGGTGAGTTCGCTGCGTCCTGCAGCACTCTCAAACAATCCTTGCGCAAGTGTGATACTCGCTGGAATGTTGTATTTTAGCATTTGCTCGATAGCAAGGTCCTTGTATTGATCAATGTAAGCCTGATAAGCCGAGTTCCATTTCATCTGAGCCGATACATTCTGTATTGTAAAGATGAAAAAAACAAGGGCAAGCAAGGCAGAATTGGTTCTTTTGTTCATTGTTTGCAGGTTTTTTTCTTAACTATTTGCAAAGTTAATACATTTAATCAATAAAACATCAACCCGTTATTATGTTTTGTGACATTTTTTTGTACCTTTGCATTTCAGAAGGGCATAACTGCAAATATGTCGCTTCTGATACATATATATTAAGATACGTATAACAATTATATAATAAATATAAAAAATAATATGAAAGCATTTGTTTTTCCTGGACAGGGATCTCAGTTCGTAGGTATGGGCAAAGACCTTTACGATACAAACGAAAAGGCTAAGGAACTTTTCGATAAGGCTAACGAAATTCTCGGTTTCAGCATTACCGACATCATGTTTGCCGGCACCGACGAGGAGCTCAAGCAGACCAAGGTTACTCAGCCTGCCGTGTTCCTTCATAGCGTTATTTCGGCCATCTGCCTTGGCGAGGAGTTCAACCCCGCTATGGTTGCCGGCCACTCGCTCGGCGAGTTCTCTGCTCTCGTAGCAGCTGGCGCTCTCAGCTTCGAGGATGGCCTTAAGCTCGTCTACGCTCGTGCCATGGCCATGCAGAAGGCTTGCGAGGCTGCTCCTGGCACAATGGCTGCCGTTATCGGCTTGCCCGACGAGAAGATCGAGGAAATCTGCAATGAGTCAAGCACCGACGGCAACATCGTGGTTGCAGCCAACTACAACTGCCCGGGCCAGCTCGTAATCAGCGGCAACATCGACGCCATCAACTCTGCCTGCGAGAAGCTCAAGGCAGCCGGCGCCAAGCGCGCCCTTCCGCTCAAGGTGGGCGGCGCGTTCCACTCTCCGTTGATGCAGCCCGCCAAGGAGGAGCTTGAGGAGGCTATCAAGGCCACAACAGTATCGGCTCCCAAGTGCCCCGTTTATCAGAACGTTGACGGAATGCCACACACAGACCCTGAGGAAATCAAGGCCAACCTTATCGCTCAGCTCACAAGCAGTGTGCGTTGGACAACAAGCGTGCAGAACATGATCAAGGACGGTGCCGACGATTTCACAGAATGTGGTCCTGGTAAAGCCCTTCAGGGTATGATTGGTCGCATCGACAAGAATGTCAGTGCTCACGGCATACTGTAAAAACGGTCATGGGTAAACAGAAAATAATTATATATCAAGTCTTTACACGCCTTTTCGGCAACCGCGCCAACGTCTGCAAGCAGAACGGCTCGATTGCCGAGAACGGATGTGGAAAGATGAGCTTCTTCTCTGAAGACATTCTCAAGCAGATCAAGGCCAAGGGCTACACCCACATTTGGTATACAGGTGTCATCCGTCATGCTTCTGCCACCGACTATTCCGCCCACGGCGTTCCGCGCCAGCATCCGGCTATAGTCAAGGGCAAGGCAGGCTCGCCCTACGCCATCACCGACTACTACGACATCGATCCAGACATTGCCGACGACGTGGACAACCGCATGGCTGAGTTTGAACGGCTCGTGACCGACAGCCACCGCGCCGGACTCAAGGTGATTATGGACTTCGTGCCCAATCATGTGGCTCGACAGTACAAGTCGGTTGCCAAACCTGCTGGAGTGGTAGACCTGGGCGAGGACGACGATCAGGCGAAGGCCTTCGACGCCAACAACAATTTCTATTATTGTGTGGGCAACGAGTTCCGCCCGTCAATCGACCTCTACGCTGGCGAGAGCGAGCCTTACAGCGAGTTCCCCGCCAAGGCCACGGGCAACGACCACTTCGACGCATGGCCCGGACGCAACGACTGGTATGAGACGGTGAAGCTGAACTACGGCGTTGACTACTGCTGCCCCGGCGGCAAGCAGGAGCACTTCGACCCAGTGCCCGACACATGGCAGAAGATGCTCGACATACTGCTCTTCTGGTCGGCCAAGGGAGTTGACGGATTCCGCTGCGACATGGCGGAGATGGTGACCACAGCCTTCTGGACCTGGGCAATAGCCAAGGTGAAGGCGGCTCATCCCGCAATACTATTCATTGCCGAGGTCTACAATCCTTGGGAATACAAGCACTACGTCGACGCTGGTTTCGACTACCTGTATGATAAGGTGGGAATGTACGACACCATGCGCTCCATCATTTGCGGCAACTGCCCCACATCGCAGATTACAACAGCGTGGCAATGGGTGGACACCATCCACGACCACATGCTCTACTTCCTCGAGAACCACGACGAGCAGCGTATAGCCAGCGACTTCTTCGCGGGTGACGGCTTCAGGGCTTATCCCGCGCTCGCCGTCAACGTGCTCATGCGCACCAATCCCTTCATGGTTTACGCCGGACAGGAATATAGCGAGCGTGGCATGGACGAGGAGGGATTCAGCGGCAGGGACGGTCGCACCACCATCTTCGACTACTGGACGATTCCAACGCTCCACCGAGCTTTTGTCACGGATTCGTTGTCGGCCGACGAGAAGAACCTCGCGCGCCGCTACGACCGAATACTCGAAATAGCCAACGCGGAGAAGTCGGTGGCCGAGGGCGAGTTCTTCGACCTCATGTACGTTAACGAGCATTTGGCACAGAAGCAGTATGCCTTCCTGCGCAAGGCCGAGGGCGAGATGCTGCTTGTTGTGGCCAACTTCGCTGGCGAGAAGGTGGCATGCAAGGTGAACATCCCCGACCATGCCTTCGACTTCCTCAAGATTCCGCGCGCGGAGCTTGCGGCTGTC
>CAKQFF010000154.1 GCA_934230685.1 uncultured Prevotella sp. | reverse complement strand
CGCCATAGCCCACGTATCCCGGAGGCGCTCCCACGAGTCGCGAGGTGTTGAACTTCTCCGAATACTCGCTCATGTCGATGCGCACGAGAGCATCCTTGGTGCCAAACATCAGTTCGGCAAGTCGCTGGGCGAGATAGGTCTTGCCCACACCTGTGGGACCAAGGAACATGAACACGCCGATAGGACGGTTGGGGTCCTTGAGTCCGAGACGGTTGCGCTGGATGCTGCGCACAATCTTGTCGATAGCCTTGTCCTGAGCGATTACAGAACTCTTAAGGCTGGTGTTGAGATTGCGCAGACGGTCGCTCTCGCGCTCGGATATCCGCTGCAAGGGCACTCCCGACATCATCGACACAACGTTTGCCACGTCTGCCTCGCTGACAGTCTCGCGTGTGCCGTCGTCGTGCGAGGCCCACTCGTCGTTGAGCTTCTTAAGCTCAGCCTCAAGCTGGCATTGGCGGTCGCGGTAACTTGCGGCAAGTTCGAAGTCTTGGTCGGCGGCGGCAGCATGCTTCAGCTGTTCTGCCTGTCGTATTTCCTTCTCCTTGTCGGCTATGGCTGGCGGAATCTCGGCGTGCTGCAAGTGGATGCGCGAGCCTACCTCGTCCAATGCGTCGATGGCCTTGTCGGGGAACTGTCGCTCGGTGATGTAGCGTGCGGTAAGGTCTACGCAAGCCTTCAGGGCCTCGTCGGTGTAGCGCACATGGTGGTGGTCCTCGTAGCGTTCCTTCACATTGTGCAGAATCTCAAGAGTCTCCTCGGCTGTTGAAGGCTCCACCATTACGCGCTGGAATCGGCGTTCGAGAGCTCCGTCCTTCTCTATCGAGTTGCGGTATTCGTCGAGCGTGGTGGCTCCGATGCATTGTATGAGTCCTCTTGCCAGAGCTGGTTTCATTATGTTGGCAGCGTCCATAGAGCCAGGTGTGCTGCCCGCTCCTATAATGGTGTGGATCTCGTCGATGAAGATAATGATGTCGGGGTTCTCCTCAAGTTCGCGCAGCAAGGCCTGTATGCGCTCCTCAAACTGTCCGCGATACTTTGTGCCAGCCACGATGGATGTCATGTCGAGGCGCAGTATGCGCTTGTTGAAGAGCAACGGCGAGGTGTGGCGGCGTGCAATAAGCTGGGCCAGACCCTCGGCTATGGCACTCTTTCCCACGCCCGGCTCACCAATGAGTATAGGGTTGTTCTTCTTGCGTCGGCAGAGGATTTCTGTCACGCGCTGCATCTCCTTCTCGCGTCCCACTACGGGGTCGAGCTTGCCCTCAGTCGCAGCCTGGGTGAGGTCGGTAGAGAACTTGTCAAGAACAGGAGTATTGCCGCCTGAAGAGGTGCGGGTGGTAGTGTCGGTCTTGGCCGACGAGCCTTTAGAACCCTTAGCGTCGCGGTTTGAGATAGGAGTTTCGTCTTCCTCCTCAGATAGTCCGATGCCGTTCTTCGGCTGTGAGTTGGGTTGCATGAGATGTTTCATAGCGGTATCATAGTTTATTCCATTAGCCTCTAATATTTCTTTTGCGCCATTGACGGTTTTGTCATGCAGTATGGCGAGAATCACGTGCTCCACGTTCACCTGCTGCGAGTGTTGCAGTCGGGCTTCGAGCACCGAGAGTTTTAGGATGTTGCCAGCCTGTTCGTCAAGCGTTGGAGCTTCGGCTGTGTTGCCATCGGGAGCTGTCGCATTGTCGTGCAAGCGCCCTTCGAGCTTGGCTTTTATAGTGCTCCAGTCGATGTTCATTCGTTGTATAAGTGCCGAGAGCGGACTCTGCTTGTCGCGCATCATGCCGAGCAAGAGGTGTTCGGGAGCTACACGCCTGTTGGAGAGGCGTATGGCTTCCTCGCGACTGAACGAGAGCATGTCTGAAACCTTTGGTGAAAACTGGTTTGTCATTTGTTGTACTTCCTTTGTGTTTTGTTCTTATTTGAGGGTGTTTTTACTCTTATTTGAGAGTCTTTTACTCTTATTTGAGGATGTTTTTACTCATTATACAATACATGCAAATAATGTGCCATTCTATTCCTCGCTCATGTATTTCATTTCTCTTTCCACCTGTTTGAGCTTGTAGGAGTCGTTGAATCGGCGATAATAGGCCACAGCCTGCTGAAGATATTCCTGAGCCGTGGGGATGTTGCCAAGCTGTCGGTGGCAGAGTCCTATGCGCAGCAGAGCGTCGCCCTTCTCGTTGTTGAAGCAGAGCAGAAACTGGTGTTCAAACAGGCGCAACGACTCGGCATAGTGTTTGAGCTGATAGTTGCTCTCGGCTGCGCAATAGTAGTAGATCGACTGCTCATGTGGCGCAAACTTGTCGAGCCGCGGCATGATACTGTCGAATATGGCTATTGTCTGCTCGTAGTTTCTGTCGTAGAAATTGCACACTCCGATGTAGGCTTGGAAACGATAGTTGAGCGTGTATTCCTTGCTGAGGATGTTGAACAGAAGCAGAGCCTCGTGGTATTTGCCGCTTTGGAAATATTCAATGGCTCGCGATAGCTGCTCCTTGCTGTCGAGTTGGTTGGAGCCTTGCTGCATGCTTAAGCCGTGTTGCTGTGCGGGGCTTGGAGCTATGGGCAGAGACTTGGCGGAAATGACGTGAGTGAGGAATGCGAGAGCAATGATTGTTGTCCTGAACATTAATATTATTTGATTAAAAAATGAGTGCTGCAAATATTCTGATTAGTCTTATTTGCAGCACTCAGAATTTCTGAAGAGCTAAAAAGGCTTTAGCAAAACTTTTTATTTCGTATAGAAATTGATCAAGTCTCTCAATGCCTTCTGACAAGCCGGACAGAACTCCTTGTGGTTGTTGCTTCGCATGCGGCAGTCGGGACACGGGCGATAGACCCCCTTGAGGCTGTAGCCAGCTCCCTCGTATACGCCAAGCTTCTCCATGTCGGATTTCTCGGCGGCATTTGCCTTTTTGCCCTTTGTGTTCTTGCCTGTCTTTGCTGTCTTGCCAGCTTTGGCTTTCTTGTCGGCTTTGCTGCTCTTGCCATTCTTTGCAGCAGCTTCAGGCAGAGGAGTAGGTACGGGAGTTCCGGGCGCAATCAGCGATTCCCACTTGTCGTGGAAGTCAACAAGCGTGGTGATGTTCTTCTCCCAAGGCTCCACGTCGTGCGGATACATAGGTATCTGCTCTTGTTCGTAGGCATATTCATCGGCAAGACCCGCGAAACTGTGGCCGAATTCATGCACCACCACCTGGCGGTATTGCGGATGATGGGTCATCGACAGGTTGTAGGAGTTGAGGATGCCGCCGCCGCCATACTCGCTCGTGTTCACAAGCACAATGATATGCTCGTAGGGTATTCCTGCCAACACGTCGTGCAGCGACTTGAGGTTGAGCGTTGTGAGATAGCGGTCGGAATAGAAAGTGTCGAAATGGCTGCCAAGCACAGTATTGCGCCACAGGTCCTTCGATGGTTCGCTTGTGCCGCTGTCAACCGATGGCGACTCCACAGCCACGATGTTGAAACGGTTGCGCATCTCCTTAAACGGCTCATGCTCAAACAAGGCCTCTATGGCAATCTTTGCGTCATCGATGAATACAGGCATTTCTTCCTTGCGGTAGCCCTCAGCTACAAAGGCTATGTTGATGCAGTTGTTGGTGTCGGCAGCCGCCTGAAGTGTGGTGTATGGAGTGCGGTTCTTGAATCCGATGCGACGTATAAGGATGTCTTTGGGCGCTATGGTGTGGGTCATAGTGCCGGTTATCTCCTTGCGGTTGTTGCGCAGGTCGATGGTCACGTCCACCGTGTCCTTGGGCATAGGGATAAGAAACACGTTCTCGAAAGCCTTGTCCACATGCTTAGCCTCGTCATACGATTGCCACTCCTGGAAGAGAGTGGAGAATGAGTTGCGGTAGATCACCTCCTTTGTACCATGCTTGCGTACAGTCACCTGTCCGTTTCCTTCTACTGGCAGCTGCGCCAGGCGCTTGTGCTTGCCATACCAGCGCGGCTCAAGATTCATCTTGTCGAGCGAGATGCGCTGTGTTGTGGCGTTGCCCGAGAAGATGTAGTCGAGTCGGAGAGTGGAGTCGCAGAAGTTCTCCTGAAACGATGGTTCGTTGGTTTGGGCTGATGCTGTGGTGGCAGCAGCGAGGCAAAGTCCTAAAATGATTGAGTTGAAGTGATGTTGCATATTATATAATGTGTATTTATGAATGAAATGTCCGTTTGATTAATAAGTAGTTTATGACTGTCAGCCCACAATTTCCCTCATCAGCTCCTTTACAT
>CAKQFF010000153.1 GCA_934230685.1 uncultured Prevotella sp. | reverse complement strand
GGATACAGCGGAAGAATTAGGCATCAGCATCTCGGCTGTGAACAAGCACATCGTGAAAGGTTTGCGAACGCTCAGAGAAAAGCTGAAAGGAAAGTAGCATAACGATTATTCTATTGTATTAAGCTTACAATAGAAACCCTAAAATGAAGAAAGGAAAAGAAAATGGAACAAGAATTATATGGTATAGATTCTAAGAAGTGGGATATGCTCCTCGACCTCTTGGAGCATCCTGAAAAGTATTCAGAAACCCAAAAGGCTGAACTTTTGGGCGATGAGGAAGTGAAAGAACTCTATCAGCAGATTGTAGAGACCCGGCAGGCACTTGATTTCGACAAGTTGAAGGAAGAGCTGAAGATGCCTTCGATAGATGAGGAATGGAAGAAACTGAAAGAAGAAAAGAAGCAAAGCACCAAAGTGGCTTTTCTTTGGAGTCCGATGAGAAAGGTGGCTGCCGTTGCTGCCGTCCTTGTCGTCTCAGGCTTCACCTTTGCAGCCATTCATCTGGTTACACTCTCTCAGCAGTCATCCGACAAGAACGACACCGAACTCATGGCATCTGACGATAATAAGGCACAGCAAGCCCCAGCTCCACAAAAAACATATACGGAAGAAAAGACTGACACTGCAAGTATTGCCAAGCTCCCATTGGTTTATGAAAACGCTGAGCTTCAGAATATATTGACCCCTATCGCCAAGCATTTCCATCTTCAGGTGACTTATCAGAACGAGTCGGTCCGCCACATCCGCCTCTTCCTTCAACTGAGGGAAGATATGAGCATAGATGATATCATCACGCTGATGAATCATTTCGAGGAAGTGAACATTCGTCGTGAAGGTCAAACCCTAATAGTGGAATAAGATGAAAAGATTAAGATATACCATATTGCTTGCGGGCTTGATGAGTCTTTCTCTTCAGTCCGCTTATGCCCAACGCATCACTCATAGCTTCCGCAACACTTCGATGTCGGAAGCTCTCGCCATCCTTGCCAAGAGCACAAAGGATTATCGCATCAACTTTATGTATGACGAGTTGGAGGATTTCACGGTTACCAAGGATGTGGTGAGGCGGACAGCCCCTGATGCCATACATCAAATCATAGGTTTTTATCCTATAAAGATGACAGTAGATGGCGAGAATATCTTTGTGGAATGCATGCAGAAGACGTCTGGCAAGATGATTGGGCGCATTGTGGATGCGCATCAACGCCCTATAGACTTTGCCAATGTATCGTTGCTCAATGTCAATGACTCCAGCCTTATCACGGGTGGTGTGACAAACGAGAACGGACAGTTTGTGATTCCTTGCGAAGCGAGCAAGGCGATAGTAAGAGTAAGTTGTGTGGGCTATCATACGGCTATCAATACTTATAATACAGGTAAGATTGGGTCAATCACCCTGAAGGAGGCAACCATTAACCTGCAAAAGGTTGTGGTGAAAGGGCATCGCAAAACCTTTGAGATGACGAATGATGGACTTGTCACACAAGTGAAAGATACGCCATTGAGCGAAGCTGGCACTGCCAACGATGTCATGGCGCAAGTGCCGAGCGTTTATGGCAGTGATGGCAAATATAGTGTCTATGGCAAGGGCGAAGCTATAGTATATGTGAACGGAAGGAAACTGACGGATGATGGTGAGCTGGAAAGAATCAGTTCGAAGGACATCGCCTCGATAACTCTCAACAACAATCCTGGAGCAAAATACGACGCGACGGTGAAGGCTGTCATCATGATTAAGACTAACAAGAAACAAGGTGATGGACTAAGCAGTGGATTCACTTCCATGGCCCGTCAGGGGCATAACATTTCGTTGTCTGAGGGTGGCAATCTGAACTGGCGTAAAGGAGGACTGGATATATTCGGAAATATTTATTATGATTTGTCGCAAAAGTATCAGCATCAGATAGACAACAAGACTGTCATGAAGGATGGGGATGCCTGGCAAATGTATAGCGACACAGGAATATTCCCCAAGAGCAAAGCCCAGATTTCCACTAAATTAGGATTCAATTATGTCCTCAACGAGAGACATTCCATAGGTGCTACCTATGATGTAAAATTCTTGCCAAACAGCACTGCTTTATGGACC
Source organism: uncultured Prevotella sp. (assembly GCA_934230685.1). Classification (GTDB taxonomy): domain Bacteria; phylum Bacteroidota; class Bacteroidia; order Bacteroidales; family Bacteroidaceae; genus Prevotella. The sequence goes on along the minus strand of CAKQFF010000153.1, from coordinate 2,149 downwards.
ATTCACCAAGGTGTTACGAAGAATGGAGAAGAGTTGGAATCAATATTCTATAATACAAATTGGGATAGCAAGACTAACCCTGCCCATTACGTTAATGCCTATTATCGAGGTGAACTCGGTAAATGGAATATCGTTTTCGACAATGACTTGGTCGTAAGCCAGAACAAGGCTGTGCAGAACATCAAGGAACAAAGCAGTGCTTCAGGCGAGAGTCAGGTGAACAGCACTAACAAGGCGGACAATGTTATGGCTGCTTCCAAACTGGTGCTGTCTTACCCCGTAGGAAAGGGAAGGATTGAAGGTGGCGGTGAGATAATCTACACCGACCGTAAGGAAACCTACAACAATGCGGAACAAATAATAGCCTCTACCAACGACCATATCAAGGAGAGCAAGTTGGCTGGCTTCTTGAACTATAATCTACCTTTGGGAAAACTTGACTTGAAGGCGGGACTGAGGTATGAGCACACCGTTTCCGATTATTACGAGAAAGGAGTATGGATAGATGCTCAAAGTCGTCGGTACGACAAGTTGTTTCCTAATGCAGGTGTGTCATTTCCGATAGGCAAAGCCAATTTCTCGTTGGATTATACGATGAAGACTCGTCGTCCGTCTTATCAAGAGCTGAGCAGCAACATGCAATATGACGATGCCTTCACCTATGAAAAGGGCAATCCGCTTCTGAAACCGGAGATAATACACGACATAACTCTCACCGGGGGATATAAATGGGTATATTTCAATTTCAGTGTCCAGCATATCAACGACTTCATCGTCAGCACGATAGACTTGCAACATGGTGAAGGAAAGCCGCTCAATATTCTTACGATTGTCAACCGTCCTCACATGAACAGATATACGGCTGTTCTATCGTTGACACCAAGAGTCGGGTTGTGGGCACCTCGCTTGTCGTTGGTGTTGATGGGGCAAGACTTCGATATGGTTCACAATGGCGAAACGCTCAAGTTGAACAATCCGTTGTTGATGACCAATTGGTATAACTCCTTCTCCATTTCGGAAGACTATATACTGACGGCCGACATCACGGGGCATACGTATGGTGATAACACAATAGCAACATTGAAACCGAGCTATCAGTTGAATTTGGGAATCACAAAGAAACTGAAGCAATGGACTTTCCAGTTGCAGGCAACGGATGTATTCCGTACAGCCCGCAATTCAGTGTTCGCCTATGGCACAAGCATGTTGCTCGACAAGTGGAACTATAGCGACTCACAAGCTGTCAAGCTGACAGTAGGCTATCGTTTCAATTCGGTCAACAGCAAGTACAAGGGTACTGGTGCAGGTAATGAGGAGAAGAACCGTTTTTAGTTTTTGATGTCAGAAAGTTCTCTCTTAGAATGCGATGAATGATGAGGGTGTGTCAAAACTCAAACAATGCTAATCCCACAGCTGCGCTTCTTCGGAGCTTGCAGTGGATTTCTGATGGATACGTGTCCCCTCGGGACACGGCGCTGATTAGTGTTCTGCTATGGAAGGCAGCATGTGGAGGCAGGTTTTTGTCAAAGCCCTGCCTCATCAGCTGTCTTTAGAACGAGGTGTCTATAAACTTCTTTGCGTCGTCCCCTTCAATGCCGTTCTGCTTGAGGATGTCGGCAAGCGAACCGTAGTTCGTGCGGAACGTCTCCACTATCTGCTTCTGCTTCTCGGGATTGTAGGTCATGGCTATGCCTGCCGACTCCATTGTTCCGAGAGGCTCGGCGAACACAATGGCAGGGTTGCGGTATTTCATCGCTACGCAGTTCTGCTGGATGTGACGGAACTTTCCGATGAGTCCGTCCGTGAGAACAGGAGCATCCTTCGCATAGCTTATCTCCACAACCTTTTCTTTCGAGCAGTCGGTCTCAGGTATGTCTACGAGCAAGGACAGTTTGTTTCCGTCATAATCGAAATCCGTCTGCTTGCCGTCTACCGTCACCTTCTCAGGAACGGCAGAAGCCACGAGCTTCAGTTTGTACTGACGATGCGAAGGCATGCCGCTGTATTCGCCCTTACGTGCTCCTATCTTAACACACAATGTGCCGTCGGCGGAGTGAGTAGACGAGAGCATGGTGGTGGCGTAAGCCGTGGCATACTGCTTGTCATTGCCGTTGTCCTCATACATGTCGAATTGCGTATTCACGTTGCC
>CAKQFF010000152.1 GCA_934230685.1 uncultured Prevotella sp. | reverse complement strand
ATCATAGATGAAAGAAAAATCAACAAGGTCATTGATCAGACGTAGTTTGTTGTCTTTTGGGACAATGAGGTCATACAAAGACGAGTATTCAGAGAAGCGTATAGTACCTTGTATTGGAAGCATAACAATTTGTTTTTCAATACATTAAAGATACGAAATAATCCGTAAACGACCAAATAGCTTACGAATTATTTGAATGTGCTCCCTATGCTATCCAGAGGACTTTTTCAGCGGCCTTCACAAGGCCATGGGCGGCCATGCCTCCAGAGACATCACCCCCGCTGGGGCTTTTGCCTGTATATGGATTATCGGTAAACGTTTTTCAGGACGATACATTTGACGTGGCGCGTAAATAGCTGTATGTTAGATATTTCGTTATTTTCAGAGTTGGCAAAACAATAACTCTGAAAATGGCTAATCTGTTATGAAACAGAGATTTATGCGCCACGCATTCTGTGTCATGTCTTCGGCCGCGCCTTGTGCGATGTGTAATGGTTATGGTAGCGGAGCACTCACAATCTCGCGACTTCTTCTTCGACTTGGTGTTCGTGTCAGGAGTGTTTGGAAAATATGCGAGAAAGTCGAAACTGGTGGTGTGGCTGGTTTAGGGTATTATTCTTTAGATATAGTTCCAGTGATACTAACGCCTCTTGTGCTATTTGACGGACAGATGGATATATCGGGGTGTTCTCAAAACAAACATCTGAACCATTTACTATCAGATGCAATGCTTGCGTGTCACGGTACTCATTGTAAAACATTTCCTCAATTCTCTTGTCTTGAAGATTGTTTTCATAATGAGCTCCTCCATCTTTGTTTGCTAAGATGGTAAACAATTGGTATCGTGACAAATGCCAATTCTGTTCTTCTCCCCAATTCCTGCCTTTCAATACCTCGAATATGTTGGAGTCCAGCCAGTCCTTCGTGGAGAGAAATCTATTTTGACTGATGCACCTTTGCTCGTAGTCTGAATATAAGGAGGATTTACGAAGAGGGGAGAATGTGTATCTGACGCCACCATTATCGGAATTGTTGATCTCCTTACAGAGTAGGCCGCAATAAATATGTGTGGCGACTTGTATGTTTTTGTTCGAGACGTTATCCCCTACAGCAAAGAAGGAGATGGTTCCTCTTTGGGCCGTCGTGTCCAGGAATTTAACTTTATCGCGCAATCCGCATTGGGTCAGGACTGAAAGACTTCTTCCGTTCGGACTATCGTGCAGCAATGTCCGCAATGCGACTGCGATATCCATTGCGACGCACATTCCGTTATCGTATGATTTGCACAGGTCGTGTAATCTGTGGAGTTGCTCTATGAGTGCTGTCTGAGGTGTTCGTTCGGGTTCCTATAAAGTGATAGTATGTGAGTTTCAGCTGGATTGTTCAGTTTGTCGTATGAGGTGAATGCGGTTGCCCCAATGAGGTAGAGTCTTGTCAGTTCAATGAATATGTTTAGGACTGGTCCGAGTTGATTTCAATTATGGTGTATCTGAAAATGGGGTTGCGGTGGTGTACATGATTGTGTGGGTTTTGGGGTTTTATAAAAAGTCGGAGGAAAACACTCGTTTTCCTCCGACAAGTTTGTTTTTGCTTAAAACAGATACCAAGAAAAGTCCAACTTTCATTGGTAAGAGCCGATTAAAAGTTTATTCGTAAACTATAGTGATCTCGGAAATTCCAGGGCCTTTGCCGCTGTTGGAGGAAGGGGCCGCAAATTTAATGCTGCCTTTTCCTGATAGCGCAGCTAAATTTGTCAGGGAATATGTATTTAGCGTGCTGTTTGTTGGTAGAATAGTCCCGAGGTCCGTGTCTCCATAAGTGATTTTAATCGTGTTATTAGTACCTGTTCCACCATACGTACGTGCTTTTATGGTGATTGACGTAATTTTGGTAAATGTGAATTCTGGTGATAGAATGTACGTAGTACTTCCGAGTAAAGCATGGTAACCATTCTTCTTGATTCCACCATTAATTGTCCATCCCTCGTTGCTACTATATGTGTATTTTAAAGTATTCTGAGTAGTTACATGAGAGCTTTTCTGCTTAACAGTGATTTCGATAAGTTCCTTGGTCTCCGTATTCTTAACGGAAATGGTGCCAAGAATCTTTGTCCCTTCTGATGAGGCGTTGTCGGACAAGGCCGTAATCGTGAGTGTTTCTTTGCCGTCTTCAGCCCATGTATATGTGTCTGGGGTGAAATTGAAACCATCTCCTGTTTTGTTGGCAATCCAATCAAAATCGCTTGTGATGGTTACACTTGTTGATGCATTTGATGTTGCTTCAAGTTCGACTTCGCTGCGGGAAACCTTAAACTGTGCGGCATTTTGGGATACGGAAATATCTTTGGAAACATTTCCGTAAGTGAGTGTGATTCGACCGGTTCTTATAGTGTTGGAGGTGTTCTTACTTACTGAGTATAAAACTTTTCCGTTTTCTACGAGAACGACATCAACCACAGATTCATCGCAGGACGCTTCGAGAGTAGTGCCATTTATTGGGTTTTCAATAGTGTATTTGAGTTCTCCATCAGTAATACCTCTAGCTGAAACATTGGCAATATTGTCAGCAATAATTGATGTGGTCGGTTCGCCTTTTACATACAACACAATAATTTTTGAAATCTTAAGAGTGTTAGTTGCTGAGAACTTCACTGATTGATTTGCACCTGTCCATGTGCCGCTGGAAAACTCCCCAACATCTACTGCACAGGCGTTAATAGAGCTCCCCGAAAATACTATTGACTTGATGATGTATGAATCTGGAGCTTTGAAAGATAATGTGCTTCCTTTATAGGCTCTCAATTCAAATTTATTATTGGTCGTCTTAAATATCCTAGTATTAGTGGACGCAGTGCCGTTTGCTGTCGTTAGCGAAATGTTTTCAGATACAATTGGTTTGGTAATATCGCCTGCTGTTAGCCCTAAGGATGTGGGGTCGGTAAAATCGAATGTTGCAGATGCAGATACACGATCGCACTTAAAACCAATCTTCTTGACAGTCCCAGCTTTGAATGTAACATCCTTTGTTAGTGGAATTTCTTTTTCGTAGCCATTTACGTTAATGACGATTTTAGAACCGGCTTCTGCAATATGCGGTTTGATAGGAATATAGAATTTAGCACTTCCGTTTTTTGCTATCGCGTCTCCATTAGTAACATTTAGAGTTGCTACCTTGCTTACATACTGCTTGCCGCTAGCTGCGTAAGTGACATTATCTCCTTTAAAATCAATTATATACGAGCCTACAATATCCTCATCTGAGGAAGCGAAGGTGACGTTTTTAACTGTAAGGTCCGCATCTGTCTCATTCGTGACTGTGATTTCAACGACAGCTGCAAGGTGCTGCATGTCGAAAGATACCGGATCAGAGCTATTTACATTTTTAGCGACGCCATAAAGAGGGCAAAGTGTTTCGCACAAATGTGCAGTGCTATTATTGCCATTCTGAATAGCACCTTTTGAATGCCCTATGTATGTATAATTTTTTCCATTGTAAGGGTAAAGAGCATACCAGTCATAAGAGGATCCTTCTTCGAGATTTGATTTAAGGGTTCCGTTAAATTTATTTGTGGCAAGATTAGCTTCTGAAATGGAAAAACTTCCATCAGGTATGTATGTGGTAGAACCAGCAATAGCGTGTGTGATATTAAGTTGGTCATTTGCCACCCAAGATGTTTTAAATCCATCTATGCTGGTTTTGGTGTCAACGGATGATGCTGTAATGGCGAATTGTATGCCGTTGGAGGCTTCGTTTGAAGGATTGTCAATTTCCTTATTACAACTTGAAAGAGCGGCAATGGCTACCAATGACGCCCCGATATAAGAGAAAAATCTTTTCATGGTTTACATTGATTTAGCAGCCGAGCGTTTCATCTTCGTCATAATTAAAATCGCGGATGGTTGCACCATATCCACTATCCGTCACCATCACACTTTCCGCCTCTACGAAAAGCACCTGGAGGGTCGGGCGCTCGTAGGTCTTCTGATTGTTTTTCGTCATGATAAATTGTTAGTTTAATGCGTTTATAATTTATTGTTTATTAGTCCTTTCCGAAGGCGGCATCGCGCCGCGCACACTATAATTCTGCAAAGGTACATAAACATTCCGGAATTCCTTATATTTATATTGAAAATCTTGTAATTGCGCTGTCGGCGTATCTGCTGTCATATCATCGTCCCTCTTGCTGGGCAAAGATTTGTCCGAAGGGCTGTACGTAATCAAAAAATTCGTATATTTGCCAAAATATATTTATTCACAATGCAGTTCGTAAATACAG
>CAKQFF010000151.1 GCA_934230685.1 uncultured Prevotella sp. | reverse complement strand
TGATGGCATGGGAAGAGAATTCATGTATCTGTCTTAACATGCAACTAATCGCTATTTTATCCCGAATTGGGGTAAAGAATATACGGAAAGACATTGTCTGCTAATTTAAGGCTTCAGAAAAAAGGCTCACGAACCTTCACGGTCCATGAGCCTTTACTTGTTTATATGGTTTGTTAGAAATTAGTATCTTCTTTGCGTCTTGGGCTTTATTTCCTCTTCTTGTTAGAAGCTTGCCATGAAAGCAAATCGTATGCCGTCCTTCTTTATGCCTGGTCCGTAGTAGTTCATACGGCGCACATAGTCAATTGCAAAGAACTTAAAGATGTTGTGCACACCCACCACGATTTCCCAATACGGCTTTTTCTTATCCATCACCTTCGTTCCATCGGGGAACTGGAACAGCATAGGATCATTCTGGTTGCACTCAAGCAGCGGGTTGTTCTTGTCGCTGAGAGTGCTCCACATGCCCTTCACGCCAATCCATTCTCTCCACTTAAGATGGCGCACAAGCGGGATGCGGTTGAGCAGCTTGCCGTTGAGGTCCCACGTGATAGAGCCATAGCAGTAGCGGTCGCTAAGGAACTCCATGTTCTTCATCATCGACATTGTGTTCTCAAGCTCGAAGTAGGTGATGTTCACAGGCGGCATACAGAGCAGCGGGAACGGCACCTTGTCCCATTGAGCACCTCCGTTGATATGGGTGTCGATATATCCCCAGCTTCCCATCCAGAAGCGCTTGTAGATGCTTGCTTCTGTGAAGTTGAGCTTATACTGTCCGCCAAGCACATTCTTGAAACCCATTGTATGGCTAAGTGTGAACTCCGGAGCGTCGAGGTTTACCGGCCAGCGTTGCTGCTTGGTGTTGATAAAGGTCTGTCCCGGACAGTAGCGCATGCCGAACTTAAACTCAGATGTGCGTATCTTGGTCACGTATTCGTTGCCCTGGGCGTCGGGATTGGTCACGGCTCCAGGCATCTTCTTGAACACGAGGTCGCCCGTAGGCGAATTGCTTTCTGCCTTGATAGAAGTGTTGATGGAGAAACCCCAGTCGGTCTCGTAGTCGAACGAGAGTTTCTGACGGTTGTAGAAGTACATCTGCTCCACCTTCTGTGTGCGCAACGACATGAACACGTTATCCTTGTTGTGGATAAGGAACTTGTCGGCAGGCGACATTACATCGTAGCCTGTCTCAAAGATGATGTTGCGCTGAGGGAACTCAAACGGCACGTTCTTCTTCTTGTTGAGCGAATAGGTAACCTCGGTTCCGTAGTAGTGCTTTTGCGACTCCGTACCATAGGCATAGTAGCCCTTCCAGAAGAGGTGAGGGTTGAGGTTGGCTGTGGTACGTCCGCTCACACGCAGACGATACTTGTCGACGAAGTTGGTTGATATGAGGGTGTTCACCGGACCGAAGTCGAACTTCGACTTAGTGCGCATAGATCCCGTCTCAACGTAGTTCTCAAGCAAGGCACGCAGACCGAAGATTATCCACTTGAAATTCTTCGATTGTTCGATGCGGTGGATAAAGGCATTCATCGACGATTCGCCCTTTGTCAGCTCTACAGCACGGTATTGGTTCCAGAAAGCCTCGTCGCGCACCATGGCGTCGGCCTCGTGCTTCACCTTTGCCTTACCCTTAAAGAGTTTCTTGGGCAGGTCGTCGAAGGCGTAGTCATCATAGCGCGTAGTCTTGGTCACGAGCACCTCGCCAAGCATCTTGTTTATCTTCAACTCGGCTGTAAGGTCGTCTACCGAGAGTGCCCACTCGCCATTTGGCAGTTTGGTATACTCCTGGGTGATTTTCATGTCCTCAACAAAATTCACGTCGGTGCGCTTAGGCAAGGTGAACGTACACTTCTTTACATGTAGCGAGGAGTCGGCAAGCACGAACAGCTCTCCGCGGAAACCGAAGTCCTGTTGGTTGTTGGGGATGAACTCGAGATGGTAACACAGGTCGCGGTCTACGTACACCGTGTCCTGGATATAATAACGGTAGAATGAGATGGCAGTCTCGCCAATGGGCGACACAAACTGATACTGCATCAGGCGCATATGGTCGTCGTAGATGTCGACATCGGTGAACACTTCCTTGAGCATCGTGTTGAGTATCTCGCCTGTCTGCAAAAGGTTGTTCACGCCTTCCTGGCGCTGACCCTTGATGATGTCCTTCTCCTCGCGCGGGTTCTTGCGATAGATGTGCTGTGTTACGGTCTCGTCCACCGACACAGGCAGAATAAGTTTGCCATTGTAGGGCGATGTCTCTATCTGGTCTTTCACATACGACTTGTTCTTGAATTTGCCCGTGGTGAGGTCCTCTGGCTTGATGTCGTTCAGGGCGAACGATATCTTCTGGTACTTGTTGTACTGATAATAGTCGTTGTTTTCGAGATGCGTGCGTTTCTTGGCGGCAATGACACGCTTCATAAGCTCCACTGCCGGATTGTTCTTGCGCGAATAACGCTCACGCTTCTGCTTGATGACTACCTCGCCGAGAGAGCGCGAGTCCTCTTTAAGCACAATCTTAAGGTGCGACGGAGTATTGGGACCCACCTTTATGGTTTGGGGTTTGAATCCCACACTACTGAACGTAAGCTCCCAACCGTTATGGCGTGCAATGGTGAACTTGCCGTCCATATCGCTCGCCTCTGCCACGTGGTGGCCCTTGTATATGGCGCTCGCCAAGGGTATGGGATAGCCCTGATCGTCGTAAATCTCACCTGTAATCTGCGCTTTCACCACTGTTGTCAACAACAGCAGAAGCAATGTAATACCAAAAAATCTTTTCACCTGTAAAAACTAATTTATCCTTTTATAGATTTCGTGCTAATTATCACGGCTGACGCACTTGGCGTCAAATCCAATTGCAAAGTTATATATAATAAATGAAAAAAGGCAAGAAAACTTTTTTCATTTAAATATTTTTCTATAATTTTGTACCCTCGAACGGGGCATCAGGCTCTAAGCACTTGACTTCAAGGCATCGGAAACCATGCTCCCACATTATATATATAATAACAAATAAAGAATTTTTATACGTAAATTAGCGCGATGGGCAATCTGAAGACTACTGTTGTCACATTCACCAAGGCGCAATGTTCGGCATGGGTGGCTTCGTGTGTTGACTTCGGAATGACGCTTATGCTTGCCAGTTTATGCGGTGTGTGGTATGGCTATGCCACATTGATAGGAGCATTTACAGGCGGACTAGTAAATTGCGGCATTAACTATCGCTGGGTGTTCCACGCCTTCGGACTCAAGAAGAAGTATGTGGCTTTGCGCTACGTGTTCGTATGGGTGGGAAGCATAGCCCTCAACACCTTTGGGACATGGCGGCTCACCGAGCTTGCGGGCATCAACTATGTCATCTCCAAAACTATAGTGGCTGTGCTTGTGGCTGTGCTGTGGAATTATCAGCTGCAAAGCAAATTTGTATTCAAGAACAAGGAACTGGGCGTAAAGAACCGGGATCTGTGACTTCTTAGCATTTGCCGCACGGAGGATATGGCTTAATTGCCGCAGCCTGCGGAACATATCCGCATTGGAACTTTAACGATAATCAGGAAACAAAAAAAATAACAACATAAAAGAATATGAATTATAGGGATTTTCTACAGAAGGTGATTTATGTCATTATCAACCCTCTGATTAAGGGAATGATAAAGATTGGCATCACTCCCAACTTCATCACAACAACGGGCTTTGTGCTCAATGTTGTTGCCACGGCTATGTTTATCTATGCCGCCGACATGCCTGAGCAGGAGGCTTACAAATGGATTGGCTGGGGCGGCGGAGTGATTCTCTTTGCCGGACTGTTCGACATGATGGACGGCCGACTGGCGCGTATGGGCAACATGTCTTCCACTTTCGGTGCTCTGTGGGACTCTACTCTCGACCGATATAGCGAACTGTGCACTCTCTTTGGCATTTGCTACTATTTGCTTCAGGTAGAAGGATGGGAGTGGGCTGGCATTGTGACTTTCGTGGCTATGGTCGGTTCGGTGATGGTGAGCTACGTCAGAGCGAGAGCCGAGGGTCTTGACATCGAGTGCAAGGTGGGACTTATGCAACGCCCCGAGCGCGTGGTTGTCACTGCCGTAGGTGCCATATTCTGCGGCGTTTGCGCCAATATCTGGGTGCTTGTGGTGCCGATGATCATCATTGCGGTGCTTGCCAACATCACGGCTTTCTGGCGTGTGGCTCATTGCTATAAGGAACTTGACAAATAAACTTCAACATAATAGATAATTGCCGATTGGCAATTATCTATTTTTCAATCAACTTATT
>CAKQFF010000150.1 GCA_934230685.1 uncultured Prevotella sp. | reverse complement strand
CTCTTAGACAATACTAAGAGCTGTCAACAGCTTTTTTTTATATTTTTATCAAGTCGCTCATTACTCCGTCGCTCACGAACACTCCCTTCGCTGTAAGCCGCAAGTGTCCGTCGGCAAGTTCCAGCAGACCATTCCTCATGCTTTCCTCCGCATTTTTCAAGGCATAGTCCTTATAGCTGTCGCCAATCATACTGAGGTCGAGACCCTCGCAAGTCCTTAATGCCGTTGTGATAAGGTCGTTGTAGTGGGTGTCGGCGTCGATTTCTTCCGCTGTAGAAGGCAATGTGCCTTGCTCTACAGCCTCTATGTATTCCTTGATATTGTCCACGTTCCAACTTCGCTTGTTGCCCGTGTAGGAGTGGGCCGAAGCCCCAAAGCCGAGGTAAGGCGTGTCGTGCCAATAGCTGCTGTTGTGTATTGAGCGGCATCCTGGCAGGGCATAGTTGCTTATCTCGTAATGCTCGTAGCCATTGGCCTTCAAGCGATTGGTGAGCAGCGTGTACATAGCCAGGCTCGTCTCCTCGTCAATCTGCCTCACCTTGCCCGATTGCAGCATTTGGTAGAGTGGGGTGTCCTCCTCAAACATCAGGCTGTAGGCCGAAATGTGGCTTGGCGCGAGGGCAAGAGCCTGCTCCACGTCCTGCTGCCAATCCTCCACCGTCTCGCCGGGGAAGCCAAACATAAGGTCGATGCTCACGTTGTCAATCCCCGCATTCCTCACAATCTCCACCGCCTTCATGGCCTGCAGGGAGGTGTGGCGGCGCCGGATGAAGCGCAGCCGCTGGTCGCTGAACGTCTGCACGCCCATGCTGATGCGGTTTACGCCCATCGCCTTCACCTTTGCCACAAGCTCGGGTGTAATGTCGTCGGGATTCATCTCTATTGTTGTCTCGCGTGCCTTAACGCTGAACGAATCGTTCACCGTGGCAAGTATGCGTTGCAGTTCGTCGGCCTGCAGCACGGATGGCGTGCCGCCGCCAATATATATGGTGTCGATAGAGCAATCATTGCCAAGTTCGTCCCGCCTGAGCTTCATTTCTTTCAGCAGAGCGTCGGTGTAGCGATGTTGCAGAGAGTTGTGCGTGGTGCTGTAGAAACCGCAGTAGATACAGCGGCTTGCGCAAAAGGGGATGTGTATGTAGATTCCTGCTTTCATTTCCATTATATTAATGTGTAAGCCATTTTGATAAGTGAATAAGATGCACAAAATTACTAATAAAGTTTAAATGCACGTCAAAAGTTTCTCGAAATATTTTGCATTACGGTTGAAAAACCCTAACTTAGTCATCGGATAGACAATCCACCCCAGGTCAATCCTCCATGAACAATTTACATTAACCATTTAAAACCTGAAGTTTATGAGGGTCTATCAAACCAATGAGATCAAGAACATTGCCTTACTTGGCAGTGCGGGTAGCGGCAAGACAACTCTTGCCGAGTCTATGCTTTTCGGTAGTGGAATCATCAAGCGCCGTGGCACAGTGGAAGCAAAGAACACTGTGAGCGACTACTTCCCAGTAGAGCACGAATACGGCTACTCGGTTTTCCCTACTGTTTTCCATGTTGAATGGAATAACAAGAAACTCAACATTATCGACTGTCCGGGTAGTGACGACTTCATCGGCGGCGCAATCACAGCGCTCAACGTAACCGACCAGGCCGTTATCCTTATCAATGGACAGTATGGTCCGGAAGTAGGCACCCAAAACAATTTCCGCTACACCGAGAAATTGCACAAGCCTGTCATCTTCCTTGTCAACCAGCTCGACTCCGACAAGTGCGACTTTGATAATGTTATTGCAAACATGAAGTCGATCTATGGCTCAAAGTGCGTACAGATTCAGTATCCCGTGAGCACAGGAGCAGGCTTCAACGCCATTGTCGACGTTCTCCTCATGAAGATGTACACATGGGGTCCCGACGGTGGAATGCCCACTATCGTCGAAATCCCAGAAGAGGAGAAGGAGAAGGCACTTGAGCTTCACAAGACTCTCGTGGAGGCAGCAGCCGAGAACGACGAGACCTTGATGGAGAAGTTCTTCGAGGAGGAATCCCTCACCGAGGACGAATTGCGCGAAGGTATTCGTAAAGGACTTGTCACACGTTCAATTTTCCCAGTGTTCTGCGTTTGCGCAGGCAAGGACATGGGCGTTCGCCGACTGATGGAATTCCTTGGAAATGTAGTTCCATTCGTAAGCGAGATGCCTAAACTTCACAACACACGCGGCGAGGAAATCACCCCAAATTCTGACGGTCCTGAATCAGTATACTTCTTTAAGACTGGCATGGAGCCGCACATCGGTGAAGTGAGCTACTTCAAGGTGATGAGCGGCAAGATCAAGGCAGGCGACGACTTGACCAACGCTGACCGTGGCTCTAAGGAGCGTATCGGACAGATTTATGCTTGTGCAGGAGCCAACCGTATCGCGGTTGACGAGCTTCTTGCAGGCGACATCGGATGCACAGTGAAGCTGAAGGACGTGAAGACTGGCAACACCCTTAACGGCAAGGATTGCGAGTGGCGTTTCGACTTCATCAAGTATCCTAATCCGAAGTTCTCTCGCGCCATCAAGGCTGTCAACACAGCTGAGACCGAGAAACTCATGGCAGCCCTCCTACGCATGCACCAGGAAGACCCCACATGGCTTGTGGAGCAGAGCAAGGAGCTTCGCCAGACTATCGTTCGCGGACAGGGCGAGTTCCATCTGCGCACATTGAAGTGGCGTCTTGAGAACAACGACAAGATTGCAATCAAGTTTGAGCCCACACGCATTCCTTACCGCGAGACCATCACCAAGATGTCGCGCGCCGAATACCGCCACAAGAAGCAGTCGGGTGGTGCAGGCCAGTTTGGCGAGGTTCACCTCATCATTGAGCCATACGCCGAGGGAATGCCCGATCCTACATCTTACAAGATCAACGGACAGGAGTTCAAGATTAACATAAAGGGCCGTGAGGAAATCAACCTCGAATGGGGCGGCAAGCTCGTGTTCATCAACTCGGTTGTTGGTGGTGCTATCGACGCTCGCTTTATGCCGGCTATCCTCAAGGGCATCATGGACCGCATGGAGCACGGACCGCTCACAGGCAGCTATGCCCGCGACGTTCGCGTGATTGTCTACGACGGCAAGATGCACCCGGTTGACTCTAACGAGCTTTCGTTCATGCTTGCTGCACGCAACGCATTCTCTGAGGCGTTTAGAAATGCAGGTCCGAAGATTCTCGAGCCTATCTACGACCTCGAGGTTTACGTTCCTGCCGACTACATGGGCGACGTGATGAGCGACCTCCAGGGACGCCGCGCCCTGATTATGGGTATGGACAGCGAGGCTGGCTACCAGAAGCTGCAGGCTAAGATTCCTTTGAAGGAGCTCAGCAACTACTCAATCTCTTTGAGTAGCCTCACTGGCGGACGCGCTTCGTTCACAACCAAGTTTGCCAGCTACGAGCTTGTGCCTAACGACCTCCAGCAGAAGCTTATCGAGGAGCACGCTGAAGAGGCTTAGGACGAGGAATAAATTTGAATTAATATTTTAGAGTTAAGAATGGGGAACTGTGGTAATCATAGTTCCTTCATTCTTAACTTTTTTTCTTTTAGGAGGCTGAGCATTAAACCATAATACACACACTAAAAAGAATAAATGAAGCTAACATTGACAATAGTAGGAATAAGAAATTATCTGCCCAACGGCGCAGCCGACTATCCCAAGCTCTTCGCACGTATGCCCATAGGCACAACCGTCTATTTAAGGAGAGAGCCCACTGGAAGCAAATATCCGGGAAGCATATCCGTGTGGGACGAAGAGTGCAACCAGATTGGCAACGTCTCAAAGACCGAGCGCCGATACATAGAGCTTGACATCGTGCAGGACGAAATGCTGCCCGTGACAATCAGCGGACACTCGGCTGAGCATAATTGCATGTTTTTCGAGGCTGAGAACAAGAATGGCGTCAAGCAGCCATACATCAGGCAAGTGGCGCTTGAGGAGGGCGAGACGGCCTTCCCGCTAACCGCTCACGACGACCGGCTGCTGAAGCTCACCAACATGATGAGAACCAAGATCAGGCTGTTTGACAATGCAGCCACCGGCAATATCGACTCGCTCCTCGTCACGGCAAGGCAATACTCCGAGATGTGCTGCTCGTCGCTCGACGGCGAGACCTCGTTCAGCAGGGCCGACATATTGATAGAGCTAAGGACATTGAAGAACACCTATCCCGAACTCAATCCCGTATATTCCGCTATCTTCGAGAGCCACAAGGACATCGGACGCGCCCAGAACGACGTGAAGACCGAGGTCTACCGCAACCAA
>CAKQFF010000149.1 GCA_934230685.1 uncultured Prevotella sp. | reverse complement strand
ACAGCGACTACAGCCGCGACAACCTTGTCAACACAATGGAGAAATTGCTAAGAATGAAACAACGTCGCACTAAGCAAACCGCCATAATGTTAACAGCCTTAATAGGCCTAATCGTATGGTTATCAATAGAAATAGGCTTGTACCTCATGTCAATAAATGCCGACACCCACATGTGGGGTGTATTCTACGGTGGTGTCGTGGGCGGTGTAATAGGAATAGCAGTTTCTTGGTGGATTTACCGCAAGATGCAAAAGACCAATGACGAAATGATAAAGCAGATTGAGGAAGTGAGCAACGAGCAATAATGTCATAACACTTTTTGCTTGTCACCAATTTCTCAATCACTTATATTTCGTCAAGCACACGTTATTTCGCCAGCCCTCGGCTCACTGGGATATAATGCGAGTCCTTTATCTCGCCTATCACGATAATACTGTGCAGGCTACCGATGCAATCGATATTTCCAAGGGTGTTGAGCATGAAGTCCTGATAGTCCTTCATGTCGTGGGCATATACTTTGATGAGGAAGTCATAGTCGCCCGTTGTATTGTAACACTCTGTTATCTGGTCGATAGTCTGCACAGTATCCATAAACTGCTGTATTAGTTCGTGAGTGTGCTGTTTCAGCCGTATATTGCACAGCACAATCACGCTATGTCCAAGCTTGTGATGATCCACCACAGCCGAATATCTTTTTATATAGCCTTCGCGCTCCAAGCGTTTCTGACGCTCGAAGGTTGGCGAGGGCGACAGATGCACACGCGCAGCAAGCTCCTTCACAGTCATGTGGGAGTTCTGCTGCAACAGTTTCAGAATCTTTATATCTACTTCGTCGAGATTTTCCTGGTTTGCCATTATTTTTCGTTTTTTATATTGTTTTTCTATTATTATATTGTTTCTATTATTATATCGTTTCTATTATTATATGGTTCTTCCGACATCAGGAGTGATGTAAACAAGAATTCATATAACCTGTCTAACAATAAACCTCCCACAGATTGCACAGATATCACGGAAGTGGACATAGTTTCTGTATCAAGACAAGATTTCACGGATTTTCGTCAGGCTTCGCCGACGTTATTACACGGATTGAACGACGCTTGCACCAGCGCGCCATATTAGTCCACGAATTGAACAACTCTTGCACTAATGCGCCCTGAAAGGGCTACTTCTCCACAGCCCAGGGCATCGCCCTGGGTATAAGGCAATTACAGGCAACACGCCCTGTAAGGGCAGCTCTAACGTTCTATTGTTTTTTATAGTAGCCCTTACAGGGCGCGTTGAGGGTGTTTATGTCCGTTTACCCAGGGCGATGCCCTGGGCTATGGAGAACATTGGGCTTTCAGCCCGTACTAATGTGGAATGTGGAATGGTTGCGCGGAGCGCAATGTTGAGTGTGGAATGTTGGATGGTCGGCTGAGCCGATGAAGAATGAAGTAATTCAACATTCAATCATTCAACATCGCCAAAGGCGACCATTCCACACTCCACACTCCACATTCCACACTCCACATTCCACATTCAATATTCATATCCTCCATAGCTTCCCTTTCACAGAATATTATTCTGCAAAAATCAGAATTCCCCTGCAAAGGTAGGAAATATTCCTGAATATCAAAGAATATTTGGCTAACAAAAAACTTCTTTTTAACTTTGCGCTCAGAAATCAAAGAAAAACCAAACATAAAGAAATATAACAAACAAATAAATAGCAAAATGATTATGAGCATTTCAGGAAACAAACATTTTGAAGCAGTGGGCAGCTACCTTCGCCCAGCAGAGTTGAAGGAAGCAAGAGCAAAGTTTCAGCGCAATGAAATCACAGCTGATGAACTTCGTGCTGTTGAAGACCGCCTTATCGAGGACGTGATAAAGAAGCAGAAGGCCCACGGCTTACACTATATAACAGACGGAGAATTCCGCCGTAGCTACTGGCATCTCGATTTCATGTGGGGATTCGGTGGTGTGGAGCACATAGAGCTTGACCATGGCTACCAGTTTCATGGCGAGGAAACAACCAAAGGCTCATTGAAGCTCACAGGTAAAATCACTGGCGAGAATCATCCCTTCATCAACGACTTCCTGTTTGTAAAGAAGTTTGAGGGAAATGGTGTTAAGGCTAAGCAGACCATACCTGCACCCGCACAATTCCTTGCAGAACTGTTTCGTGGCGACAATGCCAAGAACACTCGCCAGTTCTACCCCAACACCCAAGAGCTTATCCAGGACATTGCCAATGCCTATCGCACCTTCTTCCGCGAGATACACACCGCAGGCTGCAACACCATTCAACTCGACGACTGTACATGGGGAATGATTGTCGACGATGACTTCTGGAAGGCGATGGCTAGCACAGGATTCACTCTTGAGCACGAGGCCCTGCAATATCTCACTGTCAACAACCTCGCCATCGAAGACAAGCCCGAAGGTCTAACAATCACCACCCACGTATGCCGTGGCAACTACCATTCATGCTACGCCACCAAGGGTGCCTACGACCCAGTAGCCCCCTTCCTCTTTGCCAAGGAAAATGTGGACACCTATTATCTGGAATATGACGACGAACGCTCAGGCGGTTTCGAGCCACTGAAATACATCACCGGCAACAAGCGCGTGGTGCTGGGACTCATCACCACAAAGTCGCCTGCACTCGAAGACAAAGCCACCGTTATAGCCCGTATACGTGAGGCAGAGAAATACATTCCGCTCGACCGACTTAGCCTTAGTCCGCAATGCGGATTCGCCTCATGCGAGATAGGCAACAAACTTACCGAAGAGGAACAGTGGGCAAAACTCGACCTCGTGAGAGAGATTGTGGAAGAAGTGTGGGGATAACAATCTCCAACATTAAAATATTCATACAAAACAAAAGCCGTACGGTTTTGTTGCCTTTAATTCATAAGCAACAAAACCATACGGCTTTATTATTTCAACTTCGAATCCTTATAAATCCGAAATACCTAAGCTTATATTCCAAGCAATGATTTTAGCTCAGCTTAGTCTCCGACTCCTCCGACTTCTTCGAAGCAGCAGTCTTGCGTGTTGTGGCACGCTTGCGCTTTGGCTTATCCTCAGCAGCCTCAGCAACAACAGTCTTAACGCCTGCAAGCTCAGGATCAATCATAATACGTCCGCAATACTCGCACACGATAATCTTCTTGTGCATCTTGATGTCGAGCTGGCGCTGTGGCGGAATCTTGTTGAAGCAACCACCGCAAGCATCGCGCTGCACATATACAATGCCCAAACCATTGCGGGCATTCTTGCGGATGCGCTTGAAGCTTGAGAGCAGACGCGGCTCTATCTTAGTCTCAAGTTCCTCAGCCTTATCCTTGAGCACCTGCTCCTCCTCGCGTGTCTCCTGCATGATTTCCTCAAGCTCATTCTTCTTCTCAACAAGAGCTTGCTGGCGGTCGACGATAAGGTCGTTGGTGCGTGTAAGCTCACGCTTCTTTTCCTCCACCTTAACGTTAGCCTCTTTTATCTTCTTGTTGCAAAGTTCAATCTCAAGGCTCTGGAACTCGATTTCCTTAGTCAGAGTGTCATACTCACGGTTGTTGCGCACCTCGTCGAGCTGCTTCTTATAGCGTTCTACGCTCTCCTCTGCCTCCTGGATTTCATTCTGCTTCTGAGCCACAGCCTGCTGATAGTCGTTGATGTCGCCTTCGATGTGCTCAACACGAGTCTTCAAACCGGCAATCTCGTCCTCAAGGTCCTGCACCTCAAGAGGAAGTTCGCCACGCAAAGCACGCTTCTCGTCGATTGACGAGAGAGTAGTCTGAAGATCGTAGAGGTTCTTCAACTTCTCCTCCACTGAAATTTCTGTTTCCTTTTTTGCCATAATCGTATATGTTGTTATTCTGTTTTAGAAAAATTCTATATCTATCGTTTTAGAAATACATTATCGGGTTTGTGCAAGTGTCAGCAATAAAGCAGTCCACACCCTCACATTCATTCTCGATAATCTGCTTGAATATCTCGCTCGTAAACTGCTCGCTCTGGTAGTGGCCAATCACAGATATCTGTATCTGCTGCTCCCTGCCGAAGAACTCATGATAGTGCATCTCGCCAGTAAGGAAAGCATCGGCACCCATAGCCACAGCCTCATCCAGCAGGAACGATCCAGAGCCACCGCACATGGCAACAGTGCGTATAGGGCGGCGCAACAGTTGGTTTGCCTCCACACACTCCACAGCGAAAGTCTTCTTGAGCATGATGATGAAATCGTCGGCAGCCATAGGCTCCTCCATCTCACCAATCACTCCAGAGCCGCATTCCACACCGCCGACAGTCTTTGGCGACATGAACCGCACATTCTTCAAGCCCATCTTCTCGGCAATCTTGAAGTTCACTCCCCCTCGAGCGTTGTCCATATT
>CAKQFF010000148.1 GCA_934230685.1 uncultured Prevotella sp. | reverse complement strand
GTGTCGTGGAGGTTGCGTGTGAGCTTGGTCTCCTGTCCGAGAAGCTCCATGAGGTTCTTCTTGTAGGCGTCCCAGTCGGTGATGGTCTTGCGGGCCACGCCACTCTCGATTGCAGCCTTGGCAACAGCGGCACTCACCTCAGTAATGAGTCGTGGGTCGACAGGTTTCGGGATGAAGTATTTCGGACCGAACGAGAGGTCGTTGACATGATAAACCTCGTTGACAATGTCGGGCACAGGCTGCTTGGCGAGGTCGGCAATGGCGTGAACGGCAGCCATCTTCATCTCCTCGTTGATAGCCTTGGCATGAACGTCGAGAGCACCACGGAATATGTATGGGAAACCGATAACGTTGTTGATCTGGTTAGGATAGTCGCTGCGTCCGGTAGACATAAGCACGTCGGGGCGGCTTGCCATAGCGTCCTCATAGCTGATTTCGGGCACAGGATTGGCAAGGGCGAACACGATAGGCTGGTCGGCCATTGAGCGGATCATGTCCTGCGAGAGCACGTTGCCCTTGGAGAGACCCACGAACACGTCGGCACCCTTAACAGCCTCTTCGAGAGTGTGGATGTCGGTGCGGGATGTGGCGAAGAGCTTCTTCTGCGGAGTGAGGTTGGGGCGGTCGGCTGTGATTACGCCCTTAGAGTCGAGCATCACGATGTTCTCCACCTTGGCTCCGAGAGCCACGTAGAGCTTGGTGCAGCTAATGGCAGCGGCACCAGCGCCATTGACAACTATTTTCACCTTGGCGATGTCCTTGCCAGCCACCTCAAGCGCGTTCTTCAGTCCGGCAGCCGAGATGATGGCTGTGCCGTGCTGGTCGTCGTGCATCACAGGGATGTCGAGAGTCTTCTTCAGTCGCTCCTCGATATAGAAGCATTCAGGAGCCTTGATGTCCTCGAGGTTGATGCCGCCGAATGTTGGGGCGATTTTCTCCACAGCCTCGCAGAATTTCTCAGGGTCTTTCTCAGCAACCTCGATGTCGAACACGTCGATGCCGCCATATATCTTGAACAAGAGTCCCTTGCCTTCCATTACGGGCTTGCCGCTCATGGCACCAATGTCTCCCAAACCGAGAACAGCAGTACCATTGGAGATTACAGCCACGAGATTTCCCTTGTCGGTGTACTTGTACACGTTGTCGGGGTTCTGCTGTATTTCCAGACAAGGAAACGCTACGCCCGGTGAGTAAGCCAAGCTAAGGTCGGTTTGTGTGTGGTAAGGCTTGGTTGGCTTCACCTCAATCTTTCCAGGGCGACCGCTCTGATGATATTCCAGGGCGTTTTCTTTTGTAATTTTCACCATGTTGTTTTCTTTTATGTTTTCGTTGTTATTAGTCAATTTGTAGGCAAAGTTAACTAAAATCAGTCACACAACCAACATAATACTCTTATTTTTTTGTTATTTGTTAGTAATAAAGACAAGAGTGTTGGAAAAAAACTGTATAAAACTATTTGTGTGTAAATAGTTTTTTCGTAACTTTGCATCATGATAGAGTTGGAATAGCTCTTATGAATATAGGACAAATCAAATATTAACAACCGAAAATACACTATATATAATAATGCATAAAGATAATTCACAGACCAATTACAGGATGGAGTTGCCTGGCAAGATTCTAAAGACAGCAATGCGTGAGTTTATGCGTTGCGGTGTGAAATCTGTGAAAATGGACGACATAGCCAATCTGTTGGGAATATCCAAGCGCACGTTGTATGAGATTTATTCCAACAAGGAGGAGCTGTTGCTTGAGTGCTTGAAACTGCACGATGACGAGTACGACCGCCACATGTTGGAGTATACTAATGATGACCGCCATAATGTCATCGACATTCTGATAGAGTTCTACAAGCAGCAGATAGCTGGCGTTAATGATGCGAGTGCTGCCTTTTTTCAGGATTTGCACAAGTACAAGAATGTGATGGAATATTTCGAGCGCAAGCGTCAGCTGCGCCATCGCAACGCCAAGGAGTTCTTCGTGCGTGGAGTGAAGGAGGGATACTTCCGTAGCGACATCGACTTCGACATTGTGCTGCGCATAGGCCAGGAGTCGATAGAATTTGCCATGCGCACGGAGATGTATCGTGAATACGACATGAAGCACGTGCTCCACAATGTGCTCTTCCTTTTCCTTCGCGGACTTTGTACGGGCGAGGGAATTGCGAGGTTGGATGAATTCATTGACAATTATTAATTGGCGATAAACAAAAAAACATTGGCGCAATGTTGCACCAATGTTTTTTTATTGCTTTTATTAAAGTCCCTTAAGATATTCTATTCTTCTATATATCGGAAGAACCTTAACAATTGAATTTTTACTCCTCCAATTAATAACTAATAATTGGCTTTAGTCTTCCTCCGGAGTAATCAGTTTATATCCCTTGCCGTGGATATTGATGATTTCGATCTGGTCGTCCTCCTTAAGATGCTTGCGCAGCTTGGTGATGTAAACGTCCATTGAGCGGGCGTTGAAATAGTTGTCGTCGATCCAGATAGTCTTCAGGGCGAAGTCGCGCTGCAGAATCTCGTTGGCGTGGCTGCACAGAAGGGCGAGCAGTTCGTTCTCCTTTGTGGTGAGTTTAGTCTGCTTGTCGCCGATAGAGAGCAGCTGTTTCTGAGTGTCGAAGGTGAATCGTCCGATGTGGTAGACAGAGCTTTCCTTGTTCTTCTTGCCGCGCACACGGCGAAGGATAGCCTCAATACGGAACACAAGCTCTTCCATAGAGAACGGCTTGGTGATATAGTCGTCGGCACCAATCTTGAATCCCTCGAGGATATCCTCTTTCAGAGTCTTGGCTGTGAGGAAAATGATAGGAATCTCAGCGTTGGCCTGTCGGATTTCCTGGGCGAGGGTGAATCCGTCCTTCTTAGGCATCATCACGTCGAGCACGCAGATGTCGAATTTTGATTTCATGAAAGCCTTGTAGCCTGCCTCGCCGTCGGGGCAGAGTTCTGCGGTGTAGCCTTTGGCCTGTAAGTATTCGCGAAGCAACATACCGAGGTTCTCATCGTCTTCGCAAAGCAAGATTTTCAAATTTTCTTCCATAGTCTTTGGTATTTATAGTTGTTATTATTCTTTTGTTTTATTTGTTAGACGCGTTTTGCGCCTTTATTTGTTGTACGCATTCCGCGCCTTTATATTTATTAGACGCATTCCGCGTCGTAAAGTTTAATCCTTGATGACAGGAAGTTTGATGGTGAACTTCGTGCCCTTGCCCATTTCGCTGTCGATAGAGATGTCGCCATTGTGCAGCATCACGATTTTCTTGACGTAGGCAAGTCCAAGGCCGAATCCCTTCACGTCGTGCACATTGCCCGTATGAACTCTGTAGAATTTGTCGAACACCTTCTTCAGGTTGTCCTTCTTTATTCCGAGTCCGGTGTCGCGCACGGATAGGTAGAGATGTTCATTGTCGTTCCACGTGCGCAGGTAGATGTTCACGGGCTGGTCGGGTTTGCGATACTTCACGGCGTTGTCGAGCAGATTGTTGATAACGTTCTGGAAGTGCACCTCGTCCACATATATTGTGGAGTCGATAGCCTCGATTTCCGTGTAGATTTTTCCTCCCGTATGTTCCACGCGCAGGGTGAACGAGTTGGCAATGTTCTCCACCATTTCGTTCAGGTCGAGCGTCTTCTTCTTGAACACCGCCTTCTTGCGGTCGAACATCGACATCTGCAGCACCTTCTCAACAAGGAAGCGCAGGCGTTTCGACTCGTCGTTGATTACCTGGCCGAGATGTTTCATCATCGTGGGGCTCTTGGTCACGCTCTCGTCGTTCATCATCTGAGCGGCGAGCGAGATGCTTGCTATAGGAGTCTTCAGCTCGTGGGTCATGTTGTTGATGAAGTCGTTCTTGATCTCCGTGTAGCGTTTCTGTCGGAATATCACCACTATGGTGAAGATGAACGTCACTAGCAGCACTATAGTGAACACCACCGAGGGAATCATAAACCTCACAGACGAGAATATGTAGGCACCCATGTCGGGGAAGTGGATCCTCACCACACCCATCTTCGACTGCGGGTCGTTGCGGAAGAGCACCTGCGAGTAGTTGAATTCCTCGCCCTCGTCGCTGTACTCAGGACAGCGGTAGACCTCGCGTCCGTCCTGTGTCGACACCGTGAAGTGGTAGGGGATGTTGATGCCGTTGTTCATCAGCTCGGCCTTGAGGTCCTGGTCGAGCAGCTTGAAGTTGATGCGCTCCTTCAGGGGTTTCTCGGATGCCGAGTAGAGAATGGTGTAGACCACCTCGTCGAGCAGCGCCTTCTGATAGATGTAGCGGTTCTTCACAATCTCCTGCATCGACTTCGAGGCCTCGCTCAGCGAGTTCTTGTCGGTGTGCAGAATCATCGCCTTGGGCATCTGCGACGGCTTTGTGGTGATGGTCTTCAGCTCGAATGAGGAGTAGAT
>CAKQFF010000147.1 GCA_934230685.1 uncultured Prevotella sp. | reverse complement strand
CTTTGATACATTGGCATTCTTTGCTCCCTCTGCCACACTCTGCAGATTGCTGCTATTGCTGCTGGCCGCAAGCTGCAGCATGTTCTTCTGCTGCTGCTCCTGCTCCATCTGCAATGCAGTGCGCATGCGCTCCTTCTCAACCTCGGTAGCCTTTCTCACCAATCGTGCTCCACGTATATAGGCAAGTCCGTTGCTGCCGCCCGAAAGTCTATAAAGGTCGCTCAAGCGTGTGTTGTTGGCCGTGAGTGTATATGTTCCTGCAAACATCACCTCACCCTCAACCTTCACATTCTTCTGCTCCATATACGCAGGACTCTTGCGCACATACACCTCGTCAAAAGGCATAAGCTCGAAGCCCGGCTCTCCGTCTACCACGAAGCCTTCCTTTAGTGACAAGGTATATGTCTTGGCTATCACGCTGTCTGGCGCAAGTGCCTTCGGGTCGCTCACTCGGCGGCTCACGCTTACGTTAACTGTCGAAGCCTTATCAGTGAGTCCTCCTGCCTGTAGCACGAAGTCCTCCACTGTCTCGTTGTCAGCATACTTATAAATGCCAGGATATTGCACCTCACCTCTGATTGTAATTGTGCGCTGTTCCTGTCGGTCTTGTTTTGTAGGCACGAAGAGCACGTCGTTCTCCTTCAAAGGCACGTCGGCCACCTTTCCACTCATAATGCCAGCCACATCCACACTCACTACCTCGAGTGTGCGGTCTGCCTTCATACGATGAATCACGGCACGGTTGGTGAATGCAGCCTCTGTCACTCCCTCGGCATGCTCAATAAGCGTGCGCACACTGTTCACCTGCTCTCCCAGGTTATACATACCCGGACGGAACACAGCTCCTTTCACCTCAACAGTGTTCTCATATCGTGGAAGGATGGAGTCTACAGTCACTGAGTCGCCGTCGGCAATATGGAAACTTGAGAAATCAAATTCGCCCACATTGAACACAGCATACTCCTTGCCTGTCTTTCTGTTCACACGTACAGCCTTGCGGTAAGCGTCGCCCGTGAACGAGCCTGCGTATTTCAGCACTGAAGCCACCGACTCATTCTGCTTCATCTCATAAATCATCGGACGCTTCACCTTGCCCGAGATGCTCACAAGACAGTCGTATGGACCCACCACAATCACGTCGTTGTCGGCAAGGCGCACATTGCCTGTCAGCTTGCCGTTGAGTATATAGTCGTAGATGTCTACCACTGTAACCAAGCGGTTGTTGCGGTATACCTTTATATTACGCAACGTACCAAGGTCGTTGGTGCCACCTGCCATATACAGCGCATGGAACACTGTTGCAAATGCCGACAGCGTGTATGTGCCAGGCATCTTCACCTCGCCCATCACGTTAACCATAATGGTGCGTGTCTGTCCCACAGTAAGCTTTATCTTGCTGCTTGCATATCTCGAGCCAAGTGTTGAGCGCAATCGGGCGTTGGCTTGTGCCACTGTGAGTCCGCTCACCTGCACAGGTCCATAGCCTTCTATCGTAACCTCACCGTCAGGCGACACTGTGCACTGTTCTGTCTTCTGCGATGCTCCGTAGATGTCTATTATCACTGCGTCGCCAGGACCAAGTCGGTAGTTCTGCGGAGTGGCTATATTCATGTTAGGCTCGAATGTGAGGTCCTTGTTGTTGAATATGTCGCGTCCGAACACCTTTGTGCGTTTCTTTTTTTGCTCGGCGTAGTATTTTCTTACTATCGTGGCGGTATCATCAGGCATCATTCCCTCGAGTTCGTTCTGATAGTCCATAAACTCCTCGTCGTTGGCATCGTATGTGTGCTTATACGTTTCGTCACGCTCCGCCATCACACGATAGTTGGAATATGGCGACGCTTCCTTGTCGGCAGCCTCCCCATAGTCGCTGCGTTTCTTACCGTTGTTGGTACGCATACGCGAGTTGTCCTTATCGGCATCCACGGCAGACACGCCGGCTGTAGTGCCTTGGCCCATCTGCTTCTCATACTTGTTGCGCACTCGTCTTATCTGCTGTATGTCTACTCCACGCTGCATAAGCTGCGTCACTATCTGCGCATTCGACGTGCCCGCAGCATGCTCCTTGGCAACATACGCCATCACCTGGTCGTCGGTCATCGACTGTGCCATTGCCGCCAATGGCATAAGCATGGCCACCAGAAGATACATGAAAAATCTTTTCATCATTTAATATGGTTGATTTTATTGTTTTTATTCAGCTTCCTAAAGCATACATATATATAACCTAAAAAGCCTTAATTTGTTGTCCATCCCTCCACTTTTTTCTTCCTACATACCTGTAATCATATTATCACAACGATTACTTAAATGCAAAGTTAGTGATTTCCATGAAAAAATCCTTCAAAAAACTGCCGCATTTCAATTATTATTCTTAACTGTACAACACATACAAGCCATTTCAGGCTAAGATTTTCCTACCTTTATCTACACATCCGAAATTCTGAACCTTGCGCCATAACATTAAATTTATCGATTATCGCCAAAAAGAGACACTTATAAATTATAAAGCAATAAATTCATTTATAATTCCCCTCGTTACTTCTTCGTTCACTCTTCGCTACATCTTCGTTATACCTTCGTTGTGCCTTCGTTAACGGAGGCAGATCGAGTTCACTACGGAGGATGAACGAAGAACGAACGAATCTGCCGCCTTCACAAAATTGCGAAAGCGGCTGATGGCTACAATATATTTGAGTTGTTGCAGATTCATCTTGCTTTGAGTTTACAGATTAATTGGGTCATGTTGCCCATTGGGCAGAACACGCACCAGGTTCTTGGGCGATAGATTATGGTAAGCAGGACACCAACAATCAGCGAGGTGAGCATGATGCCATATAGACCGAAGGCAAATTGTGCCTTCCATGGCTCAATCTCCACTGGGTAAGCCCAATGCCATGGCACATTAAAGGTCCATAGCAGATGGATGGTCTGACGTAGATTTTCAGCACCTTTAGCTACCATTATGGTAAGGATGATCATCTGGATGAAGAAGAACATGAAGAACAGCAGAAAGCCATGGCGGAACCATTTAGACGATAGCCATCTTGGTGCCACTTTCTTACGCGACCATCCCAGAGTGTTCCCTATTTGCAAGAAGAGTTGTCCTCTTCCACAATAATTGTTGCAATATCCTTTCCCTCCACCGAATATCGCCATGATCAGCGGTATCAGAAAGCAGATAACCCCGAGCCATGCGAACACAATGTTGAAAAATCCGAGAGTAAAATAAGTAGCAGATACAAGCCACATGTAGTCACTCCATTTTTTAGTCCTCTGTTTTGCCATACGAGTCAAATTTAAGATATTAAACGGGTTGTCTTAATACTTTGTGTATAACTCCCGCCGGACAGCTTTTCTCGCAGATACCACAGCCGATGCACTTATCTTCATCTATTTGTGCGTAACATCCCTTGTATATACTGATGGCATCCTTAGGACACACTTTCACACAAACACCACATGCCACGCAGCGGTCTTGCTCGTTTATTGCTTTATACTTAGCCATGTCGTTACTTCTGTACGCCTTCACTTTCCAGGATTTCTTCAAGAAATTCAGAAGCATCTGCCACGCATAGAGGGCATTCGCGAAGCACCTTTCCTGTGCCCACACCTTTTAGCAATTTGCATTGTGTGGCACCATTGCGCTGCTTGAATTTATCCATAATTTGTCTCATACCCTTAATAGACTTAGCCTTGTCTCGAGTAGCAAGTCCAAGTATGATGCCAGCCCCAACAAGAGCTCCGCAAGTTCCCTCCATATTACCCATTCCTGCAGCAAATGCATTGCCTGCATTCTTTATGGTTTCTTCTTCCATTCCGGCGAAGTCGTGGTAGGTGCAGAGCACAGCCTGTGTGCAATTATGCGAACCACAACGTTTCTTTTCTGCTGCTATTTCTTTTCTTGTTTCCATATTATTATTCATTGATATTTTATTTGTTGTTTTGATTTCGGGTACAAAGATAATGCTTTTATTATAGATACATAAAAGATATCAGCTATACTTTAATAGACAATTTCTATCGTTGTGATAAATTCCAACCGTAATCCACCACTCACAATACGAGATGAAGCTATAAACAACTTCATCAAGCTTACTTACCTTATTAATTCTCATATAATTCCAGTACCGATTCAATACTACCCAACTGATACTGGAGTTTCACACGTCTGGTACTGGAGTTTCTGTTGACTGACACTGCAGTAATACTCATGTGATACAGAAACCTAAATTATATATCTATTTCATACAGTTTCTTTCCTCTATAAAACAGAAATGAATATCTCCGCAAAAGGTAACTAAACATCAGTATAATAAAAATACGGTGCATAGATTCCTTGACCCAAGCGCAAACAAGGGCCTACTCATATAGTTATACTTTCCTCTTCGAGTTTGTACTCAAACTGGCTTCCATAGCCGTCCGTCAGTATGGTTAA
>CAKQFF010000146.1 GCA_934230685.1 uncultured Prevotella sp. | reverse complement strand
TTGAACATTACCATATTTAACAGCATTCAAAGGTAGTGCTTTTAGCCTTTAAGCCACTATTGCACAACCCCTTTTTTTGAAAAGAACGTAAAATTAATAGTTTTAACTATTGTAACGGTAATAGGAGTAACTATAACAGCATGTTCTGTTGCAAAAATTTACCTTCTGCTACATTAATACAACCGCATAGTGCTCCTTGTCTACCAATTATATTGTATTTTCTATTCTGATTATAATATGGTAGATATCCGCGTTGTCCGTTGCCACCATAACAGGGATAATATCCTACTGTAGGTATGTCAACAGCATCAAGTTTATTAAAGCTTTTGCCTGCTTTAAGACTTGCTATTTCCGTTATGGGGAGAGCCTTCCATTCCCCTTCAAACCCTTTAAATCTTATTTTTGGTTCCATCATATTTTTCTATCTTCTTATTCATAATAATAAGAATAGTCGATACCTTTCATAAAGGTCTCTCTATCGTTTATTTTGTCAGTCAAACTTTTGTTCCAGAAGTTTCAACTGGTTAGTGGCACTAACCACTTCACCTCCCTCCTTCTTCAGCTTCGTCTTCAGATACTCTAATGCCTCCCCGCTAACTTCTTCACCTCGTTGATTTCACTTATCAACTGTTCTGTTGTTGGCAGATAGAGTTGATATTTGCTGGCAAGGATTGTCTTGTTGTCTTCCGGCAAGGCAAGCCTGACGGCTGTGTTGTTCTTGTCTGTACAGAGAAGGATGCCGATGGTTGGATTCTCGTCGGCAGTTTTCTCATAACGGTCGTAATAGTTGACGTAGAGCTGCAACTGACCGAGGTTTTGATGAGTTAGTTTATGATTCTTGATTTCAATCACCACAAACGAACGCAACAGACGATTGTAGAAAACCAAATCGGCAAAATACTCGTCATCCTCTATGAGCAGACGCTTTTGTCTTGACACAAACGAAAAGCCTTTGCCCATTTCGAGCAGGAAGTCGGCTATATGCGAGATGATGGCACTCTCCAAATCCTTCTCGTAGTAAGAAGCCTTGCGTTCCAGTCCAAGAAACTCCAATACCATGGGGTCTTTGATAATCTCTTGTGGCGACTCAGGAATGCGCTCTTTGCGTGCCACGGCCTGTACAGATTCCTTGTCATTACTCATCAGCAGACGTTCATACAACATGGAGTTGATTTGGCGTTCAAGCTGACGGCCAGACCATCCTTAGTTTACAGCCTCCAGTTCGTAATACTCTCGCTTGTCAGGGTCTGGAATCTGAATAAGCATTCTGTATTGTGACCAGTTCAATTGGGAACGCAGCGCGTTCCTTATTGGATATGTATTGTAAAATTGTCGACAAAACTTCAGTTGACGCTCTCCGAATCCGCTTCCAAATTCTGGCTCAATCTCTTTGGCAAGGTTCTTTATAAGGTATGTGCCATAGTCTGCACGTTCCTTCCCTTGCTGTTCCTTTTCAACAATACGCTGTCCTATTGCCCAGTACATTTGTACTCGGCAGAAATCAACACTACGCACAGCGTTGGTGCGGGCTGTATTGATGATTTGCTTTATGTCGTTGACAAAACCTTGTAAGGTAATGTCGTGGTTGCTGCTATTATTCATACCATTTATTTCTGTTTAGGCTTAACCTCCCAATGGCCGCCATAGTCTGCACCTATTCGCTCTATCATTCCTTCTTTCTTGAGGTTGGCCAATTGTTTTTTAATTCCATCTTCAGTAATGCCAATAATTTTTGCTAACTCTTTTCTACTAGTGTGAGGATATGTTTGAGTTTTGCCTTCTATAGCACCATGTTGAGTGGTTATTTCCATTTTGGAAATAACCACATTTTTGTCTAACTCTCCATCGTTAAAAATGTGAGTAAGATGTTTGCTTATAGCAGGAATGCCAACGTCGAAAAGCGTTGCCATAGCTTTTTGCGTACACCAAATAGTTTCGTCTTTATAAACCACTTGTACGCCATCTTCTTTACCTTCAGCCATGAAGATAAGAAATTCGGCTGTACTGTTTCGTATTTCAATATTCTTTGCCATAATATTACTCCTTTACCAGTTCCTTCAATCCCCTAATTGCAAACTCATCCCCCGTAAGCTGTTCCACCAGTTCTGCCAGTTGAGCGTTAGCCACAGCCATGTCGTCGTTTATCTGCTTATAGCTTGTGGCATATTTCTCCCTAAGGGCAAGTGCCTCCGACTGTTGGTCGAAGCCCATATCTTGTTGGCAAGTTGCTGTTTGTTCATATCGTGTGAGTGTATGTTTATAGTGTTTTGGTTTTCTACTGCAAATTTACTGTATTTTTGTCAAAAACTTGTGGAAGTCGTGAAAATAAAGTATTTTTGCAGTATTAATGGTAAACTAAAATTGTTTGGATATGAAATTCCCTGTAGGCATACAAGATTTTAAGAGCATACGTCAGGATGGTTTTGTTTATGTCGACAAGACAGCTTTGTTGTATAAACTGGTGAATGAAGGCTCTATTTACTTTCAGTGTCGTCCCAGACGATTTGGAAAGAGTTTGCTTGTGTCAACGTTGAAGTATTATTTCAATGGCGACAAGGAGCTGTTTGCTGGCCTTGCCATTGAGCAGTTGGAGAAGGAATGGCTGCAATATCCAATATTCCATATCGACTTCAACGGTAGCGACTTTAGCGTTGGCAGTATGTTGCAGAACAAGTTGGATGTGTGTGTCGAGGAATGGGAGAGGCAATATGGAATAAAGGGAGACGCCCGCAATAGCGTGGGCGAACGTTTTGCCAAGGTAATGAAGTGTGCCCATAGGCAGACGGGCAGGCGTTGCGTGGTGCTGATAGATGAGTACGACAAACCTCTGCTTGATGTGCTCGACACGGGCTATATGACCAAGAATGATAATGGCGACGAGATTCTGATTGAGGAAAACAACCGTAACATCCTCAAGGGGTTTTATTCCACCTTCAAGGCTGCCGACCAGGACTTGCGCTTTGTGTTGCTGACAGGAGTCACTAAGTTCTCGCAGGTGAGTGTGTTCAGCGGATTCAATCAGCCGGAGGATGTAAGTATGAACGGCAGGTACGATGCGTTGTGTGGAATAACCAAGGATGAGCTTGAGTCGGTTTTCCATGACGAGCTTGACGCAATGGCCGAAAAGATGAAGTTGACGCTGGAGGAAATGC
Organism: uncultured Prevotella sp.; assembly: GCA_934230685.1. Classification (GTDB taxonomy): domain Bacteria; phylum Bacteroidota; class Bacteroidia; order Bacteroidales; family Bacteroidaceae; genus Prevotella. The sequence continues at coordinate 1,410 of CAKQFF010000146.1, read as the reverse complement.
GACAGATGATGCAACGTCATTACGATGGTTATCATTTCAGCGATGAGCTTACAGATATCTACAATCCGTTCAGCGTGCTCAATGCCCTCAACAGCCGTAGCATACAGGATTACTGGTTCCGCTCTGGCACACCCAACTATCTTGTTCGTCTGCTAAACCATTCAAACGTGAATCTTGATGAACTTACAGGTAAGTACTACGACATGTCGGAGTTTGTGGATTATAGGACAGACGTGGAGCGTCCCTTGCCTATGATTTATCAAAGCGGATACCTGACGATTAAGGATTACGACTGCATGTCGAATTCTTATTTGCTCGACTTGCCCAACAACGAGGTCAAAAAAGGCTTCCTGACGTTGATTGCTTCAAATTATCTTGGCACAAAAGAGTCGGCTTCTACATTGGCTATTCAGTTGATGCGTGCAATATTGAATGACGACCTCAATACTTGGCGCAAGAGTCTTACGGCTTTCTTTGCAAGCATTCCTTACACTATGCGCCGCAAGGATATGGAGACAGAAAAGGAACGCTATTTCCACTATACGTTCTACTTGATATTCCGTATACTGAGTACTTATATTGTGCTTACAGAGATGCAGCAGAGTGAGGGTAGGGCAGACTGTATAGTTGAGACGAAGAATGGTGTGTATATCTTTGAATTTAAGCTTGACGGTTCGGCTGACGAGGCTTTGCTACAAATAGAGGAAAAGGGATATGCACGTCCTTATGAGGCTGATAAGCGTAAAATCCATAAGGTTGGAGTGAGTTTCTCGTCGAAGACAGGAACTATAGATGATTGGAAGGAAGCATAGCCTCTCTTAAAAGCCAACTGACTTTAGACTTTGCGCCTAAAGTCAGTTGGCTTGTTTTATGTATTTAATATCCGTTGTAGTTCATGTCTTGTAATTCTTTGCTTTACCATAAAGCTATTTTTCCAGCAATACCCAAATCAAGAGTTGCTGTAGCGATGCCTAAAGCTTGGAATACACGGCTCATTGTAGGCAAGGTTATAACACTTGTACCTTTCTCCAATTTGGATATTTGAGCACGTTGCACACCGATACGCTCACCAAGTTCTTCTTGTGTAAGATTTTGCGCCAATCGAGCCTTGCGTATGGCTTCACCTACAATGTAGGCATTTACATCTTCTTTGAGCCTGGTTTCCATTGCTTCACGCTCTGGAGTGCCTCTTTTTCCCCAAAGTTTATCTTTCATATTGTCTGCTGGTATCAATTTCATCTGTGCCATAATACTATTTTGTTTTATTATTAAAGTACTCTTTTCTTATCTCTTCAGCTTTGGCAATCTCCTTTAGTGGTGTCTTTTGAGTCTTTTTGACTATGCCATGTGTGGCAATAACCAAAGTTTCTTCCTCAGTATCCCAAAAGGAGAAAAGCCTGTAACATATAC
>CAKQFF010000145.1 GCA_934230685.1 uncultured Prevotella sp. | reverse complement strand
GGCATACTCGCGGATGCGCGGGAATCGGGTGGCCACGGTGGCGTCGGCTGTGAGTCCGAACTGGCTCGTCAGGTTGTAGGTCATCTGCAATGTGGCAGCATAGTTCAGCTTGTTCTTGGTCACGTTGGCTGGGGCTATGCTGTGCGGTGTGGCCACAATGTGTCCGTCCTCTGCGGTTGAGTAGGTGTTGAAGTCGCCCAGATGGAATCCATTGAAGCGCGAGGTGGCAATCTGGTCGGCCGACATGCGGTAGTACTCCAGTCGTCCGCCGTAGAACACTTTGAACTTTGGCGACACTCTCCATTCGTCGGTGAAGTAAACTGCAAGTTTGTTCTCCGAACCCTTGGTGTACTCCGGACTAAGCTCGTTGTAGCCGAAGGTCTCCGAGCGGCTGGCTGTCTGTGTGGGGTCGAGCGGATTCACATACATCTGGCTCAGCGTGCGCGGATAAGCCTCCACGGATCCTGCCCACTGGAACGACGACGAGTAGTAGGCGAGATGATAATACCACTCGTTCAGACCCATCATCAGCTTGTGGCTGCCCAGCTGCTTGCTCATCTCGGTGGTAAGGAGGGCGTTGCTCACCTTGCCAATGTGCAGCCATGTGCGGCGGCCCTCTACGAGTCCGCTGTAGGCAGAGCCGTCGGATAGCTGGTAGCCGTCGGCTGCGCTCACCTCTGATATTGTGCTGCCTCCATAGTCAACATAGTTGGCGCGTGGGGCGTTCATGTATTTGGCGTTCAGCTTCCACAGCCAACCGTTATCAAACTGATACTGGCTTATCAAGGCCACCTCGTTGGCGTGGTTGTCGTTGCCGTCGGTCATGTTCCATGTGTCCATCTTGCCAGTCTTGGTGTTCAGGTATTTGAACGAGCCTTGGCGCTGCACGTATGAGTCCAAGCCCGGGTCGAAGCCCGCGAGCTTCTTTATGCTGCCATCGCCGGCATAGATGAACGGGGCGGCATTGGCAAAGTTGCCCGGATTCTTGCTGTTGGAATACTTATATAATAAGGATATGCGGCCCTTGCCGTCACCCAAGATGCGGGTGAGTCCCAAGTGGTAGATCTGTGTGCGGTCGGCATAATCGGTGAAGCGGAGCTTGAAGCTGCCCGGATCGAAGTTCTGATACATTCCGGCTGTATAGAGCCAACGGTCGCCTATGCCTCCCGAGAGGTTGAGGTCGAAGTTCTGCATGCCGAAATGGTTGGCCTTGTAGTTGAGCTTGCCGATAAACTCCTTTTGTCCTAATTCGCTGAAAGCCGATACAGCGTAGGCTATATTGCCAGTCTTAATAGCACTCTCCGACGGTGTCATGAGGTCGGTGCCCTTGAGCGAAGCGTCGCTGCGCCAATGGGCCGAGAGCTTGTGCACGGATGAGGAGTAAACAGCTGGTAGTCCGTTCTCATATACGGTCACGTCCTCACTTGGCAGTCCTATCTGGATCTCGCGCGGCTTGTTAGCGTCGGCAGCATTGAGCATTACGTTGCGCTCTTCCTTCTTGCTTTGTTCCGACTCGTTGGTCGAGGTGTTTTCTGTATGCGATTGTGCATACGTGCCTGTTGTGGCTGATGCCAGAATGGCAATTGATAATGTTTTGAGTTTAAGGTCCATAATTTCGTGATGTTTTGATTTCGGTTGCAAAGTTACTCGCTATTTTGGTTGAATGTATGGATGCGTAGAATGAAAGTAGACGGAAGTAAAATAAAATAGAAGCATAAACAGCTAATAATCAATTTGTTTTGATGTTTATACTTTTTTATCAAAGTAAAGGTGTTTATCTCGATTATAATCGCTAAATTTGCAGCAAAAACCTTTAAACCCATTGCTATGCGACTGTTTTTCTACATTATCCTCATGCTTATGCCGCTAAAAATAGCGGCAAAATCCAGCCTGGCTACTGCCAATATAGCCGACGAGCGGCAACTCTTGCAGCTTCTCGACAGCTATGTGGACCGTCGCGACGACTTCGCCAAGCAAAAGGAGGCGAAGATAAACAAATTGAAGCTGAAGCTGCGAACTGCCGACAACAACACCTCGCGGCTTGCCATTCTCAACAGCATCTACCACGAATACTACACCTATAGTTACGACTCGGCTATGGTGTACGTCAACCGTGGACTCGACCTCGCCCAGGCCATTAACAACTCCCACTACACCACGCTCAACCGCATCAACCGTGCCGCCGTGCTGTCGACGGGTGGCTTCTACAGCCAAGCCGAGATGCTGCTGCAGGAGATTGGCGCAAAGGGCGTGCCCGCAAATCTGAAGCAATACTATTATTATACCCAGACGTGGCTCTACAACTATTGGGAGTCGTTCTGCAGCAAGTCGGAATTTGCAAGCCATTATCACCAAAAGAAGATAGAATATCTGCAACTTACGGTAGACGCCACAAGCCCCAACGATGTGGCTCTGCATGCCTATCTGAGCGGCGAACTGGCATTCATGGGCAACCCCTTGAGCAAAACCGTATTGAGACTCTACACAGCGGCGCTCGACAACAGTCCCGTGGACAGCCGCGTCCATGCCTCTGCCGCCTACTGCGTAGCACGCTACCACCGCGAAATGGGCGACATGCTGCTTTATGAGAAATATATCGTGGAGGCGGCCATTTCAGATATGGTTTGCCCGCTGAAGGAGAACCTCGCCCTGCAGGAGTTCTCCACCTATCTGTATAAGAAAGACCCTAAATATGCCGACCGTGCCGCACGCTACATCTATTGCTCTATGGAGGATGCCCGATTCTACAACAACCGCCTGCGAATGCTCGAAATATCCAACATCCTGCCCATCATCGCTACAGCCAACCAAGAGGCGCTGGCGCATAAGGAGCGCATTGTGCGCGGAGTACTTGCCGTGGTAAGCTTCCTCTCGCTCGTGCTCTTTGCCATGGCCATTTTCGGCTACAAGCAGAACAAGTGGCTGGCACGCAGCCGACGCGAGGTGAAGAGCCAGAACCGACAGCTCACCGAACTCAACGAGAAACTCATCGCCACCAACCACCGCCGCGAGACCTACATGAGGCTCTTCATGGACATCAGCGCCGTGTATATCCGCAAGCTCATCGAATACCGAAAGCTCGTAAGCCGAAAGATCAAGGCCAACCAGACTGCCGACCTCCTCAAGACCATCAACAGCTACAGGCTTGCCGAGGAGGAGGCCACCACCTTCTACTCGCGCTTCGACCGCGCCTTCATCGAGCTGTATCCCAGTTTTGTGGACGAACTGAACGGTCTGCTCCTGCCCGACGCAAAAATAGCGCAATCCTCGCCCAACAGTCTCACCACCGAAGCCCGCATCTATGCCCTTATGCGCCTCGGAGTGACCGACAGCCAGGAGATTGCCACGCTGCTCTTTTATTCCACACAGACCATCTACAACTACAAGTCGGCAATGAGGACACGCGCCATCAACCGCGACACATTCGACGAGGATATCAACCGTCTGTGCCATGTGGGGTAGAGCCTTTGCCTTCATCGTCTTGTTCATACCGAAGTGGCTGTTTTTATACGTTGTCATTTTGTCATTTGTCATTTTGTCATTTTCGATTTCTGAAAAAGCGAAAAAAATTCTATATGAGTATATATAATAAAATATATATTTTATTATATATACTCATATAGGGACATTTTCATTCAATTTTTGAAAATGACAAAATGACAAATGACAAAATGACAACGTGACAAAAATCAGCCTAAAAATTTTTTCAGCCAATTTAAGGCCAAATCCATTGCTTTACGGCCAACAATGCGTAACTTTGCAATCGTAAAAAACAAAGCTAAAAATTACTCCCTCGACAGGAAAAAATTTTTCTCTCGACAGGAAAAAAATAGGCAACACCTTAGGCTGGTAGAGAAATATATTAATCCACATACTGACTTTGGTTTTAAACGACTCTTTGGTTCTGAGTTTAACAAGGAACTAAAAATGTACGAGGATAGTGTGAATGCCTATCGCGACATAGTGAATGCTATAAAGCAATAGCGGAGGACTTCGTTCCATTCCCCCGCTACCACTTTATTATTAGGTTCACCCTAAAATTCGAAGTCGTCTATTCTATTATTTCTGCTTAAACCTAATCGGCACATTGTACTTCACGTTCACGGGCTTGCCCTTCTGCTTGCCCGGCTCCCACGCAGGCATCGACTTCACAACGCGCATTGCCTCGTTGTCGAGCACATCATAGCCGGTTGACTTCACGATGTGCACATCGCTGACTGTTCCGTCTTTTCCTACAATAAAGCCTACAATAGCATTGCCTTGCTGCTTGGCCTTGGCGGCTGACTCTGGATATTTCACATTCATCATAAGATATTCCAGCATCGCTTTGTCTCCGCCTTTGAATTTCGGCATCTCCTCAACAACTGCAAAGACTTTTTTGGCAGACTCTTTGGACTGTATATTGGCGGTGGGCATGGCAGTTGCTGTGGGGCTTACTTCTTTGGCCATAGTGCTCACGTCAGTGGCGTTGGCAAACACGCTTACTGCCAGTGTTGCCACTGGGATGACGAACAATGCCTTGAGCATCATCCATCGGTTTGATTTCTTTTGGTTCATCATAATG
>CAKQFF010000144.1 GCA_934230685.1 uncultured Prevotella sp. | reverse complement strand
TCGTAGCACTGTCGAAGCTCGCTGCTCCAATCCTGCTGCTTAAACACCTGGTCGATCAACAGCACCTTGCCTCCGCGCGCGTAGAAGTCGGCTGCGAAGTCGGCGATGCCACGTCCCTGAAAGTAGAAATTGTTCATGTTCACATACAGGCAACGTCGGTCGTCGGCAGCAAAGTTCTCCTTGGCGTACTGCAGCAGAAACGTAGTCTTTCCAATGCCACGAGTACCCTTAATGCCAATAAGGCGGTCGTTCCAGTTGATCTCGTCCATGAGATCTCGTCTAACTGGAGCGTCCGTATGCTCTACGAGGTATTTGTGTGTCTTGAAGAAAGCTTCCATTTTTTGCGTGACTGTTGTTTTAACTTTGCAAAGGTAACATTTATTTCTTTATTTGCAAACTGTATATTACAAAATCTTAGATTTTTTATTTTTTTTACATTCTCGCCACTTATGACCGCCCCATAATGACGAGGTACAAAAATAAATAGTTAACTTTGCAATGGATTTACACAATAAATCACGCAATCTTTACATTATATATATGTTGCTGCTTACGTGATAAGCAACCAGAAATGCTTTTGCGTGAAATACACAACAACGCAACAATAAAGAAACGCAATAAAAACAATATGGAAGTAATAAAAACTGATATTGAGGGCGTGGTAATCATCGAGCCGCGCATATTCAAGGATGCGCGAGGCTACTTCTTCGAGAGTTACTCACAGCGCGAGTTTGAAGAGAAGGTAGGCAAGGTGGACTTCTGCCAGGACAACGAGAGCATGTCGTCATACGGAGTGATGCGCGGACTGCATTTCCAGCGTCCACCATACACCCAGAGCAAGCTGGTGCGCTGCGTAAAGGGACGCGTGCTTGATGTGGCTGTCGACATACGCAAGGGCAGTCCCACATACGGCAAGCACGTGGCTGTGGAGCTCACCGAGGACAACCACCGCCAGTTCTTCATCCCCAAGGGATTTGCACATGGCTTCGCCGTGCTGAGCGACGTGGCCGTGTTCCAGTATAAGTGCGACAACTTCTATCATCCCGAAGCAGACGGCGGCATCTCCATCCTCGACGACTCATTGGGCATCGACTGGCGCATACCCACCGACAAGGCAATACTCAGCGAGAAGGACACCAAGCATGTGCTGCTGAAGGACTTCGACTCACCTTTCTAAAACAAACCATCCTGACAATACCAATAACGACATGAACATACTCATAACAGGAGCCAACGGACAACTCGGACACGAGATGCAGCGCGTGGCTAAAGAGAGCAACGACAACTACATCTTCACAGATGTGGCTGAGGGATACGAGAATCTTGACATCACAAATCTCGACGCCATACGCCAAACGGTGAAGAAGAACAATATAGAAGTAATCGTGAACTGCGCAGCCTATACAAACGTAGACCGTGCGGAATCGGACTTCCCGACAGCCAACCTCATCAACAACACAGCGGCAGGCAATCTCGCCACAGCCATGAAGGAAGTGGACGGCACACTGATACACGTGTCAACCGACTATGTGTTCCAGGGCGACCGCAACATCCCGTGCCGCGAGGACTGGCCTACAAATCCGCTCGGAGTGTACGGCAAGACAAAACTTGCAGGCGAGAAATCAATCGAGGCCACAGGCTGCCGCCACATAATCCTGCGCACGGCATGGCTCTACTCGCAATGGGGCAAGAACTTCGTGAAGACAATGCAGAGCCTCACAGCATCGAAGGATTCGCTCAAGGTGGTGTTCGACCAAGTGGGAACGCCAACCTTTGCCGGTGACCTTGCCGACGCAATAGCCCACATCATCAACACCCGACAGCTCGACAAGACGGGCATCTACCACTTCTCCAACGAGGGCGTGTGCTCATGGTTCGACTTCGCCAAGGTGATATGCGAACTCTCGGGCAACACATGCGACATACAGCCTTGCTACAGCGAGGAGTTTCCAAGTCCGGTGGAGCGTCCGCACTTCTCAGTGCTCGACAAGTCGAAACTCAAGAGCACATTCGGCATAAAAGTGCCCTACTGGACCGACTCGCTGAAGACGTGCATCAAGCAGCTTGCTGACAACAACTAACCATTATAAAATTTTAAATCACAAACAACTATGAGAACAATCATCATCACTGGCGGAGCCGGATTCATAGGCTCACACGTAGTTAGACTATTCGTCAACAAGTACCCCGACTATCATATCATCAACCTCGACAAACTGACGTATGCGGGAAACCTCGCCAACCTCAAGGACATCGAGGACCGCGACAACTATACCTTCGTGAAGGGCGACATCTGCGACTTTGAACTCGTAATGCGCCTTATGCAGGAGCACCACGTAGACGGCATCATCCACCTTGCTGCCGAGAGCCACGTAGACCGCTCTATCAAAGACCCCTTCACCTTTGCCCGCACCAACGTCATGGGCACCCTAACTCTGCTGCAGGCTGCCAAGCTCTACTGGGAGTCGCTGCCCGAGAAATACGAAGGCAAGCGCTTCTATCACATCTCCACCGACGAGGTGTACGGTGCCTTGGAGCTAACACATCCCGAGGGCATTGAGTCGCCATTCACAACCAAGGCTTCGAGCAACCACCACCACGCTTACGGCGAGGACTTCTTCACAGAGGACCTGAAATACAACCCCCACTCGCCCTACTCTGCCGCCAAGGCATCGAGCGACCATTTCGTGCGTGCCTTCCACGACACATATGGAATGCCAACCATCGTGACCAACTGTTCCAACAACTACGGTCCATACCAGTTCCCCGAGAAGCTCATCCCGCTCTTCATCAACAATATCCGCCACCGCAAGCCGTTACCAGTATACGGCGAGGGATTGAACGTTCGCGACTGGCTCTATGTTGAGGATCATGCCCGTGCCATCGACCTCATCTTCCACGAAGGAAAGATTGCCGACACCTACAACATCGGCGGATTCAACGAGTGGAAGAACATCGACATCATCCACGTGCTCATCAAGACAGTCGACCGCCTCTTGGGACGCAAGGAGGGCGAAGACCTCGACCTCATCACACACGTAACCGACCGTATGGGCCACGACATGCGCTATGCTATCGACTCGCGCAAACTACAGCGCGAACTTGGTTGGGAGCCGTCGCTTCAGTTTGAGGAGGGCATTGAGAAGACCGTGCGCTGGTATCTCGACAACCAGGCATGGATGGATAATGTGACTTCTGGCGACTATCAGAAGTATTACGACGACATGTACAAGGATAGATAAAAATTTTTCCTGCCGAGAGAAATATTTTTTCCTGTCGAGGGCGCAAATTTATGGGGTTTGTTGGACGCTTGCAAAGTTACGAAATGCCCCTCAAAGAGCAATGGATTTGACCCCAAATTGGCTGAAAAAATTTTTAGGCTGATAATCACGTTGTCATTTTGTCATCTTGTCATCTTGTCATTTTCGAAATTTGAAAGCAAAAGCCTCTATAGGAGTATATATAATAAAATATATATTTTATTATATATACTCCTATAGAAATTTTTCTCATTTTTCTGAAATTGAAAATGACAAAATGACAAATGACAAAATGACAATGTAGCAAAAGTTTTTGATTTTTACGAAGCATTGTAATATGTTGATATTTAACCACTTATCTATATATACGATTTAACTCTTCGAAGTCATAACTTAGCTCACAAGAGAGGCAACCACAATCAAGCTCCATTATGCACCTTTTTACAGCCTCACAAAAACATATCCCCCAAACCCTGATTTTGCTTTCATTTCAAGTGTTTTCTCTTGATTTTTTCAAAAAAATGATTGGTTTCAGCCCCCAAGAGAGCGATTTCACAGTGCATTTTCAACGGTATTTTTCTGTACATATATCTCCCACAGATCCCGCAGAAGCCACAGATTATTGGTGCGTGGCATCCTGGTCGTATAAGGATTTCGCGGATGAAACGCTCGGGCTTCGCCGGCGAATAGCACGGATTTTGAGCAGCGCCGACAATCATATTTCTAAAGGGGTTGGGTTGAACCCAACCCCTTTCAAGTATGTAGGATTAGGAGGGTGTCCATTTGATGGACACCCAAACCTCAATCTGAGCTATTTGTTCACCGTCACAGCCATAATCTCCCACTCTACATTCCCATGGCATTGGAGTTGGAGACGATGGGTTGGGTTGAACCCAACCCATATAGTTAATGAAAGAGTCCTGCAGCAAAGGGGTTCGTTTCAACTGAACCCCTTTGGAATACAATACAAGGTTGAATTTCAATAAAAGAAGGCGATTATGAATAAGTATGTATTCATATTTATCTTTATAAATGAGCGGCAAACTGTAGGAATGAAGGGTATACTAAACTCAAACAAAAGCGGGCTTTCAGCCCGCATGGTAGGAGTTTTGACTCACCCTCCACTAACCCGGCTGTATAATCATGTCAGAGTAGGTATGTCAGGGATGCCACACCCTCATACAGTCTGCCGCTCATATACAAAAATAAATATGAGCTATACTTAGCAAGTTCACTGAAAATAAAGCTTTGGGACCAAGAAATAGCTTTCACGTGAATTAAGAAGAATATGGGCTTGCGTTTTCAGAAAAAATATGTAACTTTGCAAGTATACAAGGTTGCATTTCAATAAAAGGAGGTGATTATGAATACAATAACAATACAGGTTGAAGACCGTAATGT
>CAKQFF010000143.1 GCA_934230685.1 uncultured Prevotella sp. | reverse complement strand
ATCTACACCTTAGACTGAGGGTCGAGTCGATTACAGATGACAATGTGGAGTCGAATTGCTCCATGACCCGAAAATATTCCTCCCAAAGGAGTGAGTTTCTCAGATTTAATATGTATTTTTGCCATGTCTATCGTTGAATTCTCTTGCTTATTTTGCAACACTAAGATAAATGAATTCTTCGACATGACAAAATCCTGGGCAACTTTTTGTTGCTCAGGTACTTAAAAAGTTTAAATTATAATAGTGTTGCGGAATTAAGGATTGAATAGAAGGCCTCTGAAATATCATTTTAAATCATAAAGCTTATGAAAAAGATTTGTATCAACAATCGCGACGAGATGATTATATTGTTTGTCGATAATATAGCATATATCATGGCAGACGGCAATTACACCAAAATATGTTATATCGGTGGACTTTCTACAGTGCTGTCGTTGGGTATCTCAAAGATTGAGGCTATGTTGTCGCAGGCTTACCCCAAAGGAACGATGAGTCCGTTTATACGCCTTGGACGTAGCGTTATCATCAACCAGATGTTCCTCTACGACATCAATGTTCTCAAACAGCACCTTGTACTGTCCGATTGCCTTAAAAATTCAGTAACACTCAAACTTCCCAAGCCATTGCTTAAAAAATATAAGGATATGGTGAACAGAAGTAGCAGCATAACTTTAAAAAAATAGTTATGCTAGAAGTTATTATCGGTAAGGAGGGAACACAGAAGTTCCCTATCAACAATTCGAGAGTGAGCCGACAACATGCCAAGATTACTGTATCGGACAGTGGACAATGGACTCTTGAAGACCTTAATTCCACCAACGGCACTTATATCATCGACGACAACGACGAGCTTGTTCAAATCAAGAAGGTGAGCATCACAGAGTTTACTCGTGTCGTCCTTGCCGACCAGACAAGTATGGGTTTCACTTTCTTTGCCCACCATGTTGTTGAGGATGATCCCCAAAATTACAAGGCTGAGTTTCAATATGTTCTTCGTATTCACGACAAGGCTTTGAAGGAGAAAGCTGAGATAGATGCCAAGATACAAAAGAAAAATATGATGAGATTCTTGCCGGGTGTTATCTCGGCAGTCATAGGTCTTTTACTTACATTGCTTCTTCCTTTCAACCAGAAGGTGTATGGTGTAGCAGTAACTGCTTTATTCACGGCACTTTTACAGGTTATCATCAATATCTATTTGGGCAAGGACTCGAAACTAAAGGATTTCAGCAACAAGTATTCCAACAAACTCACCTGTCCTTGTTGCTCTAAACCTCTCTCTGAAATAGAATTTAAAAATCAAATGTGCAGTAGGTGTAAAGCCCATGCATAATGTATTAAAACGACAGAAAAATGAAACGACTATTCACCACTATCATTATTATGCTCCTGCTGTGTATCTCGGCAGAGGCTCAGAAAACGTATGCCATCATTACTGGCGTGTCAAACTATGAGGGCGACAAGAACGACCTTACCCAGTCTACCAAAGATGCCAAGCGTCTTGCAATGCTCTACAAAACAAAAGATGCAACGGTGGTATTGCTTACATCCAAGAATGCCACACGTGCCAATGTCATTGCTGCCATCCGTAAGGTGAAGGCTGTTGCCAATGCCAACGACCATATAGTGTTCTCGTATAGCGGACATGGCATAGAGAATTATATGTGTACTTATGTGTCGGGTGGCTCAAAGATGCTTGCCTATAATGAGCTGTTCAGCGAATTGGACAAATGCCAGGCTAAGGACATTGTTTGCTATATTGACGCTTGCTTCTCAGGAACTGCTGCCAATAATATGAACACTAAAGAGATGACCACCAAGGACATGAGCCGCATTTCTTGGAAGAACATCGTGAAGAACAATCCACGATATATTGTCTTTCTGTCCTCACGTGCTGATGAAACCTCGCAAGAAAGTTCACTTGTAGGTTCGGGATTACTCACAAATGGTGTCATCAAGGGATTGCGTGGCAAGGCTGACAGCAACGAGGACAAGAAGGTTACTGTGATGGAATTGTTTAAGTATGTACACAAGGATGTGCAACTGCATAACAACAAGCAGCATCCGCAATTGGTCACTTCCAAGTCACTATACGATAATGTTCTAATGAGCTGGTAAGGAATATCAATATGGCAGAAGATAATAAAAGAAAAGTAATGGCAGCCAAATGTCCCAAATGCGGACAGGTTGTGAAGTTCTATATGCCTGAGCAGGAATGTGTGGTAAAACTTAAATGTCCGCAACAGCAGTGCGGAAATGTTTTTGGAGTGAAGATCACACAGAAGGAAATTCATCTTGGCAATGGTGCCACACAACAACAGTCTGATACAAAGCAACAGCAAGGAGGGTCTCATCCAGTCACCGACCCTATTGTGAACACTGGTGGCACTCCTTCGGGTGTTATTGCCCGACTGTTGCAGAAAAAGAAGCATTTCTACAACAAGGATAAGTTTCATGTGCTGCATCTGGGTGCCAACACCATTGGTATGTTCGACCCGCAGTCGCCTTCCGACATCATGATTGAGGGCGACCGTACCATCAGCCATCGCTCTATTACTATAACGGTTGAGTCTGTGGGCAGCTCCTATAAGTATCTGTTCACTGTCAACCGTTCTAAGAATCCTGTTTATCTCTCTGGCAAACCTATTGCCGAGGGCACTTCCATTTACATCCAGCCAAACCAGGAGTTTGTGCTTGGTAGAACACGTTTTTGTCTTTCTAAATAAAAAACATGATACATAACGCTCTAAATATCGGCTCCACATTGAAAGGAGCCGTTCTTTATACTATAGCAGAGCCATTGCATAGTGGTGGCTTTGGCATCACCTATCGTGCCACAGCCCAAATCATGGTGGGCAACATTCCGCAGACTGCCACATTCACCATCAAGGAGTTTTTTATGGGCAAGATTTGCTCAAGGGATGCCAATGGCAATGTTGTGGTGACTGCAGAAAACCAGCAGGCGTTCAAAAGTGCCAAAGCCGACTTCAAGACAGAGGCTGAGATTCTGCACTCGCTCAAACACGACAACATAGTGCCAGTGAACGAGGTGTTCGAGCAGAACAACACTGTGTATTATGTCATGAGCTATCTTGGCAATGTGTCGCTCTATCAGTATGTGGCTGAGCATTGTGGGGCATTGCAGGAGTCTCAAGCTAAAGGCATCATCTTGCCGCTTACGAGTGCTCTTGCCTATCTGCACAACCGCAACATCCTGCATCTCGACATCAAGCCCGATAATATCATGATGGTTAGGCATGGCAACACCATAAAACCTGTATTGATTGACTTCGGTCAGGCTATGTATTTCGTCAATGGCAAGCCTAAAAAAGATAAGGGCATCCGTGGCTATTCCAAGGGTTATTCTCCTTTGCAACTGAAACAAAACGTCAGCACCTTCTCTCCCTCGCTCGACATCTATTCGCTTGCTGCCACATTGCTCTATATGCTTAGCGGTGTTGACCCGTGTGATGCTGAGGAGCAGAGTACTCACAAAATCTATAAGACATTGCCTGAGTCTGTGTCGCAGAACACTATGGATGCCATTATATGCGGATTGCAGAAAGAAGCCGTCAGCCGACCTAATGACATTGCTTCCTTTCAGAACATATTGGAGCATGGCATACATTCAACTGCCAACAGCTCATTCTCAAATAATGCAGGCGACGGACGTATTCCTACCGACACGATCATTTCCGATCCTCCTAAGCCTATAAGTACCAAACTCATTGCTATAGCATGTGTGACAGTCGTATCTCTTGGTGGATGGTTTGCTTGGAATAAATTTAATAAAAATGAAGAAGGCAATGCTACTGAGCATTCGGCTAATTACGATACACTGCAATCACAAAAGAAGGACTCCACATCAGTCATAGCCGATAATATAATGCGCAAGACTGATAAAATGCCCGAGGATGTGGATATTAAAGAAAATGTAGCTAAAACCTCTAAAAAGGATGAGCAAAAACAGTCAAACAAGTCTGAAGGAAAGATTGAGTCTACGGATTCTCACAAGCCAACTTCTATTCCTTCTTCTAAGCCTACCCCATCTTCTTCTAAGCCTACCCCATCTCCCAAGTCTGGCACAGTAAATCTTGGTTATGCCACATGGACTGGTGGTCTGCTTAATGGCAAACCTCATGGCAATGGTAGAATGAAGTTCCATGCTTCTCATGCCGTGAGCGGTTGTTCTACGACTCCTCAGGCTGGCGATTACATCATTGGCTACTGCCAAAATGGAGTGATTCAGAATGGTGCTCTCTATCGTGACGGAGAGAAAATAGAAACGATAATAAGATAACAAACAAAACTATATAAAAGTCGACAACCATCATGCGAAAGATATTGTTATCCTTTTTCATGCTCTTTGCAGTAATCTCAACGGTATTTGCCCAAAAGCTCACAGTGGAGTCGTTCAAGCTTGCTGGAAGCGACCTCACTGCCCAATCTCAGCCTCGCAAGGATCTCAACAATCTTAATTGCGCGCTTGTCAAGGTGGGCATTGCTCTTGATGGGGTGAAGTTTGATGGCAGCATCATGGGCAAACCCATTCAGAAGTTGGGCGAATATTGGGTGTATATGCCTAAGGGAGTTTCCATGCTTCAGGTTCTGCATAAGAACTACACTCCACTTATGGTCAATTTCTACGACTATGGTGTTGGCAAGGTGGA
>CAKQFF010000142.1 GCA_934230685.1 uncultured Prevotella sp. | reverse complement strand
ATTTCACAGAGCATAAAGATTGTATTTGAAACAGAGACCGTAAGCGGCAATGCCATGAAGAAAGGATATTGCTGCCTGCGGTCTTTTTTTAAAAACGAAATGGTATGGAAAAAACAAATACAATATGATATTATTTTAATAAGGATAACCTTAGTAAAAAGGGAGATTTTTATGAAGATGGCAATATGTGACGATGATAGGACGGATATTTTAATAACTCAAAAAGAATTGCAGAACATCGTGCCTAAATTATGCACGCTCCCGGAAATTTATGAATTTTCGGATGGAAGCACTATGACGGAAGATATTTTGAAAACAGGGATAGATGTAGTACTTCTTGATATTGATATGCCGGATGTAAACGGATTATCCGTCGCAAATGCTCTGATGCAGCAATCTCCTTTTCTCACCATTATTTTTCTTACGAATCGAGCAGAATTGGTATTTCAGAGTCTGAAGTACCGGCCGCTCCGCTTTGTACGAAAGAGTCATATCAGAGAGGAATTGGAAGAAGCAATTCTGACTGCAGAAAAGAAGATTGCCTCAGAAATGCATGTGTTTTCTTTTGCTAAAAATAATGTGGCATGCACATATCCGGTAAGGCAAATCATTTATGTGGAAAGTAAAGGACATTATATGGAAATACATATCGGAAATGAGATAAAAAGGGAACGGGGAAAAATGACAGAATATGAGGGAAAATTAAAAGATTACGGTTTTTTAAGGATTCATGTGGGCTATCTTGTTAACGTGCGGTATATTGCCATGATAAATTCTCAGGGAGTTCTTTTGGATAACGGAGAAAAATTGCCAATCAGCAGACAAAACAGGGAAACAATACAAAAAGAATATATAAGAGGATTGGAGAAATTTGTGCATGGATGTCGTATATAAAATGTCAGAATGGGGGGCAAGCCTGTTTGATGCGGCTGCCGTAATTGCATTTCTGACAATAGTGTTGAAAAGAAACGACCGTATAAAGAACATAACTGTGTATAGCATGATAATGCTTGCTTTTGTGGCAGGACTTGGCTTTTTACAGGATATATCAGAAAATGCCGGCATAACGCTGTTGTGTATATTTACCGGCAGTTTTGTATTTTCTCTTTTTTTCTTACAGGGAAGCTGGAAAAGTAAATTTCTGTATAATCTGATTTTTTATGTGGTACAGATGACATCCAATATGCTTATCGTTTATGGGATTACCACGGTATTAAAGGTAGAGTTGGAAAAATTGACCGAAATGGGAAGTGCGATAAGAATATTAACTTTGATTCTTCATAAATTGCTGTTTTTGCTGATGCTCATGGTGATAATCCTGTTATGCCGCCGAAAAAAGGCAGTGTGGCAGGAATGGCTTATAGGAGGTCTGTTATACGGGGGAGCATTGCTGACCGGTTGTGTAGTTGTAAATATAACCAAAACCGGGAGACTGACAGAAAAAGAGGAAACAGAGCTTATTTTCGTGGCATTTGGGCTACTTGCTATCTGTGTGGCAGTATCTATGTGCCTGTACTACCTGAACAGGCAGCAGCAATATAAGTTGGAAAATGAAATTCTTATTATGAAGCTGCAGGAGGAGAAAAATACACTGAATAAATTGGATGAAGTATATGAGAATAATCGGATTTTACGGCATGATTTGAAACATTACCTGACGGTTGTCCGGGGGATGCTTTATACATCGGGAGTAGAAGAAACGACAAAGTATCTGGAGGAACTGTTACAAAGTAAATTTGAAACAGACCTATATTATTATACAGACAGTACGGTAGTGAATGCCGTCCTAAATGATAAGGCGTCCCTATGCAAAAAAAATAATATTTCATGTAACATAGAAATTTGTGGACAAATCGGAGAGGAAAGGCAGACAGATATAGGTATTATTTTATCCAATCTTTTAGACAATGCCATAGAGGCTGAATTAAAGGAGAAGGAAAGGTACATATCCGTGGAAATCACAAGACAAAAAAGGAATCTGTTTATAAAAGTAGAAAATTCAGTCAGTGAACCGGTTTTTCACAATAACCCTTCTTTGAGAACGATAAAAAAGGATACCAATAATCATGGCATAGGGATAAAAAGTGTAAGAAAATTAGTACAGGGAATGGATGGCTTCTGCTTGTGGGAAGAGTACGAAAATCGGTTTTCGGTAACGGTAATGCTGCCGGAACATGCCAATCGTGCCTGACAGAATACAAACCGTGCCAGCTGTATGGAAAATATGACAAAATCAGCTAAAATTGTGGATAAGGAAGCATGTATTCGGATTTGTTGCTATCAATTTGAAGAGGAAATAATGAAATATATTTTATGGCTTACGCTTAAGAAATTTAAGAACAATAAGATAAAAAACAGTATTGTGATACTGGCAATAGCGATAGCCTTTTCCTTTGTAGGGATATACTTTGTTTTTGCTGACGCACTGTATGCGTTTTTCCTGCAGAGTAATTTAAGACAGATGGGAACAGAAGCAGAGGCAGAGTACCGAAATGTGACTTATGAAGAGTATTTACAGTTTAAGGAAGAAAACCGGACATTGTGTTGTTTTTACGGAACCAGACTGGAACAGTGGATGGCGGGGGAATATAACAGCAGGCAGGTTGTTCTTAATTATATGGAGGAAGAGGCAGCAGGCCTATGCTTCGCAGAGCTTACAGAGGGAACGTGGCCGGAAACGGAAAATGAGGTTGCGATAGACAAAAATTACGGCAGATATATAGAAGAAATACCGATAGGAAGCGAGATAGTTATTTCTGGTGTAAGATATGTGGTTTCCGGCATCTGCAACAGCAATTCCAAAGCAGAATATGCAAGTATTTATTTGTCGGGACAGGCATTTGCAAAATACAAAACTGCGGCTGCAGGCATAGTTTACGTGGATGCGGAAGGCAGAAAACTGACAAGAGAGTATCTTGCAAAAGAATGGAGTGCTGTTTTTCAAAAAGGGGAACCGGAAATAGTGGTAAATGCGGCTTATGAACAGGAACAAAGCGTAGCGGATAGTATGGTTAGAGCGATGGCCGCTATTCTGGTATTTATGGCCGCATATACTTCGGTGTATTCGGTATACAGTAATTCGGTGGTAAAGGATGCTCAATTTTACGGTCTTTTGCGTTTGCAGGGAATGACAAAAAAACAACTGTATTTCACGATACAGATGCAGGTTTTTTTACAATACATCATTGCCATACCGGTGGGATGTTTTCTAACGGGGGTGATTTTTATGGCAGCAAAAAAACATTTTTTGCCGGGGTTCTTCGGAGAAAACAGGTATCTGGCCGGAAACTGTGAATGGTTTGTCTGGGCGGTAGGAATAACTTTACTGGCAGTAATCCTGGGGACATACCGGCCGGTACGATTTTTATTGAAATTATCCATGAGTGAGGCACAAAATTGTCAGCCGAACGTCAGGGTGAAGGTACCGGCACATAATCCTAAGCGGTATTGCACTTTACGGTTTGTATACAGAAATCTGCAAAGGAACAGGATGCGCTCCTTTGCAGTTATTCTTTCTACGTCCATTTGCGTTCTTTTGTTTGTACTTACCATAAGCTTTATGAAATATCTGAAAAATGGATATTCCCGATTGGAAAAAATAGATTATGATTTTATAGTTGCAAGAGAGTCCGTACTGGAGGCAAGAGAAAATAGCATTTTGGGAGAAAAATCTTATCTGTATTATTCTGTGCTTACAGGAAAACCGGAGGCAGAACTGACAGAGGAACTGGTTCAGAAACTGCAGGATGCATGTCATGGAGCGGAAGTAAAGGGCAGGTATCTTTCCGAAGCATTTATTACTTCCGATGCCATTGTGGCGAGAGTGGATAATTACATTGCTCAGGGGAAGTACAAAGAAAACGAATTGCGCAATTTGCAGCTTTCCAGACAGAATGCCCAAAATCTGGGATGTGATGAATTGTGGACCTATATGCAGTATTATGTGGATTTTGATGACATAGCGGATTGGACGGTCACGGAAGGAAGCATAGACAGGAAAAAATTTGAGAGTGGTGAATATGTTATTTTAGCGACGGCTTCCGTATTAAAGGAGCAGGAAAGTTTCTTTCATCCGGGGGAAAAGATACCGGTTAAGGACAAAGACGGAGTAAGGGAAGCGGAAGTGTTGGCGGTTGTGGAGGATATTCCGCAGATTTGTATGTACGAGGGCTTTATCACCTGCTTTTTACCAAAAACAGAAACGGATGATAATGGGGGTATATTGTATGCGGTAACAATAGATACAAAGGATGCGGAAAAAGAAGAGGCTGCCGTAAGAGATATAGTGCATAACAGCCCGGAGGTGGTTTCCTACGTTTCTTATGAGATGGTAAGACGGGAAGAAAAAAACGGTCTGAGAATACTGGAAACCATAGGAGGAGGAATAAGTCTCGCCGCGGGAATAATGGCATTCTTAAATTTTTTCCACAATGCCATTGTAAACAGGATAGAGCGAAAAGCGGAATATGATATTCTGCGAAAAATAGGCATGACAAAAAGACAGTTGAAACATCTCATCAGAGCGGAGAATGGAATTTTATTTGGTATAGCGGCAGTTATAGGATGCATTGCAGGAGTCATACTCAGCACGATACTGCTGCGGATTTAACTTTGCAGCATTAAAGGAACAGAGAGGGGACAGGTATGAAAAAGAGCCGTTATCAACGCAGACTTGCGGATAAGATATATAGAAGCAGACCGGTCAGAAACTGCATGATTATTGCCACCATAGCGCTGATGA
>CAKQFF010000141.1 GCA_934230685.1 uncultured Prevotella sp. | reverse complement strand
ATCTGCTTCGAGGCACAGCACTTCCCCGATTCACCCAACCGTCCTTACTTCCCGTCGGTTGTGTTGTGTCCGGGCGAGCAGTACACTCAGAAGACAGTCTACAGATTTACAGTTGACAAATAATAAAGCTTAAATTAAGAAGGCAGATTTAGAATAGGTTTATACAACGCGTGATTGAGAGTTGGGATTAATATCCCAATTCTCAATCATTAATGTGCAACCTTATGTTATAAGGTGTATTTTTACACATCTATATTAAGGGGTGTGTTTACATTTTCTTTATTTGTAAGAAAAAGCTGCTTTTGAGACTAAATAATTTTACATAACTAAAACAATTAACAAAAAACAATGGAAAATTCCAAGAAAAAACAAGGCAGTATTATTGCTATCATGGCAATGATATTCCTCTTTGCTATGATTGCCTTTGTGACCAATCTGTGTTCACCAATGGCTATCATATTGAAAAACGCTTTCCAGGTACCTGAAAGCTTGGCCCAGGTGGGCAACTACGGTAACTTTGGCGCTTACTTGCTCATGGGTGTTCCTTCTGGTCTGCTCATCGACAAGTTCGGCTACAAGAAGACAGCTCTCGCTGCCCTCGTTGTGGGTATCATCGGTTTGCTTATCCAGTGGGTTAGCGGCTCAATGGGCTTCGTGGTTTACCTTATCGGTGCCTTCATCTCAGGCTTGTGCATGTGTATGCTCAACACCGTAGTTAACCCAATGCTCAACCTTCTTGGTGGTGGCGGTAGCACAGGCAACCAGCTCATCCAGATTGGTGGTGTGTTCAACTCGGCAGCTGCAGTGTGTGTCTACATGCTCATGGGTAGCCTTATCGGCGACGCCTCAAAGGCTAAGGTGGCCGACGCCGCTCCTGCGCTCTTCATCGCTCTTGGCATTTTCATTTTTGCACTTGTCGTAATCTTCTTCACCAAGATTGAGGAGCCACAGCATGGCTCAAGCAAGGGTGTGAAGACCACCGACGACAAGTATAGTTGCTACTCATTCCGCCACTTCAAGCTCGGTATGCTCGCCATCGCTTTGTATGGTGCCATCGAGGTAGGACCTCCTACTTTCATTCTTGGCTATCTTACAGCCGCTAAGGACGCTGTGAACCCGGGCATGGGTATGGACGCAGGCTATTGCGGCACATTGAGCGCCGTTTACTTCATCTTCATGCTCATCGGACGTTTCCTCGGCGGTATCTTTGGTGGCAAGATTGCTCCTAAGACAATGATCGCTTCTGTAAGCTTCATGGCAATGGTGCTTGTAGCCATCGGTATGGCACTTCCTTCTACAATGACTGTTCAGTGCCCTGGTATCGACTATACCACAATGAGCTTCGTATGGGGTGAGGTGCCTGCAGGCATCTTCGCATTCCTCCTCATCGGTTTGTGTGCTTCGGTTATGTGGGGTGGTATCTTCAACCTCGCTACCGAGGGTCTTGGCAAGTACACAGCCAAGGCATCTGGCGCATTCATGATGATGGTTGTAGGTTTCGCCATCGTGATTGGTATTCAGGCCAAGGTGGTAGATTTCACCCACAGCTACATCACCAGCTTTGTTGTTGTGTTGCTTAGTGCCGCTTACGTGTTCTACTTCGCACTCTGGGGTTCTAAGAACGTTAATACCGAAATTCCTGTAGAATAAAAACAATTAACTCGAGGCTTGCTTCCGGGATGTGAAGTCTTTGGCGGCAAGCCTCATTTTTTTAAATCTAAATATTAACTAAAACACTATTTGTTATGGATATCGAATTTGTAAGAAGCCGCTTTATCAAGCATTTTGATGGTAAGACAGGAAATATTTACGCCTCTCCGGGCCGTATCAACCTCATTGGTGAGCACACCGACTACAACGGTGGATTCGTGTTCCCGGGTGCTGTAGACAAGGGCATCATGGCAGAGGTTCGTCCTAACGGCACAAACACAGTAATGTGCTACTCAATCGACCTCAAGGACCGCGTAGAGTTCAAGGTGGACGATCCTCAGGGACCTCGTGCAAGCTGGGCACGCTACATCTATGGCGTGGTTCAGGAAATGCGCAAGCTCGGTGTCGACGTTAAGGGATTCAACACAGCATTCGCTGGTGACGTGCCCCTCGGCGCTGGTATGTCTTCATCAGCTGCTTTGGAGAGCTGCTTCGCTTTTGCATTGAACGATTTGTTCGGTGATAATAAGGTGAGCAAGTGGGATATGGTGCTTGCCGGTCAGGCTACAGAGCACAACTACTGTGGCGTTAATTGCGGTATCATGGACCAGTTTGCCAGCGTATTTGGCAAGGAGGGTTGCTTGATGCGTCTCGACTGCAACAGCCGTGAGTTCGAGTACTTCCCGTTCCGTCCGGTAGGCTACAAGCTCGTGTTGCTCAACTCTTGCGTTAAGCACGAACTTGCTGGTTCGCCATACAACGACCGTCGCAACAGCTGCGAGAATGTTGTTAAGCACATCGCTGCTAAGCATCCGGAGGCTCAGTTCAACACTTTGCGCGACTGCACATGGGAGCAGCTTGAGGAGGTTAAGGCTGAAGTTGGCGAAGAGGATTACAAGCGCGCTCACTTCGTACTCGGCGAGAAGGATCGCGTGCTCGCAGTATGCGAAGCCCTCAACGCTGGCGACTACGAGACTGTAGGCCAGAAGATGTATGAGACTCATGAGGGACTGAGCAAGGAGTATGAGGTTTCTTGCGAAGAGCTCGATTTCCTCAACGAGATTGCCAAGGAGAACGGCGTTACAGGTAGCCGTATCATGGGTGGCGGCTTCGGTGGCTGCACAATCAACCTCGTTAAGGAGGAGTTGTACGACAAGTTCATTGCCGACGCCAAGGCTAAGTACTCGGCTAAGTATGGCAAGGAGCCAAAGGTAATCGACGTTGTTATCAGCGACGGTTCACGTAAGATTTGTTAATAAAATTAGCAGTTTTAATTGATAATTTGATAGCTGATTAATTGAGAGATGACTATATAGCTGATTTAATTAGAATAACGAAAGTAAATGATTTTATCTCAAGTCGTTGAGGTTATGGTTTACTGGTAAGAAGGCATTAATGGAGTTTGAGGTGTTAATCCTCAACTCCTTAATGCCATTTTTTGTGGTTTCTCTTTATCGGGTGTTTTTATTGTTTACTTAAAGTCCGTTCAGATATTCTATTATTCCATTTTTCGGATGAACTTAAAAAAAAAGTACCACTTAGGTTTTGTATCCTAAGCAGTACTTTCTGTTTTTATCATTTCTCTATAGAGATTTCTCCTTCTTCAAAGATTCTCCTTTTTCAAAGTTTCTCCTTCTTCAAAGTTTCTCCTTCTTCAAAGTTTCTCCTTCTTCAAAGTTTCTCCTTATTCGGAATTTATTTTTTCAAAGTTTATCCTTCAAATATTTTCCTGTTACGCTCTCCTTGCAACATGCAATCTCCTCGGGAGTTCCTGTCGCAACAATGTTTCCACCGCGGTTGCCGCCATCGGGTCCGAGGTCGATGATATAGTCGCCACATTTTATGACGTCCATGTTGTGCTCAATCACCACAATGGAGTGGCCCTTCTCGATAAGTGCGTTGAACGAGTGGAGCAGACGGTGGATGTCGTGGAAGTGAAGTCCGGTGGTTGGCTCGTCGAAGATGAAGAGCGTGGGAGTCTGCCGCTCCTGTCCGATGAAGTAGGCCAGCTTCACACGCTGGTTCTCGCCGCCCGACAGAGTGGAGGAGCTTTGTCCCATCTTGATGTATCCCAGTCCCACATCCTCAAGAGGCTGAAGCTTGTTGGCTATGGCGTTCTGGCCGTACTGCTTGAAGAATTCTATCGCCTCCGACACAGTCATGTTCAGCACGTCATAGATATTCTTCTCGTGGAAACGCACGTCGAGAATTTCCTTCTTGAATCGCTTGCCGTGGCAGGCGTCGCACTCCAGCACGAGGTCGGCCATAAACTGCATCTCCACATTGATCACTCCGGCTCCCTTGCATTCCTCGCATCTTCCGCCCTCGGCGTTGAACGAGAAATATTGAGCAGAGAATCCCTCCTGCACAGCTAGCGGCTGCTCGGCGAATAGTTGGCGAATAAGGTCGTAGGCCTTGATGTATGTTGCAGGATTCGAGCGAGTGCTCTTGCCAATAGGGTTCTGGTCGACAAATTCCACGTGTGTAATTTGATTCCACTCGCCCTCGAGCGACGAATATTCGCCCGGCGCATCAGCCACCTCGCTAAGATGGCGTTTGAGGGCAGGGTAGAGAATGCCCTTAATCAGCGACGACTTGCCCGAACCGCTCACACCCGTGACAATCGTGAGCACATTAAGAGGAATCTTCACGTCGATGCCCCTAAGATTGTTCATCCTTGCGCCCTTTATCTCTATCGCCTGGTTCCATTGGCGGCGAGTGGTGGGCACGGGAATTGTCTCTATTCCAGTGAGATATCTCACGGTGTGGCTGCGCATCTTGTCCACATCCACCGATTTCATGTTGTCGATGGTTCCCTCATACACGATTTCGCCACCCAAGCGTCCGGCATCAGGACCAACATCTATAATATAGTCGGCTGCACGCATAATCTCTTCGTCATGCTCCACAACAATCACGGTGTTGTTGAGCTGCTGCAGTTCGCGCAGCACATGAATCAGTCGGTCGGTGTCGCGGCTGTGCAGTCCGATGCTCGGCTCGTCGAGAATATATACCGAGCCAACAAGCGAGCTGCCAAGATTGGTTGTAAGATTTATGCGCTGGCTTTCGCCACCACTAAGCGTGTTCGACGGGCGGTTGAGCGTGAG
>CAKQFF010000140.1 GCA_934230685.1 uncultured Prevotella sp. | reverse complement strand
GATTATGAGGATGGCAACATGACCCTCGAAGCTCTTGTAGACTATGCCAAGGCTAATGGCGAGCCTAAGACTACAAGTGGTAAGCAGGAATTGTATGAAACCATCTTGGCTTTGCGTTGCAAATAGTTGTAAATAATAGTATGAATAGTATGAAAAAAACAATCTTATCGGCAGCTTTTGCCCTGACCCTATCGGCAAGTACAGCGGCCCAGTCGTCTCGTCCGGTCTATCTTGACCCTAAAGCTTCTGTTGAGGAGCGTGTGCAGGACGCGTTGAAGCGTCTGACCGTTCATGAGAAGATACAATTGCTGCACGCGCAGAGCAAGTTTACAACTCCCGGAGTGCCGCGTTTGGGTATACGTCAGCTCAATATGAGCGACGGACCTCATGGAGTGCGTGCCGAAGTAGACTGGAACTCATGGAGTCCTGCCAACTGGACCAACGACTCTATCTGTGCTTTCCCCTCGCTCACATGCCTTGCTGCCACATGGAACCGCGACCTCTCACGCGTTTATGGCAATGCCGTCAGCGAGGAGTTTGCCTTCCGTGGCAAGGATATTCTGTTGGGTCCCGGCACCAGTATAGCGCGTATGCCGCTCAATGGCCGCAACTTCGAGTATATGGGCGAGGATCCTTATCTCTCGGGCGAGATGGCCGTGCCATATATACAGGCAGCGCAAAAGAATGGAGTGGCTTGCTGTTTGAAGCACTTTGCGCTTAACAATCAGGAGGTAGACCGTTTTACGGTTAACGTGAATGTCGATGAGCGTGCCTTCCGCGAGATCTACATGCCTGCATTCAAGAAGTGTGTGCAGCAAGCCGGATTGTGGACCATCATGGGCTCTTATCCGCTGTGGGAGGGCGAGCACATGTGTCATAATAACAAACTGCTCAACCAGATACTTAAGGAGGAATGGGGCTTTGACGGTGCTGTAATCAGCGACTGGGGCGGAACTCACGATACATGGCAGGCTGCGATGAACGGCCTTGACATTGAGATGGGCACCGACACCAATGGCAAGACCGAAGACCGTTCGCAGGGATATAATACCTATCGTCTGGCTGATGCGTTCGAGAAACTTGTCAATGAAGGCAAGATACCCATGAGCGTGCTTGACGACAAGGCAGGGCGCGTGTTGCGCACCATATTCCGCACCTCAATGAATCCTGACAAGGTGATAGGCTCGCAATGCTCTGAGCAACATTACGACGCTTGTCGCAAAGTGGGCGAGGAGGGAATCGTATTGCTCAAGAACCAAGCGTCCATCCTCCCTATCAATCCAGACAAGTATCGCCGAATTCTTGTTGTCGGCGACAATGCCGTGCGCAACATGAGTGAAGGAGGCGGTTCGTCGGAGCTGAAGACTCTGTTTGATATTTCTCCGCTCGATGGCTTGAAAACATTGTATGAGGACAAGATTGATTTTGCACGTGGCTATTATGCCGGACGCGCATTGTACGACGCTGTCGACCCATTGGATGCCGACTCGCTTGCAAAGCTCAAGGCAGAAGCGTTGGCTAAGGCCAAGGATGCTGACCTTATTGTCTTTATCGGTGGTCTGAACAAGAATCACAAGCAGGATTGTGAAAATGGCGACCGCGAATCCTATGACTTGCCCTATGGTCAAAACCAACTGATAGCCGAATTAGCCAAGATTCAGAAGAATATTGTGGTTGTGACGTTCGGCGGCAATGCCTTCGCCACGCCTTGGATCAGCAATGTCAAGGCAATGGTGCATTGCTGGTATCTTGGTTCGATGTCGGGTGTGGCTCTTGCTGACGTGCTTTCAGGCAAGGTCAATCCGAGCGGCAAGCTTCCCGTGACCTTTGCCAAGAAGCAGGACGACTATCGTTGCTTCCAGTTTGGCAAGCGTGGCTATCCGGGTGTAGACGGTCAGGTGTATTATGACGAAGGTATATATGTAGGCTATCGTTGGTTTAACACCAAGAACGTGCAGCCGCAATTCCCGTTCGGCTTCGGACTTAGCTACACCACATTCCGTTACGGCAAGCCTACGCTGTCAGCCAAGACCATGACGCATGACGGCAATATAACAGTTACGGTTCCGGTTACCAATACCGGAAAGCTGGCAGGTAAGGAAGTCGTAGAGTTGTTCATTGGCGACGTGAGGTCGTCAGAAGAGCGTCCTACGAAGGAACTCAAGAACTTTGCCAAGGTGGAGCTGGCTCCTGGTGAGACAAAGACGGTGACCTTCAATATCACCGCTACCGACCTTGAGTATTGGTCAGCAAAGACACATGCATTTGTTGCTGAGCCAGGCGCATTCAAGGCTTATATATGTGCAAGCGAGACAGACGTACGAGGTGTTGCAGATTTTGAACTGAAATAGCAACTCAGAAAGTCTCTAACCAAGTCGCCTTACACCATAATGGCGCAGTGCATTAAGCTTGCCTACGAGCCAGATGAGGTTCTGGCCCGGGCTGCTTAATGAACTGCGCCAAACACTTTGAGATGATAAGCTGCGAACCTCTGCCGCCGGGACTGCGCTCCGCTTGGAAGCAGGTGATGAGGAGATAATAGTTTTTTTAAAATCTATCGCTTTATGATTTTCTTTGTTGTGCCGTCGGTCATGCGCACAATGTTTATGCCCTGAGTGAGACGCTGCAACTTTCTTCCCTGAATGTCGTATATGCTGTCGATGCGCTTAGTGGTGGTGGCTGACTTCAATCCGGTTGTGACGCTTCCGTCGTCCCATCCTATGTCAGAGCGTCGCTCTTCACCAGCACCACGGTATATCGACTGCACACCTACACGCTCCGCATCCACGTAGAGATAGATGGTGTGTCCAATGTCAGTGATTGAGAAGTCATAGCCATCGTTAAACCAGTACGACAATTCGGTCATAGGTTCGGTGAGGGCCTGGTAGTCCTCCGGCAGGAATGTGTAAGGCTCCTTGTCGTCGTTTACGTATACCACGTACGACAGTAGGGTAGGGTCGAGCATTTCTTTGTTTTGGTCGTACACCGGTATGCGCACCGTGAAAAGTGCCGAACCGTCTTCCTCATAGTAAGGATAGAACTCCGTTATCTTCGGCGTTGCAGGAACGGCAGGCTTCTCAGTGAATGTCGTGAGCGACGGCACAGGATAGTCGGCAGCATACAGCACTTGTCCCTTTGTAGCGTTGATGAGCAGCGCGGCAGGGTAGTCGGCAGCATAAGCCCCGTCTGCGGTTTTGTGCAGCACAAGTTCAGGAGCAAGCTCATAATCCAATTCGTATGGCTCCTGCTCATCCTCGTAGTCGTCGTCCTCGTCGTCCGTAGCCTCGTTGTCACATAGAATTTGGAATGTGGCAGGTTCAAACCACACATGACTTCCGTATATCTTAGCAGGACCGATGTATTGTGGGTGCAGGCAGATGCTTCCGTCGTCGGTTATCTTGCCGTGAATCCATCCCGTGCCGTCAGGAGCGGCGAGATAGGCGTCTTGTCCCTGTATAGCCATATCGATGAGCTGTCGTGTGAACGAGAAGCGTCCCGTCTGCAGGTTTAGGGTTGAGTCGGTTAGCACGTATCTCTGTGGCTCAACGCCCTCGGGCAGCTTTGTGGGCTGTTCGTTGACACGCCACACGCGCATGGCTCCGTCGCTGAATCCATACCAGTCTCCATTAGCGTTGCTTAGAGCCAGCACCTCATAAGGCATATCATCCATGTCTTTCACGATGCTGTCGTTCACCTGTCTCAGTTCTCCGTCCTCGTTAAGGGTGAAGTGCAGGTCGAGGTTGGCCTGACCCTCCTCGTCGACATCGGGATAGTAATAGTATCCGTCGCCAAAGTTCTTTAGCACCAGACGAGTGGCAAAGGCTTTGTAGATGTTTCCCTCCTCGTCGATGTTGTCCTCATCCTCTATGATACACTGTGGAGTGTGCATCACATATTTCCCACCACCCATGTGGTCGATGCGCACCCATCCTCCGTCTTGCATTGTGATAGGGTTGTGCCACCAGATGGTGCTGTCGGGCGTCATTACATAACGAGTGATGATGGCGTGGCTCTCGGCGTTCTCTATCTCGCCTTCGTAGCCGTAGTAGTGGTAGGTGTTGGCATAAGCCATGTTGTCATGCAGCGTGCCTTCTGGAGTGTCGTTGACGGGATGCTCCATAGCCACTGGCAGTTTTTTCATAATCCCCGGCGTATGTCGCGGAGCAAACTGTGCCATTGCTGTAGCAGGAAGAGCTGCCACTACTGTGAAAAGTAAACCTTGTAAAGTGTTCATAGGCATAAGCTTTTTGTGTTAATGGAAAATGTATGAGCAGACTTGCTGTCTTGCTGTATCGCAAAGGTAGACATAATATCCGAGAAACATGTGTCGTTCCCAGTTTTTTATTTTATTGTGGTTTGATTAATTGGTCAAACATTTTGCTGTATGGATTAATTGTAGTAGATTTGCGGTGAGATACCAATATTTTGAATTAAAAGCAATGAAACTCTCCCTCAATCACCGCCTCTCCCAATCCGACATTCATGAGCTATGCGCTTTGACCCAAGGCGGGCGTAACGACAGTCTGAAGGAGCAGGACACCACAAAGCTGCGCCTAATGCTCAACCTGCTTCTGCGCCAGCCCTGCGCCGAGGACAACGTCCGTACCGACTTCATCGACTTCTGCCTGACGCGACTCGCCGACCCTAAGTCGCCTTATGCCGTAAGGGCGCAATGCATCAAGCTTGCCTACGAGCAGATGAAATACTGGCCCGAACTGCTTAATGAACTGCGCCAAACGCTTGATATGATAAGCTGCGAACCTCTGTCGCCAGGAT
>CAKQFF010000139.1 GCA_934230685.1 uncultured Prevotella sp. | reverse complement strand
GACAGAGGAGAAACAGGCGGCTGACGAACTGGGGGCGAAGCTGAATATCAGCCCAATACTCGCCTGGCTGCTCATCAGACGCGGCATAACAACAGAGTCAGCTGCCAAGCGATTCTTCCACCCGCAGTTGGCAGACCTTATCAACCCGTTCCTCATGAAGGACATGGACCTTGCCGTCGACCGCCTCAACGATGCTATGGGGCGCAAGGAGCGCATTTTGGTATATGGTGACTATGATGTGGACGGATGCACGGCAGTGGCATTGGTGTACAAATTCATCCAACAGTTCTACTCCAACATCGAATACTACATACCCGACCGTTACGACGAGGGCTATGGAGTGAGCAAGAAGGGTATCGACTATGCCAAGGAGGCTGGCGTGAAACTCATCATCATTCTCGACTGCGGCATCAAGGCTGTTGAGGAGATTGCCTACGCCAAATCGCTCGGCATCGACTTTATCATCTGCGACCATCACATGCCCGACGAGGAGTTGCCACCTGCTGTGGCTATCCTAAACCCTAAACGTCCCGACGACTCTTACCCCTTCAAGCATCTGTGCGGATGTGGTGTGGGCTTCAAGCTGATGCAAGCATTCGCAAAGAACAACGGTATTCCGTTTGCACGTCTCATCCCCCTGCTCGACCTTTGCGCCGTAAGCATCGCGGCAGACATTGTGCCCGTGGTCGACGAAAACCGCATTCTCGCTTTCCATGGACTGAAGACTCTCAACCAAAACCCAAGCATCGGACTGAAAGCCATCATCGACATCTGCGGTCTGGGCGGCAGAGACATCTCAATGAGCGACATTATCTTCAAGATAGGACCGCGCATCAATGCCTCGGGACGAATGGAGAACGGACGAGAGAGTGTGGACCTGCTTGTCGACAAAGACTTCTCGGGAGCACTGAGAAAAGCCAAGCACATCGACTGCTACAACGAGCAGCGCAAAGACATCGACAAACAGATGACAGAGGAGGCCAATCATATCGTGTCGAGACTCGAAAGCCAATGCCACCGCTCGTCGATAGTGCTCTACGACGAGAATTGGAAGAAAGGCGTAATAGGTATCGTTGCCTCACGTCTTACTGAAATATACTTCCGACCGACAGTGGTGCTTACACGCGACGGCGACTTTGCCACTGGCTCTGCACGAAGCGTGACAGGATTCGACGTTTACTCAGCTATAAAGAGTTGCCGCGACATTCTCGTCAACTTCGGAGGACACACCTATGCCGCTGGCCTCACCTTGAGATGGAGCGACATACAGGAGTTCAGAAAGAGATTCCAGGCTTATGTCGACCAGCATATCCAGCCCGAACAAACCGAGGCTATGCTCGACATTGACGCCGAGATTGACTTCCGCGACATTACCAAGAAGCTGCACAACGACCTGAAACGCTTTGCACCCTTCGGTCCATGCAACCCGAAACCCCTCTTCTGCACAACCAATGTCTACGACTATGGCACAAGCAAGGTGGTGGGCAGAGAGCAGGAGCACATAAAACTCGAGCTTGTAGACTCTAAGTCGAGCAATGTTGTCAACGGCATTGCCTTCGGACAAAGCGCGTCGGCTCGCTACATAAAGTCAAAACGCAGCTTCGACATTGCCTACACTATCGAGGACAACGTGTTCAAACGCAACATGGTGCAACTGCAGATAGAGGATATCCGACCAACCGAAGAAGAAGATTAATCCTCTGTAAATAGGGCTATCTTCTGTAGAAAAAAAATGACAATTGCAACAATCTCATGTCCAACCAACAATACCTCAAAATCCTACACGAAGTATGGGACTATCCCGGCTTTCGCGGAATACAGGAAGACATCATTGGCAGCATAGCTGACGGCAAGGACACTCTTGGACTGATGCCCACGGGTGGCGGCAAGTCGCTCACCTTCCAGGTGCCTGCACTTGCCATGGAGGGAGTGTGCATTGTCATCACACCTCTCATTGCCTTGATGAAGGACCAGGTGGAACACCTGAGACGCAAGGGAGTGATAGCCGCCGCCATATATTCGGGCATGTCGCGCCGCGAGATAGTGGCGGCTCTCGACAACTGCATCCTTGGCAACACAAAACTGCTGTATGTCTCGCCAGAGCGCATAGGAAGCGACATATTCAAGACAAAGCTCGAGCACATGAAGGTGAGCTTCATCACCGTAGACGAAGCTCACTGCATATCGCAATGGGGCTACGACTTCCGCCCCTCATATCTGCACATCAGCGACATACGGCAACTGAAACCGGGAGTGCCAGTGCTTGCACTCACCGCTACAGCCACTCCTCAAGTGATCGACGACATACAGGAGAAGTTAGGATTTGAGCAGAAGAACGTGTTTCGCATGAGCTTCGAGCGCAAGAATCTCGCCTATGTGGTAAGGACAACGAGCAACAAAGCCGACGAACTGCTGCATATACTCAACTCGATGAGCGGAAGCGCGATTGTATACGTGAGAAGCCGACGACACACCAAAGAGGTGAGCGAACTATTGGAGAAGAACAACATCAGCTCCACATTCTATCATGCCGGACTCGACCACACCACCAAGGACGAACGCCAGAAGGCTTGGCACGACGACAAGAAGAGAGTGATGGTGGCTACCAACGCCTTCGGTATGGGTATCGATAAACCTGACGTGCGCATTGTCATACATATCGACTGCCCTAACTCCATAGAAGCTTATTTCCAGGAAGCGGGCAGAGCAGGACGCGACGGCGAGAAGGCGTATGCCGTGCTGCTGTACAACAACAGCGACAAAAGTAAGCTCGAAAAGCGTATAGCCGAGGAGTTTCCCGACAAGGAGACAATTGCCAAGGTTTACGAACACCTTGCCTATTTCTACCAGATAGCGGTAGGCTCGGGCTACGGCCACACCTTCGCACTCGACCTCGACCGCTTCTGCCGCTCGTTTCATCATTTCCCGACGATAGCCAATTCGGCTCTTAAGATTCTGGCTCGCGCAGGATACTTAGAATACGAGACGGAACCCGACTCACGCACACGAATGCGATTCATACTTGAGCGCGACCAACTATACATGCTGCAAAGCATGACTCCCAACGAGGAAACGCTCATTGCCGCTGCCATGCGCGAATACAGCGGACTGTTTGTCGATTACCGATACATCGACGAGAGCCGACTGGCACAACTCACAGGACTCACCAAGCAGGAGGTATACCTTATATTAAAGAGCTTGAGCCAACGCCATATTATCAGTTTCATACCACAACGCTCCATACCTCTCGTCACCTACACCCGCGACCGTGTGTTGACCGACGACCTCGTCATTCCTCCTTCTGTCTACGAGGAGCGCAAAGAGCAGTTTGCCAACCGCATTAAAGCCATGGTGAACTATGCCATGAACGATGCAATATGCCGCAGCCAACAACTACTGCGCTATTTCGGCGAGGAGGACACCCATGAATGCGGACAATGCGACGTGTGCATCAACAATCGAAGCTCCAGCGACAAGGAGAACGACGAGCGCGAAGTAAGGCAGAAAATACTCGACATACTTGCCGACCGCGAACACCACACTATCAGCGAGCTGCTGCTGACAACACAGCATCGCGAGATATTCAACAATGCTTTGAGATACCTGATGCTCGAGGAAATAATATGCTCCGACAACGGAAAATTCTACATCAAATAGCACACAACAGCAAAACTCATCTGCACAAACTATACAGTTATGCGCATTTTTGCGGAAAAGTATTATAAAATAAATTAAATACCTGCTTTGAAAGCGGTATTGTCGTTATTTTTTGTTTACTTTTGCAATATAAGAAATCAAAGAAATAAAAAAACTCAAATAAGAAAACATATATGTTCGAAAATTTAAGCGACAGACTGGAACGCAGTTTCAAAATTCTCAAAGGTGAAGGCAAAATCACAGAAATCAACGTTGCTGAAACCCTCAAGGATGTTAGACGTGCGTTGCTTGACGCCGACGTGAACTATAAGGTGGCAAAGACGTTCACCGACACAGTAAAGAAAAAGGCCCTCGGCATGAATGTGCTCACGGCTGTGAAGCCAAGCCAGCTCATGGTGAAAATCGTACACGACGAGCTTGCCGACCTTATGGGTGGCGAGGCCGCTGAGCTTCACCTCAAGGGCAAGCCTGCCATCATTCTCATGAGCGGTCTGCAGGGTTCGGGTAAAACCACATTCTCGGGCAAGCTTGCCAACATGCTCAAGAACAAGCAGCACAAGAAGCCATTGCTCGTAGCTTGCGACGTCTACCGTCCGGCTGCTATCGAGCAGCTCAAGGTTGTAGGCGAGCAGGTGGGAGTGCCTGTATATTCTGAGCCCGACAGCAAAGACGTGATCGCTATTGCCAACAACGCCATACGCGAGGCTAAGGCCAAGGGCAATGATGTGGTTATCGTCGATACCGCCGGACGTCTTGCCGTTGACGAGGAGATGATGAACGAGATTTCTAATCTCAAAAATGCCATCAACCCCGACGAGACACTGTTTGTCGTTGACTCAATGACCGGTCAGGATGCTGTGAACACAGCCAAGGAATTCAACGACCGCCTCGACTTCGACGGCGTGGTGCTCACAAAGCTCGACGGCGACACACGTGGTGGTGCCGCTTTGTCAATACGCACTGTCGTTACCAAGCCTATCAAGTTTGTGGGTACAGGCGAGAAGATGGAAGCTGTGGACGTGTTCCACCCATCACGTATGGCCGACCGTATCCTCGGCATGGGCGATATCGTGAGTCTCGTTGAGCGTGCCCAGGAGCAGTTTGACGAGGAAGAGGCCCGCCGCTTGCAGAAGAAGATTCAGAAGAACAAGTTCGACTTCAACGACTTCCTCGGACAGA
>CAKQFF010000138.1 GCA_934230685.1 uncultured Prevotella sp. | reverse complement strand
CGACATGTATTCCCCCGACGCCGCCTTCACGCCCACTGACGACAGAAAGAAGTGTGAGCTTTGCCCGTACAGAATGTTGTGCGGACTATAGTAACTCTTTTGCAAAAGTCATCGTCACCCGTACGCAATCCGATCGGACGGCGAACGCAATCCAATCGGACGGCGGACGCAATCTGATCGGGCGGCGGACGCAATCTGATCGGGCGGCGGACGCGAACGGTGACGTTTCGACGGAAACAATTAATGTTTTTGAGTTAATTATAGGAAAAGAACATCTCAAAAACATCGAATATAATTCCACTTATTCAATTCATTGGCATGATGTTTGCGATAAACAAAATACCACCAAGCCCTTTTGCCAAAAGTTATTATTAATATAAATTGGAATTTATGGAAAAGACAGAATTGTTTGTTTGCAGATGTCATGATGTCAGCCATCAGTTGGTTTTAGAGACCCTTGAAACGGAAGAAGACGAGGAACACGTTGTTTATGGATGTTTCCATCTTGTTCATCTTGAATTTTGGGATAAACTGAAAAGTGCTACTAAATATCTCTTTGGCAGAAAGCGTAAGGATGGTGATTTCGACGCGTTGTTGTTACGCCCTGAAGATGCTGACAGACTGGCATGGTTTGCCAACTATTTGGATGGTGGAGTTTCGGCTATAGATAAGGCCATCGCTCCCTTCGGTTTCACCTTCTGCAGCAAAGAAAATGTGTATGAAGTGGCCCTTGAAGCTTATCAATACACGCTCAACGACGGAAGCGTGAAGACCGAGTACGAGATGTCGGTATGTGTGTCCCTTAAGCCTGGCAACATGTTCTACAGACTCTATCGCACCGCCAAATATCTATCCGGCTACCGCTCCTGCTATGGCGACTTCGACTCGTTTGAGTTCTTGCCGACTGATGCTGCTAAGCTTCATCGTATGGTGAATGGATTGAGAGCATGTTAAGATGGCAGAAGAACAGCCCCAGATTCAATCCCAGAAAAGAACACAGCAACATCTAAACAAAAAAGCCGCTTCTATTCTCACGAATGGAAGCGGCATAACTTTAATACTTTACAGAAATATGACTAAGAGTCACATTCTTGTCTGCAAAGGTACAATAATTTTCTTTGTTTTCACAACAGAGGACGCAAATTTACACAAAACTCAGCTAATAATATGCAGATTTTTTTATTCTACTTTCTGCCACACCCATACAGACTGCGCATTACTCTCGTTGTAGAACACTATTTTCTCTTTATCTCTTACATAGATATACGAGCGTGAGCCTGTTCCAGGTGTGAGGAATATGTCGAAAGCGACATGTCCGTTCTTGGTAGAGCAAGTAGTGTTGATGTCGATGTCTATTTTTGGAGCCGTAAATCTAACCTTACCTTTCTTTCCCACCGTCATGGTAAATTTAGCGGCTGTTCCGTCTGTCGCGTATGCCGTTACCCACCATGTACCTATGAGCGCGCCGTCATGGTCGGAATTGTCGGTATAGTCAACGAAGTCGTTGTACATGCCGTAGCTGCTCAGACTGTGTGCATCGCCGTTTGGAGCTGTAGTCTCGATTTCGTGATATTCCTTTTGTATCTTGTTAATAGTAAGCGACCCGTAAAGAATGTCATTCCAGTCGAAGCCTTCGTATGCGCCCGCCGTGAATGTGGTGACGAGTTTGCCGTCGGCTACCGCCCATGTGCCGAAGAAGTTCGACTCTGCCCATGTGAGCGACCCCGACGTAACGCCGCTGCTGCTTGTTTTTGTTACCAGGCGGTTGCGGTAGAAGCGGAACTCG
The DNA here is from genome assembly GCA_934230685.1 of uncultured Prevotella sp. GTDB lineage: Bacteria > Bacteroidota > Bacteroidia > Bacteroidales > Bacteroidaceae > Prevotella. Next base: position 3,107 of record CAKQFF010000138.1, on the reverse strand, counting down.
CTGCGCTTGTTGCTGTCCAGATACCACTTATATCCCGTGATGTAATTCTCTACACGTTGCTCACTAAACGTGCCTTCGACATCGTCATCGCTACTGCAACTGCCCATACTTACACACGCTGCTGTCATCGTCGCTAACAGCAGCATCATTCTAAAGATTTTCTTCATTCATTAATATTTTTATACGTTAGTACTTTCGTAGGTTTGTATTTTATTCTTGCATCGGATTTTTCTTTTTGTCATCGAATGACACGAATGAAACAAACTTCAAATCCGTTTAATCCGTTCAATCCGATGTGAATATATTTTATGTGCCAGCCCATTAGTTTCATTCGATTCATTCGATGATGACTCACCATGTCCGATGTTTCACGCGCCTTTTTGTACCTTTATCCCATGAGCAACGTCGTAGTACTTTCATAGTACTCTCGTAGTACTTGCTCTGAGTTAATTAACGCCCCTTTTTAGGGGCAATGTTTCACGTAATTCTATTGCAACTATGGCAAGAATTATTCCGAGCCATCTGATAACTTCTATCAGTGGCAAGCTGTGCAAGAAGGACACTACTTATATTGGTGTCAACAAACGCACGGGTAAGATGTATTCGGCAGGGTATCATGGATGATCGCAGCCGAACAGTGATGAACAGCAGGCAGTGAAGGCCACCTTCAAGAAGAAGGCGCAGTTTGCGTCGGCTTGGTGGAAGCAGAACCGCCCGTCCGACAAGTCGGCAAAGGGCACGGAGGCTTACCTTGCGGTGATGAAGGCGTACAAGGCGCAGCACAAGATTGGCAACCCGTACAGCTACATGCGCTCGCTCGTGACCGACGACCTCAAGGTCATGCTCTCCGGCAACGACATCACGGGTGGCGTAGTGGCCGGCGGTGGCTCCACAGGTGGCGGTGGTCAGAAGCCTGGCGGCGAACTGGAGCCGTAACGGTCGCTAAGCGGATAACTTAACATTCCCCACGGTAGGCACACGAGGCTTGCCGTGGGATTTTTGTTTGCTATGTCCGCAGGACGAAAAGCAAAAGTGCCGCTATCCTCACGGACAACGGCACACACCGAATTAATAACATAGCAAAATACTATGCTAATATTTTTTACTCTGCCGTCACGCTTGCGCTTATCTTTGCGCCACACGAGGGGCAGATGGTTTGTATCTTGAACTTTCCGGCAGGAGCCTTCGTACATTGGTCTTCTTGCGGAAACAGCTCAGTTATCTTCACGCCAAGCGCATCGGCTATCTCATATAGATTGCTCAAATGCGGATTGCCGTTTATGCGTGCTCCGAGAGCCGAAGAAGTCAGTGTGCGCTCCTTGCCGTCCTTGTCGGTAACGGTGATTCTTGCTGCAAGGTCGGGAAGAGTAAGACCCTTCTCCTTCATTATCGCAGATATGCGGAGATTGTTTCTTCTTTCTTTCATTTTAAAATGATTTTGAGTTTTTGTTCTGTAAAGTATTAAAATGTGGTGCAAAGATACAAACAAACTTTGAATAAACAAAGAAAATTGCGAGAAAAGTTCGTTTAATCAAAATTTCCTTTGTTTTATTCATTAGTTTGAAGAATAATCTATACCTTTGTGTTATTCTTCTCCTCTGCATATCGTGGAATGTTGGTGACGAGAAAAGCGGTGGCGCAGTTGGGGCATACCAACACCTTGTGTGCGTCTTGCGGAGTCTGTGCGAACAGCGGACCCAAGCGTTCGCGCTCGGCATACTCCTTCAGTTTCTCAAAGCTCACCTTTGGTTCTTCGATGATTGTGCCGTCGGGAGCCATGCGATAGAAGAAGTCGCGTGGGTCAACGTCTATTGCCCAGGCTATCTTGTAGATGGTGGAGATGGTAGGGTTGCCCGATGTCATTTGCGACACGGCAGCCTTCGTCACGCCCAGGCGTTCTGCCACCTGCTGCGTGGTGAACCCCTTGCGGTGAACGGTCTCCATAATGTTCAGTTCCGTAACGGGAGCGTATGGCTGCACCACCTTGCGCCCGTCTTTCTTTATCTCGATGTCTACCATATATATATATATTGTGTTTTGTGTTGTTTGTGATACACAATGTAATAAATTTATTTGGCGCAGGAATATTTTTGTGATATGTACTTACCAACATCTATTCTTGTTTAAGCCACTATTACCCAATAAAATAAATTCTTAAACATCTCCCAAATAATAATATTTCCACGGTAGGCAGAGAGCTTGCCGTGGATTTTTCCTATTGTTCGGGCAGGAGCACCACGCCCACTCGTACCTTTGCGCCACAATGAGGACAGAAAGTGGTAGTCACTATCTCTGTCTTTTCTGTTTCCGATATTTTACCCCCATGCGCCTCTGGTTCAGAAAGAGGATCGGAAATGACGGAAGTGGTAACATCTGGCATATCGTTTTCTTCTACAGGGTAAAACAAGTCGGTAATATCACAATTTAGTACTTCGCAAATCTCAGAAAGTTTTCTCACCGTGGGATTTCCCTTGATGATGTTTTCTCTTAGATTAACTGGAGTCATACCGCATTTTTCCGCAAAAGCAGGTATCTTATATCCGCGCTCAATTATGGCGCGACGAACGTCAATTTTAGTTCTCATACACGTTGATGTATTATTTTGGTATAAATGTAATATAAACATTTAACACATGCAAGAAAATTCGCAAAATAATTATTGTATAGATTTATTTTGCGTAGGATTGTATGATTTTTAATATATGAGCCCACTTAAATAATGGGCGCATTTTGAATTCAGCTTGACCAGTGTGGACAACAAGGTAATGATTGGCGACCTCGACATCACGGGGCGTAGTAGCCGGCGAATCCTGCACTGGCGGCTCGCAAGGTCGGACAACAGCGAGAAAGACGAATAAACCCGTCCGCAGACAGACGCATTCGAGAGGAGGACTAACGGACTTTTCACACATATCTTTCACCAGATGTTAAATAAGATAATTCTTGTTAAACGAAGCATATATAATCTCTCATGTTTATACCTTTGCGGACAATTTGATAATCTAAAGGATAACATTGTTTAATTAGAAAGAGAAAAACATGAGAGAAGATACAGAAAAATCGGTAGTCTGCAACCATCATCGAATAAGCTTCTTGGGATTGCTCGT
>CAKQFF010000137.1 GCA_934230685.1 uncultured Prevotella sp. | reverse complement strand
ACGCGATCGATGCCCAGGGCGGCACGATTCAGGTGGACGGAACTGCTGTTACCGCGGGCGGTACATTCTCCAAGGAGCTTGCCGCCGGTGGAACGGTGAGTGTGTACATCAAGTCCAACAGCACCAGCGCACCTACGAAGGTCACGCTGTCCAACCTCGCACTGTCTGCCAATGTTCAGGCGACCACAACGTTCCTCCCCGCGGAGAACGGTACTTACACCGTAAATGGAGTGGCCGTTACCGAGGAGTACAGCAACACCCAGAACGCAACAAACGCCTACAAGCTGGCTGCGGTGCCCAATGAGGGGTATCAGTTCCGCGGCTGGTACAACGTGACGACCGGAGAGTATCTCGGAACGGATACGAAGCTCACGCTGAATGTTGAAAGTGACTGCACGATCACGGCCCAATTCATTGCTGAGGATGCAAACCTGTTTGAAGTGGGGACGCAGACATACGAAGATCTGGGTGAAGCAGTTGCTTATGCACAGGAAAAAAGCATTTCTAAAGTCACGCTTCTGAGTAAAAAAGCGACGCTGACAAAGGCCTGCACGATTCCTGCCGGAGTTACGCTGCTGGTACCTCATGACGCGGCAAAAACGCTGCTCACGACGACTCCCACTGCTTTGACACCAGGCAAACAGGCAGCTACGAAAAAGAATGAATTCAAATCCCTGACGCTTGCCGAGGGCGTTACCCTCACGGTGGAGGGCAGCCTCAGCGTTGGCGGTCAGTATCTGTCCGCTTCCGGCGGCAGCAACAGCTACATGTCCGGTGATTACGGCCAGGTCTGGCTGAACGCGGGCAGTAATATCACGGTAAAGAGCGGCGGCAATCTGTATGCCTGGGGCTTTGTCTCCGGTGCGGGTACCGTCACGGTGAAATCCGGCGGTAACGTCTATGAATGGTATCAGATCCTGGATTTCCGCGGCGGCAGCGCAACCATGGGTATCGGCAACAAGGTATTCCCCTTCAGCCAGTATGACATCCAGAATGTGGAGTCCGCAATGACGCTGGAGCATGGCGCGACGGAATATGCGTATGCGGCGGTTTATGCCAGCAGCCGGATCAATGCTTCTACGATTCCTTTTATCGGAGACAATGGTATGTTCAAAATTGTCTCCGGCAGCCTGACCAAAATGTACGACGGTACGACTGACCGCATCCTTTATACGGTCAACGGCGAGGCGGAGGTCAATAACCTGGAACTGAAGCTGGCAGGTTCGACTGTCAACTCCGAGAAGTATGTCCTGCCCATCACCAACAATATGACGATCAATCTGGCAGAAGGCAGCAAATTGACGGTGAACCAGACCGCGGCGCTTCTGCCCGGCGTTCAGGCCAACATCGCAAGCGGCGCAAACCTGGTAATCGCCAACGGCGTTGCCGTCTATGCCTATGACCAGAATGAATGGGGCGGCTATTGTGATACCTATAGCCTGAAATTCAAGGCTGTGGGCTATGCCCCAAGCAAGGCGTATAACCGTACCGAGAATGACCTTGTTGACGCGCGGTTGAACGTCAACGGTACGCTGACCGTCAATGGAGCCTTGTATACCACGGAAAGCGGCGCGAATATCTGCTCCGGCGCCGGTACAGGCGTGTATAAACAGGAAGGCGCCATTGGCAAAGAGAAGGTTACTTACCAGTACACCCAGAGCGGTTCCAAAGTAACTGCCCATGAGATTCCCATCACCCCTGCCAAGCTGTGTAATGCTGATGGCTCTTATGTGGAAACAGCGAATGCTGTAGCTGGGGATGCCTGGAGCTATGAAAGCGGCAAGTGGACGCTGAATGCGGTACCCAGATGTACCGTAACCTTTGATGCCAACAACGGCACCGACCAAACCTCGACCCAGGAAATTGTCACCGGTATACCAACGCCTTTGGAGGGAAATACCTTCACCTATGAGGGATATACTTTCACCGGCTGGAACACCGAGGCAGACGGTACCGGCGAAAGCTACGCCGATAAGGCAGAGGTAACGCTCTCTGAGGATATCACTCTGTATGCCCAGTGGAAGATCAAAACGTTCACGGTCACATGGAAAAACGGCACCACTGAGCTTTATACCGAGCAAGTTGAGTACGGTAAGATACCGGAATACGTTGGCGAAACGCCGACAAAGGCTGCGACTGTTCAGTATACCTACACCTTCAAGGGCTGGAGTCCGGAGCCTGCACCCATCGAGGCGAATACGACCTATGAGGCACAGTTCGACCGGACGGTCAACAAGTATCCCATCACTTGGTATGACGAGGACGGCACTACAGTTCTCGCCACCAGCGACGTGGAATACGGCACCGTACCCGTGTATCCCAACGGAGTGCCCACCAAGGCCGGCAACACAGAGATCACCTATGCCTTTAACGGATGGACGCCTGAACTTACCGAGGTAACAGCGGCCGCCAGCTATACCGCTACCTTCCGCGCGGTAAATAACCGCACGGTTATCTGGGTGAACTGGGACGGCACTGAGCTTGACAGAGCCAGGGTAACGGCAGAGCAGACTCCCGAGTATACCGGAGCCACGCCCGCAAGAGAGGGCAACGCGGAGTATGCTTACACATTCTCCGGCTGGGAACCCGTCCAGGAAGCCAAAGACAGTGACATGATCTACAAGGCCGTCTTTGAAAAGACGCAGAGAAGCTACACCGTCACATGGCTCGATGAGAACGGCGCTGTCCTGTCCACCGATACTGTCGTTTACGGCGCGTTCCCCATTGCTCCCGCAATGGCTGCTGAAAAGACCGTAACGGAAACTGTTGAGGTTCCCGCCACGGAGGGTATGGACGCCGAGACCGAGGAAGCGGATCAGACCTTGACCACTGAGGAAGTCAGTACCACCTACTACTTCACCGGCTGGACGCCTGTTCTGACCCGTGTCACGGGCAACGTTTCCTATCAGGCTGTGTACGCCGCGGAAGCTCCCACCGAGACACATACAGTCATCTGGGTGAACTATGATGGCACAGAATTGGCCACTGTCAGCGATGTCAAGGCAGGGGAGACAGTTTCCTACAGTGGGGAGACTCCTGCTAAGAACGCTGACGAACATTACAGCTACACCTTCTCCGGCTGGGACGCGGCGGAGGATCAGAACGGTAATATTGTCTATACTGCCACCTATACCGCGAATGGTATTCCGAGCACCATTACCTGGAAGTATGAGGACGGCACGGTTCTGAAAACGGAAAGCGTTCCCTATGGCGAGCTGCCGGTCTACAGCGGCGCGGTTCCTACGAAGGCGCCCGAGGGAGACAGAAAGTTCGTATTTGCCGGCTGGAGTCCCGATGTCACCGCAGTTACCGGTGATGCAGCCTATACCGCTGTTTTTGATAAGGTACTGAGACGTTATACGATCAATTGGGTAAACTGGGACGATACCGTTCTGGCTACATCTACGGTAACGGAAGGGGATACTCCGGCCTATACCGGCGAGACCCCGATCCGTCCGGCAGATGTCCAGTATACCTATACTTTCTCCGGCTGGACTCCGGCAGTGGGTCCCGCCATGGCAGATGAGACCTATAAGGCTGTATTTACAAGCGAAGCCGTGAAATATACCGTCTCCTGGTATGACGAAGACGGCACGACATTGCTGGAGGAAACCCAGGTCCCCTATGGGGAGGTTCCGACCTATCCCGGAATGCCTGAAAAGGCCGAGGATGACAACTTCATCTATACGTTCGCCGGATGGGACCCCGAACCCACAAGCGTCACGGGCGACGCGAGCTACAAGGCGGTGTTTAACAGGACCGCAAAGCTAACCGTCACATGGAAAAACGGTGATACCGTTCTGAAGACTGAAAAGGTCGCTCCCGGAACGGTTCCGGAATACACCGGCGAGGTCCCCGTGAAGGAAGACGATGAAAAGTACAGCTACACCTTCACCGGTTGGGATCCTGAACCTGCGGCAGTTACCGAGGACACGGTATTCACCGCGGTGTTTGAACAGACGCTGCACAAGTATACCATCACTTGGGTGAACTATGACGGCACCGTGCTTGACGAACAGAAGGTGCCTCAGGACGAAATGCCTGCGTACACGGGCAGCGCTCCTACCAAACCCTATGACAACGACTACTCCTATGAGTTCAGCGGCTGGACGCCTGAGCTGACAGCGGCAACGGAGGACAAGACCTACACTGCACAGTTTACCGCCGTGGCCTTTGTGAAGCACACCGTTTTCTTTGACGCAAATGGCGGCGAGGGAACGATGGAGCCCCAGGTGTTCCGTGTTGGCGTATCCGAGACCCTGCGCCCCAACGTCTTTACCTGGGAATACCATGAGTTCCTGGGCTGGAACACAGAGGCTGACGGCAGCGGCGCAACCTACGATAATGAGGGCGCGCTGATAGACCTCGATGCTGATATCACCCTCTATGCCCAGTGGAAGGAACTGGAGAAGCCCATTGAGCCGATCACAGCTTACAGTGATTTCCTTTCCTGCCTGAAGGAGCTTGAGATTTATGCCAGCCAGTACGCGCTTGAGCATCCCGGCGAAGACTCTGTGGCTCTGGTGATCAACTACATCCGCACAGGCGTAGCCAAGTATACGAGCAGTTCGTGGAGTACCTTCTGCGGGCCGGAAAACACGGCTTTTGTCAACTATGTTGCGGCGCAGGAAGGCTCGAGAGAAGGCGCCCAGCGTCTGCGTGAGCTGAGAGAGTTCAGCCTGCCCAATGGCGATGCGGTGGACTTTGCCCACATGTTCGGCTGCATGGACATGGCCTATCATTCCGGTATTCAGAAGACCGCCGATCTGGGAAGCTGGGCCGGAGACATCTGTGACCTGGTGCAGCTGACTACCAACGCCGGTGTAACCGGAACGGTGGAAGAAATGGCAGAGGAAATCCGTACAAACAACGACAAGTATTTCCTCTATGATGATCCCGACGCCCATTCCTTCGGACGACTGGATCTGT
>CAKQFF010000136.1 GCA_934230685.1 uncultured Prevotella sp. | reverse complement strand
CTTGATCTTACCTGTTCCGGTAAAGCGGAATCTCTTCTTTGCACCGGAGTTAGTCTTAACTTTTGGCATTGTTTTGTAATTTAAATTGTTATTATTTATATGTGGCAACGCATATACCCGGCGTTACGCACAATTTATCATGTTGTCTTATTATTCTTACCTCATGAAAGTATAAGTAAGGAATTATTACTCCTCACCCTTGAGGGCTTTAAGAGCCTCTGCACTCACCTTGGCATTGGCGAGCAAACCTCCATTAGCAGGCATTACATCTTCTTCGTTGTTCTTGTTAGAGCGCGACTCTGCTTCACGCTTCTCACGATCAAGTTTCTGCTGACTTTTCTTCACTACGCCAGCCTTCTTTGGTGCGAGATAAAGGAACATCTTCTTACCATCAAGCTTTGGCAACTGCTCAACTTTTGCATATTCCTCAAGGTCATTAGCAAAACGAAGAAGAAGAACCTCTCCCTGCTCCTTGAAGAGAATTGAGCGTCCACGGAAGAACACATAAGCTCTCACCTTGTTGCCCTCACTAAGAAATTCCTGAGCGTGCTTCAACTTGAAGTTATAGTCATGCTCATCGGTCTGAGGTCCAAATCTAATTTCCTTAACCTCGACCTTAGCCTGCTTGGCCTTCATCTCCTTGGCATGCTTCTTCTGCTGATAGAGGAATTTGCTATAGTCAATGAGACGACAAACAGGCGGCTGGGCATTAGGCGAAATCTCTACAAGATCCACTCCTTGCTCTCGCGCCATGTCCAAAGCATGACGTGTAGGCATAACAGTTGATTCACCGTCACTCACTATACGTACTTCCCGAACGCGAATCTGCTCGTTCACGCGGTACTGGTTTTTTATTTTGTCATTCTTCATTAAACTATTTTTGTGATAAAGCTGTATTTTTAAGCGTTAGCTGCTTTTATAAGCGGGTGCAAAGGTAGTCATTTTTAATTAGTCAGCAAAATATTTCTCCTCTTTTTTGATACATACACGATGATTTTATTAATAAGAGCCATGAATATGATTGTTTTTGAGTAATTTTGCAGTTATAAACATATATAACACTCATCATATTTATGGATCAACTATATTTCACTGGCTTGATAATAGCCGTAAGCACATTCCTTATCATTGGAATGTTCCATCCTGTGGTAATCAAAGTTGAGTATTACTTTGGTACTCGCCTTTGGTGGATCTTCCTTATTGCAGGCATATTGCTGATTGCTGGAGCAATGTTTGTAGCTAATGTTATAATATCTGCTCTACTCGGCGTATGCGGGGCTTCATGCCTATGGAGTATCGGTGAGATATTCGAGCAGAAGCAGCGTGTTAAAAAAGGATGGTTTCCCATGAATCCTAAACGAAAGGAGGATTATGAAAACTGAACTTATATTAATAGGTAAGACCAATGACAAACTATACGTCAACGGCATCAATGACTATGCCGAACGCATCAACCACTACATGCCGTTCGGCATCACCACTATCCCTGCAATAAAGAACACCAAAAGCCTGTCGGAAGAGCAACAAAAGCAGATGGAGGGCGAACAAATACTAAAAACTATCCAACCATCAGACACCGTAGTGCTCATGGATGAACATGGAACCGAACGCACAAGCATGCAGATGGCAACATGGCTTGAAAAACGCCAACAGACTGCTCGTCGCCTTGTGTTTATTATAGGAGGTCCATACGGATTCTCAGAAGCTGTGTACAAACGCGCCAATGAAATGATTTCACTCTCCAAGATGACTTTTTCCCATCAAATGGTGAGACTTATATTCACAGAACAGTTGTATCGCGCATGCACAATAATAAAAGGCGAAAGCTATCACCATGAGTGATCAAAGATAAATAAAGAGACTTCATTATGTTGATAATTTGACAAACATCAAGATTATTCGCCCTTAATTAATTTTATATCCGCAAGATTGTGTACGTACACAAACAAGCATTATCTTTGCATTAGAAAAAGACAGAAAGCTAAGATTGAAAGTAATCTACAGCTTGGGATATATACAATTGATAACTTTATATAATAAAAGATTGTTTAACGTAAAAAGAAAGGGTAACTATTATGATGGTATTTGGAATTATTCTTGCTGTTGTTGTTGCAGCTTTGGCTGAAGTTGGTGTAATGGCAAACAACAAGAGCTTCAATTAATTTGAAGTCGCAACAACAATTTTGAGCTTTGAATAAAACTGAAGCTCAAAATAAATAGAGTTTTGAACATACAGTAGTTCAGATTAAAATAAGCAGAGAGGTAGCCGTGGGCATTCAAAAAAAAGAATGACTGCGGCTGCTTTCTTTTGTAGAGTATATGCTATTGGGAATGGCACAAAGATAAATACTAATATTGAATAGTTAAAAGCAGAACATTATTATTCGATCCATTAACCAGACTCCACTTTATAACTCCAACTACAGACAGCTACAACATCCACGTCAATAGATTCTTTAAATGTATACAAACAAACCATTAAACCATTCTAAGAAATGGCGTTTATAGGACAACATGAAAAAAGAGTTAAGAATCGAGATGATTATTCCCTTATTCCTAACTCTTTATTTAATTGATTTTTTAATTATTCACACTACCGCCCACAATATCGAGCAGTTCATTGGTAATAGCCTGCTGACGGCTCTTGTTGTACTGAAGATTAAGCTCGCGCAGAATTTCGTCAGCATTGTCTGTTGCAGTCTGCATTGCCACCATACGTGCGGCATGTTCGCTTGCAATGCTGTCGAGCAAGGCTGTGTAGAGCATCAGGTGAAGATACTTGGGTATGAGCTGCGAGAGCACGGTGTGCATGTCCGGCTCCACGATGAAGTTGTCGTTGAGCGGACGCACATTCTCCTCTTGCTTGCGCTCAGAGGCCTCGCCCTTCTTCTTGAGATACTCCTGCGCCTCTTTCGACGTAACGATGGAGTTGAGGTCGCGAGTGCGGTCGCGCTTCAGCTCCTCGGTGATGTCGATGGGAAGGAATGTCTTGCGGGTGAGAATCTGCGAACCCGCGCTCTTGAAGTGGTGGTAGACCATCTCCACGCGGTCGATCTCGCCGTCGACAAACTTCTTTCCAAGTTCACGGGCTATATCAATACATTGCTTCACGTTGGGTTTCTCGGCAAGACCGGTGAAGTCGCCAGCCACGTGAAGCCCCATTTTAGCCGCCTTCTCAGCAACCTTTCGTCCTATGGGGTAGACAACGATGTTGTCCTTGCCCCCCAACTTCTCGGAATACTCGTCAACAATGTGCTGTAGCAGACGGATGACGTTGGCATTGAATCCTCCACACAGACTGCTGTTAGAGGCGTACACCACCAAGGCCACGCGCTTCACGGGGCGCTCCACGTTGAACACGGTGGAAGCGTCGGCCTCGGAGGCGAGGAAGGTCTTGAGGATGTGCTCGAGCATAGTCTCGTAGGGGAGCATGTTCTCAATCATCTGCTGGGCATGATGGAGCTTGGAAGAAGCCACCATCTTCATGGCACTCGTAATCTTGCGTGTGCTGTTGACCGAGGTGAGTCGGTTTTTGATTTCTTTGAGCGACGGCATAAGCTATTACTTTTTATACTGACCTGCCACGTCGGCCATTGTCTGTTCGAGAACGGCTGTGAACGAGTCGTCAATCTTACCACTGGCGAGAGCCTGGATTACGTCGGCGTGCTGTGAGCGAATCTTGTCGAGGAACGCGTCCTGACACTCGCGCACCTTCTCCACCGGCACATCGTGCATAAGGCCGTGGGTGCCGCAATAGATGATGGCCACCTGCTCGCCTACGGGCATCGGGCTGTACTGCGGCTGGATGAGGAGCTGGTTGTTCTTGCGTCCGCGGTCGATGGTCATGGCCGTAACGGCGTCCATGTCGCTTGAGAACTTGGAGAAGGCCTCGAGCTCGCGATACTGCGCCATGTCTATCTTCAGCGTTCCTGCCACCTTCTTCATACTCTTGATTTGGGCTGAACCACCTACACGCGAAACGGAGATACCCACGTTAACGGCTGGGCGGAAGCCCTGGTTGAAGAGGTCGCTCTCAAGATAAATCTGTCCGTCGGTGATGGAAATCACGTTGGTAGGAATGTAAGCCGACACGTCGCCTGCCTGGGTCTCGATGATAGGCAGGGCTGTGAGTGAGCCGCCACCACGCACATGACCCTTCATGCACTCCGGCAGGTCGTTCATCTGCTCGGCAACTTCCTGCTGGTCGTTGATGCGCGCTGCACGCTCCAACAGACGAGAGTGGAGATAGAACACGTCGCCCGGATAGGCCTCGCGTCCTGAAGGACGACGCAGAATCAAAGACACCTCACGATAGGCAACGGCCTGCTTCGAGAGGTCGTCGTAGACTACGAGTGCCGAGTAGCCACGGTCGCGGAAATACTCGCCAATGGCGGCTCCTGCAAACGGTGCGTAATACTGCATGGCGGCTGGATCGGCGGCTGTGGCAGCCACGATGATGGTGTAAGGCATTGCGCCGTGCTGCTTGAGGTTCTCCATCAAGGCAGCCACGGTAGAAGCCTTCTGGCCGATGGCCACATAGATGCAGTAGACGGGCTTGCCAGCCTCGTAGAAGCTCTTCTGGTTGATGATGGTGTCAACGGCGATGGCAGTCTTTCCGGTCTGACGGTCGCCGATGATGAGCTCGCGCTGTCCGCGTCCGATAGGAATCATTGAGTCGACCGACTTCAAGCCGGTCTGCAGAGGTTCCTTCACGGGCTGGCGGTAGATAACGCCCGGAGCCTTGCGGTCGAGCGGCATCTCGAAAGCACCTGTCATGTCGATCTCGCCCTTGCCGTCGATGGCCTGTCCGAGCGGGTTGATGACACGTCCGAGCATATTGTCGTTGACGCGGATAGAAGCGATGCGCTTGGTGCGCTTGACAACCATGCCCTCCTTGATGCCCTCGGTAGAACCAAGAAGCACACAACCTACGTTGTCCTCCTCAAGGT
>CAKQFF010000135.1 GCA_934230685.1 uncultured Prevotella sp. | reverse complement strand
ACGACAAGACTAACGAGTCGATCTTCACTAACCTTGCCACTCTCTATGGCAACCTCGGCATGAAGGCAGAGCAGGACAAGTGCATCCAGGAGCGTCTTGCTGCCGATCCTAAGTGCTTCGTGGCTTGGGCCGTTAAGGGTCAGGCTGAGATGAACGCAAGCAAGTGGGACGAGGCTCTCGCCGACTTCAAGAAGGCAAGCGAAATCAAGCCAAGCGCTCTCGTGATGACATGGATGGGCTATTGCAACAACAACAAGGCTGCCAACCTCCAGGACGTTAACCAGCAGAAGGCTCTCCTCTCTGAGACCGAGAAGTATCTTGAGAAGGCTAAGGAGCTCGACCCTGAGCAGAAGGAGGCCAACTGGAAGTATCTGTTGTACAACACATACTACGTGCTCTATGGTGCCGACGACGCTCGCACAAAGTCGGTTGCTCCATAATGAGCGACTGAGATTTGAGACTGAAGAATTATGATTGGGGCTTAATAAGTCAATTTAAGTATGTGTTCATATTTTTTTTTATATATGAACATATACTTACATACTAATTACTTAAACCTCAATCATAATTCTTCACTCTTCACTCTTCACCCTTAACTACTTATTAATCACCAATAAAAAATTCAGGATACAATGTTCAGGAAATTGTGCTTCATCCTTATGCTCTTTGCTGCCTCCATGCAGATGGCGAATGCCCAAAAGAAGGAGATTTCGCTGGCTAAGGATAACGTGAAGGCTGGAAAATCGCTCGAGCAGGCAGAGGCATCGATGAGGAAGCTGCTTGCCGACTCTACCAACCGCAAGAACGAGAAGATTTGGCTCGTGCTCTTTGATGCGGTCAGAAAGCAATACGAGGCTGTAAACGAGAAGATGTATCTCAAGCAGTCTGCCGACACGGCCAAGTTGTTTGCCGTCACCTATCGTATGTTTGGAGTTTTGGAAGGTTTGGACTCTGTTGATGCCAAGCCCGACCGTAAGGGTCGCGTTAAATTGGTCTACCGCAAACGCCATGCGGAATACTTGAATGCTTTTCGCCCCAACCTCTACAACGCGGCCGTCTTCCACACAGGCAAGAAGGAATACCAGAAGGCTTTCGACTATTTTGCAGCCTACATCGACTGTGCCAGCCAGCCACTATTTTCTGACTACAAATACTGTTCTACCGACAAGCTCCTGCCACGGGCTGCATTCTACGCCCTCTTCAACGGCTACAAGACCAAGAGTGCCGAGCAGACCTTGCGTTATGCCCAGATAGCGCTCAAGGACACAGCCAAGCTCGAGATGACCTACCAGTATCTTGCCGAGACCTATCGCGCCCAGAGCGACACTCTGAAATGTCTTGACGTATTGCAGAAGGGATTCGAGCGTTATCCGCAGACAAGCTATTTCTTCTCGCATCTCTTCGACTATTATTTCCGCACGGGCGACATGAAGCGTGCCGTAGACCTTTGCGACGGAGTCGTGGCTGCCGACTCGCTCAATTCCATCGCCCTCTTTGCCAAGTCGTCGGTCCTCTTCGCCCAGAAGCGCTACGACGAGTGCATAGCCGTGTGCGACAAGGTCATAGCCCTCGACAAGGAGAATGCCGGAGCCTACCTCAACGCCGGACTCTCTTACTTCAACCAGGCCGTGGAGCTCGACATCCTGAAGAACTACCAGCGTGAGCAACGCTCGCGCATGCTGCAGCTCTACCGCAAGGCGTTGCCATACATGCAGACCTACCGCAAGCTTGCCCCGAAGGAGCAGGTGCAATGGGCCATGCCGCTATATACGATTTATCTGAATCTCAACATGGGCAAGGAGTTCGACGAAATCGACTCGCTTATGAAGGGAAAAAAGTGAGTTTTGAATTTTGAGTTTTGAATTATCGCCGTTGGCGATTTTGAGTTATTCAATTTTGAGTTTTGATTTAATAATTCTCAATTCCTAATTGAACAATTCCTAATGCGCAAAGCGCACAATTCACAATTCAAAACTCAACATTCAATTTCTGTTTATCGCCCCATATATATTCTTCCCGCAAACGATAATTTTGCCTGTTCCTGTCAGTTAACAGATTTTTTTGATTACCTTTGCATAGTTTTTTAAAATTTACTAAAAATACAGAATTCAAAAAAGGTGTATATAGGAATAGCAGGAAATATCGGTTGCGGTAAGACAACCCTTACAGAGATGCTTGCCAAGCATTACGCATGGGAACCGCGCTACGAGGCTGTGGTGGACAATCCCTACATGGATGACTACTACAAGAACTTGCAGAGGTGGTCGTTTGCGATGGAGGTGTTTTTTCTCAAGGAACGCTTCAAGGATGTGCTCTCATTCTCTGAGTCGGAGAACATGGTGATTCAGGACCGTACCCTTCAGGAGGGAGTCTACGTCTTTACGGCAAACAACTACTCGCAAGGCAACATGTCCGACCGCGACTTCGAGACTTACATGGAGCTCTACGAGATTATGGTGGAGAAGGTGAAACTGCCCGACCTTATGATTTATCTCCGGGCCTCCGTGCCACATCTCGTGGAGAACATACATAAGCGTGGACGTGCCTGTGAGCAGAAAATCCCCGTGGAGTATCTGCAAGGGCTCAACGACAGATACGAGGACTTCATCAGCAACAAATACAAGGGAAAGGTGCTGGTAATCGACGTCGACAATCTCGACTACAAGACGCGTCCCGAGGACTTCCGTCTCATTACCGACAAGATCGACTCCATCTTCCCAACCAATCTCACCAATCCCACAAAACAGAAATAAAAAAATGCATATAGCAATAGCCGGTAACATTGGCAGCGGCAAGACCACCCTGACCAAGATGTTGGCAAAAAGATACAACTGGTCGCCCCGTTTCGAACCCGTGGAGCATAATCCCTATCTCGACGACTTCTATAGCGACATGTCGAGATGGTCGTTCAATCTCCAGATTTACTTCCTCAACAAGCGTTTCAAGGAGGTGGTGGAGATTAGCCAGAGCGACAAGGACATCATCCAGGACCGCACAATCTTCGAGGATGCGTGTATCTTCGCGCCCAACCTGCATGGACAGGGATATATGTCCGACCGCGACTTCAGCAACTATTCCGACCTCTTCGACACGATGATGACCCTCGTCAAGTTGCCCGACCTCATGATCTACATCCGCTCCACCGTGCCCAACCTTATCAGCCAGATTGGCAAGCGCGGACGCGAGTGCGAACGGTCGATACGTACCGACTATCTCACGGGACTCAACGACCGCTACGAGGAATGGATAAGCCACTACAAGGGCAACCTGATTATTGTCGACGGCGACACGCAGAAGTTTGAGTCCGACGCCGACGCCTTCAGAAGCATCACGGACAAGATCGACGCCAAGCTGTTCGGGCTGCCAAAATGATATTCATCCGATAATGTAGTAAAAAAACAACAACAAATAAGTATGAAAACAAAGATCGTAACTTTCGGAGAAATCCTGCTTAGAATCTCCAAGCCGGATTATCTGCGTTTATTCCAAGGCCACCGTATGCTTGGCAACTATGGTGGTAGTGAGGCGAATGCAGCCATCTCGTTGGCTTGTCTGGGCGACGACGTGGAGTATGTCACCCGTTTGCCCCATGGCGAGATGGGCGATGCCGCTTTGATGCATCTCAGGGAGTTTGGTCTGAACGTCTCGCATGTGGTGCGTGGCGGCGAGCGTCTTGGCACATATTATTTCGAGGAGGCCGTGGCCATGCGCAACTCACGCGTGATCTACGACCGCAAGAACTCCGCCATGTATTCCCTTAAGAGGGGCATGGTGGAGTGGGACAAGGTGCTGGTCGATGCCGCCGTGTTCCATTGTTCGGGCATCACATGCGCCCTTAGCCGCGACGCTATGGAGTCGACAATGGACGCCCTCCAGTTGGCTGTATCCAACGGCATGACCATCGTCTGCGACATCAACTACCGCAAGAACCTTTGGGGATATGGCATGGAGCCTCACGACGTGCTCTTCCGGATGATGCAGTATAGCGACATCGTGTTTGGCGACCAGAACGAATGGGAGATAGCGAGTGGCGTGGCCCACATTCCTTTTGAGGCTTCCGACGACAGCTATGCTATCAATCGCGAAGCCTATCTGGAGTATTTCCGCAAGATGCACGCTCTCTTCCCCAAGTGCAAGAAGATGATCATGGCCCTGCGCAACCAGTTGGCAAGCAGCCACCACACTCTCACGGGTCTGCTCTACGACTCCCTTGAGGACAGGCTCTACACCACCCGTATCTACGACATCCATCCCATCGTCGACCCCATGGGCGTGGGCGACGCCTTTGTGGCGGCTTATATCCACGCGCATCAGAAGTGGGGCGACGCCAACCAGTATTGTCTCGATTTCTCGCTCTCGGCAAGTGCAATAAAGAATACTGTGCCTGGCGACCAGAACCTGGTGAGCGAAGAGGAAATCATAGACAATATGAATTTTGAGTTGTCGGCAAAGCCGATTTTGAATTTTGAATTTTGAGTTTTGAATTGTCGGCAAAGCCGATTAGGAATTAATCAATTTTGAATTTTGTAATCGCCTTTGCCGACAATTCAAAACTCAAAAATGAACAATTCAAAATCGCCTACGGCGACAATTCAAAATTCAAAACTCAAAATTCAAAACTCCAACTCCTGCAGACTCTCCATTTTCTTCGACTCCAGGAACTCGTATATTCCGCACAAATGCTCGCGCACGCGGCCATGTCCAAACTCGTAGACCTTGCTCACCAGTCCGTCGAGGAAGTCGCGGTCGTGGCTCACCACGATCAAGGTGCCGTCGAAGTCCTGCAGGGCCTGCTTCAGCACATCCTTCGTCTTGAGGTCGAGATGGTTGGTAGGTTCGTCGAGGATGAGCAGGTTGACGGGTTCAAGCAGCAGTTTGAGAATAGCCAGTCGTGTGCGCTCGCCGCCCGAGAGCACCTTCACCTTCTTCGTCGACTCCTCGCCTCCGAACATGAACGCCCCGAGCAAGTCGCGAATCTTGTTGCGTATCTCACCCTTGGCCACATTGTCGATAGTCTGGAAC
>CAKQFF010000134.1 GCA_934230685.1 uncultured Prevotella sp. | reverse complement strand
AATTGCATAGTTCACGTTGTGACATACAACGGATTTTTCTGGCGTTAACCAATCTTTGAGCAAAAGTATTATCCATATTTAAAATGTTTAGGTGTGCAAATTTACTAATAATCCGTCAAAATGTACACCCAACAACGCATATACAGCATGTTTTTTAACAAATATTTCAGGATTATTGATTAACTACTTGTCATGCATAAAGTTATTGCAAGGGTATAAGAAAAAAAATCGAGCAGAAGGGCGGCTTTTCAGCTGTTACTTCTGCTCGATTAGAGGATATTATGTATCTAATAAGGTTATGCCTCGTTTACTTGGCCTCGTTCTCAGGACGGAGCTGGCGAACGGTTTCAGCGGCACGCCACATTTCCATGTCGTGCATGGCCTTGAGCTCGGCGTTGAGCTTCTCGCGGTAGTCGGGCTTAGAGTTGGAGTCGATGGAAATCTGAGCCTCGTTGCCGGTCTTTACAGAGAGATAGAGCCACTCCATAACAGGCTTGATGGCCTCGCGGAAACGTGGAGCCCAATCCAATGCACCGCGCTGGGCTGTGGTAGAGCAGTTGGCGTACATCCAGTCCATACCCTTCTCGGCGAAGAGAGGCATAAGGCTCTGGGTGAGCTCCTCAACGGTCTCGTTGAAAGCCTCAGAAGGAGAGTGGCCGTGCTCGCGGAGCACCTCGTACTGAGCCTCGAGCAAGCCCTCGATGGCACCCATCAATGAGCCGCGCTCGCCTGTAAGGTCGGAAGTAGCCTCGCGCTGGAATGTGGTCTTGAAGAGGTAGCCTGCACCGATACCGATACCGAAGGCGATGGTCTTCTCCTCAGCCTTGCCCGAGTGGTCCTGATAAACGGCGTAAGAGCAGTTAAGACCGCGGCCCTCGAGGAACATTGTGCGGAGCGATGTGCCCGAACCCTTAGGAGCAACCATGATAACGTCAACGTCGGCAGGAGGCACTACGCCTGTGCGGTCGTTCCAGTTGATGGCAAAACCGTGAGAATAGTAGAGGGTCTTGCCCGGTGTGAGATATTGCTTGATTTTCGGCCATACTGCTATCTGACCTGCGTCGGAGAGAAGCATGCAGATGATGGTGCCCTTCTGGGCAGCCTCCTCAACAGAGAATAGCGTCTTGCCCGGAACCCATCCGTCGGCAACAGCCTTGTCGTATGTCTTGCCCGGACGCTGACCCACGATGACATTGAAGCCATTGTCGCGGAGGTTGCCAGCCTGACCAGGTCCCTGAATACCGTATCCCAAAATGGCAATCGTTTCGTTTTTCAGAACTTCACGTGCTTTTTCCAATGAAAACTCTTTGCTGGTGACAACAGTTTCTACAACGCCACCGAAATTCATTTGTGCCATATTACAATGTGTTTTTAATGCAGTCGTATGAAAGCGACCGCGGGTTTAAATTATATATTTCCTTTTATTAGTTGTTTCTATGAAAACAGGGGTTGAGGTGTTATTTTGTTTCTTTTACGAGTGCAAAGGTAATAAATTATAAGTAATCTGCAAATTTTTCTATCACTTTTTTACAAATTTAAGTTTACACCTGCACACTTCCTTCTTTTCTGTGCCATTATCCGAGGATTTGAGCACCATAATGTCGTATTCTTCGTCGGAACGCTGCTCCACGGCGAAGTGCAGTGTGTCGCCAAAATATGATTCTGCCACGTAGGCGATGTCGATGCGTTGCAAACGGTAGGTTTTAAACCATTCGAGTGGCCACATGTCAAGTATATGCTCGATATATTTTACGGAGTTGATGTGTCCGTTCACGTCGACGTCGCTGTAGTGGGTGGCGATGCTCTGGCGTATCTCGGCGTCCTTTGCCACCTTCACGCGCTGGAAGGGAGCTATGGGGCACGGCTCCTCCGTCTCGATGTAGCGGGTGATGAGTCCGTCGCGCTCCTGGAGTATGTCGACGGGCTGTCGGGTCTGGGTATCGATCATCGCCCAGATGCTGCGTCCGTAGCCAAGGACATTGCCGTTGCTGCCGAGAATGGCGAAGTTGCGGCTGGTGAAGAACTTCATGACGTTCTCTACCCACGTGTCGACGGTGATGCGCTCGTAGGCCTCGGGCATCTCGTTCATCTCGATGACGAAGCGCGAGAGCACCCACGTCTTGTGCACGGTGTTGAGATAGTCCATGCCGTAGCCGCGCTCGTTGCTGTGGAAGTCGGCGGCATTGAGGAGATGGTTGCCAAGATGGCCGATGAAGATGTGGTTGGAGAAATCACAATGAAAGGGTTCGACGAGGAAGTTGTAGCTTCCGATTTTGCTTAGTAGATCCATTTGGTCAATTATTAGTTATTAATTTTTAATTATCTTTTTACGTTTCATAAAATTATATATTGGGCGGAGAAGTTTTTATAGTTAGTCAAAACCCCTCCACCCAATTTAACATTTAACATTCAACACTTAACATTGAACATTCATAATTCAACATTGAACAATTCCTCATCGCCAAAGGCGACAATTCAACATTCAACACTCAACATTCAACATTCAATAAATGTCCTTGTTCTTATGCAAATACTCCGACACCGGCTCATCCACGCTGCGCGTTACGGCGATGCGGCCCGAGCGTGAGTACTGCAGCAGACAGCCGAAGGAGTTGAGCGAGTTGAAGAGGTTCTGCACGTCGTCGGTTAGTCCGGCAATCTGCACGGTGGCGTAGGTGGGGTTCACCTCCATCATGCGCGCTCCGCTGCGTCGGATGACGCGCGACACCTCGGGATTCTCCATCATCACGGGAGTGGAAATCTTGTAGATGGCAATCTCATGGATGAAGAGTTCGTCGTCGAGATAGTAGTCGGCCTTTATGACGTCGATCTTGCGCTCTATCTGCTTTGTAATCTTCTTTATTTGCTCCTCGTCGCTCCAAGCCGTGATGGTGTACTTATGAATACCCTTGATGCTCGAAGCCGACACGTTAAGACTCTCTATGTTGACCTGCTGGCGGGTGAACACGGCGGTAATCTGGTTGAGGATACCGGCAATGTTTTCTGAGTAAACCAGCAATGTGTAAAGTTCCATATTCTTCAATTAATAACTAATAATTAAAAACTAACAGAAAGCATCATCTCGTCCACGCTCTTTCCCGGAGGCGTCATCGGCATTACGTTGTCCTCCTCCTTCACGGCACACTCGAGGATGTAGGGACCAGGAGTGGCGAGCATGCGCTCGATGGCAGAGTGGAGGTCGGCACGCTCAACGACCACATCATAGTTGAGATGGTAGCCGCTGCATATCTGGCGGTAGTCGGGGTTGAGCATGCGGGTGAACGACTTGCGGTGGTTGAAGAACATGTCCTGCCACTGGCGCACGTTGCCAAGATAGTTGTTGTTCATCAGAATCACCTTCACCGGGGCTTGCTGCTCCATGATGGTGCCCAGTTCCTGGATGTTCATCTGGAAACCGCCGTCGCCCGTGAAGAGACAGATGGTGCGGTCGGGAGTGCCGAAGGTAGCACCCACAGCAGCTGGCAGACCGAAGCCCATTGTGCCAAGACCGCCACTGGTGACGACGCTGAGCTTGCGCTTGAACTTGAAGTAGCGGCAGGAGAACATCTGGTTCTGACCCACATCGTTGACAAGCACAGCCTCGCCATTGGTGGCCTCGGCCACGGCGTTGACAATCTCGCCCATGAGGAGGGGTCCGTCCTGGGGATGGATGGCTGGCTCGATGACCTGCTCAGTCTCCTGCTCAAGATAGGGCTTGAAACCCTCAATCCACTCCGTGTGCTGACTCTTGTTGAGCAAGCGGGTGATGGCAGGGAGCGACATCTTGCAGTCGCCCACGACAGAGACGTCGGTCTTGACGTTCTTATCAATCTCAACGTTGTCGATGTCGAGATGGATTATCTTGGCCTGCTTGGCATAGGTGTCGAGACGACCCGTGACACGGTCGCTGAAGCGCATACCGATGGCTATGATTACGTCGGCCTGCTGAGTCATGACGTTGGGCGCATAGCTGCCGTGCATGCCGAGCATTCCCATGTTGAGGGGATGGTCGGAGGGAAGGGCCGAGAGTCCGAGCAGGGTGCGGGCTGCGGGTATGTCGGCTTTCTCAAGAAATTCAAGAAGCTCGTTCTGAGCTCCGCCAAGCTCCACGCCATGACCCACAAGGGCAAGAGGACGCTCTGCCTTGTTGATAAGCTCGGCAGCAGCAGCCACGTGGTCGTCCTGAATCTTGGGATAAGGCTCGTAGCTGCGCACGGAGGTAACCTTGGCTGGCTGCCACTCGCACTTGTCTACCTGGGCACTTTTGGGAAAGTCGAGCACCACAGGACCCGGACGGCCCGTGCGGGCGATGTAGAAGGCACGGCTCACAGCCCAGGCAATGTCCTCGGGACGGCGAATCTGATAGCTCCACTTGCTGATAGGCTGAGCCAAACCTACGAGGTCGACCTCCTGGAAGGCGTCGGTGCCAAGCGCGCTAACACCCACCTGTCCGGCAATGACAACGATAGGTGTGGAGTCGATCATGGCGTCGGCAACACCAGTAAGGGTGTTGGTAACGCCCGGACCGCTTGTCACCAAGCACACGCCAACCTCACCGCTGACACGCGAAAAACCTTCGGCGGCATGGGCAGCCGCCTGCTCGTGGCGCACAAGAATATGATTGAACACCTTGTTGTCGCCTCGTGTATAATCGTAGAGAGCATCAAACACCGGCATGATTGCACCGCCGGGATAGCCGAATATTGTCTTCACTCCCTCGTTCTGAAGAGAGCGCATGAGGGCTTCTGCTCCTGTTATCTGTTCCATAATAGTTTTCTCCTTTGCTTCGTTTTTTTTAGATTATTCTCACTCCACCCTTATCAGCCGAGCTCACGCTCTGGGCGTAGGCACGCAATGCCTTGCTCACATGACGGTCGCGCTTGAGAGGCTGCTGCGGACGCGAGGCAAGCTCCTCGTCACTCAGCTTGACGTTGATAGAGCGGTTGGGAATGTCTATCTCGATGATGTCGCCATCCATTATCTTGCCTATGTTGCCGCCTGCTGCCGCCTCGGGCGAGATGTGGCCAATGCTTAGGCCAGACGTGCCACCAGAGAAGCGTCCGTCGGTGATGAGGGCGCACTCCTTGCCGAGGTGCATACTCTTGATATAAGATGTAGGATAAAGC
>CAKQFF010000133.1 GCA_934230685.1 uncultured Prevotella sp. | reverse complement strand
ATTGTCCTTGAGGTTGGTCCACTTCATGAAGAGATAGCCGTCCTGCTGGTTGGTGAAGTCGCTGATATACTGCTGTTGTCCATCGGTGAAGAACATGTAGCGGTGGTCCTTGTCGCTATCGGCAAACTTAGCTGTAAGGTTGCCACGTGAGCGGAAGTTGCCCCAAGGCGAAGCCACACCAAGGTCGGCAGAGTTCTGCGCTGTAGATGTGCTGCTTGCCGAGCCACATATAAGATAGGTGGTGGAACCGTATGTGAGCAGATGGTCGGGGTCCTGCGGCAGGGCGAAGATAATCTCGTTGGTGCGCTTGTCGTTGTCGGCATTGAAGAGCTGAGCATAGTCGCTGTTGAGCGAGTAGCCCTGGGCAATGGCATTGTTGCAAGCCTCGATGCACTCAGTATACTTGGCTGTGCCAGTGTAAACCTCGGCATTGAGATAAAGCTTTGCCAGCAATGTGTAGGCAGCTCCCTTCGAAGCCTCACCGTAAGGGCAATCGGCCTTCGAGGCAAGATTAGCCACACAATCCTTCAGTTCAGACTCTATGTAGTTGAATGTCTCCTGCGGAGTGTAGCGTGGCGGAACGTAAGATCCGATAGGGTCGTTCTCTGTCACGAACGGAATGTTGCGATAGAGGTCGAGAGCATGGAAATAGAACAAGGCACGCATGAAACGGGCCTCTGCCTGATAGCGGCGCAGCTTCTGCTGGTCGGCTTCCGAGAAAGACGAAATCTTAGAGTCGGAGCAGTTGCGCAGGAACTCGTTGCAGAGTGTGATGTTGTAATAAATGCGGTAGTACATGTCCGACACCCAAGTGTCGTTGGCGTCCCACTTCATAAACGAGATGTTGGTCATGTCGTCGCCCGTAAGCCACGAGTAGGCCATCTCGTCGGTAGGTCCTTCCTGAAGGTTGAGGAAGGTGCGCATGTAGTTTTCGCCATGATTGGACGAATAGTCCACGCCAGAGCTTTCCTGGCCAGTGGCTGTCATCGAGGCATAAATCTTTCCAAGCACAGCCTCATAGTTCTGCACGTTGGTGTACACCTGCTCTGAGGTGGTTTCGTTGTGAGGAAATTGGTTGAGGTCGTCGGTGCAGGCGGTGTTTAGAGTGAGAGCAGCGGCGGCGATGCAACCCAAGAAATATTTATTCATTGTTTGGTCGGTTTTTAGGTTAGGAGGTGCGACACGAAGCCGCGCCCTCCTTGAGTTAATTACACAATCACTTATTTAGTCTTACTACTTATGTCGTTCTTATTAGCAATTAGCAATCAATGGTTTAACCTCATCCATCAATGATTCAGTCTCCATCAATTAATAATTAACAACTAATAATTAATCATTTCTAAAACGTCAGTCCCAAGCTCAGCGAGTAGGTTCTTGGACGTGGATAGAAGCTGCTGTCAACACCGTTTGGCACTTCCGGGTCGGCACCTGAATAGTTGGTTATGCAGAACACGTTCTGCACCATAGCCGAGAGCGACAGCGAGCACCACTTCGACACCTTTCCGAAGTTGTAGCTCAAGTTGATGTTGTCGAGCTTCAGGAACGAGGCGTTCTCCACATAATAGTCCGACAGATACTGGCGTGTCTGGAATCCAGTCTTCATGTAGCTGCGGTTGAGATTGTTGAGCTGCAGTCCGTCGGCCCAAGTCTCCAATTCCCAAGCACCCGTGTTCATAGCCGTAGCGTTGTAGACATAGTTGCCGATGTTTGCGCGGAAACTCATGCCGAGTGTGAGCTGCTTGTAGCGGAGCGAGGTTGAAAGGCCCATGATATAGTCGGGCATCGGCGAGTGGTAGCGGTAGCGGTCCGACTCGTTGATTGTTCCATCGTTGTTAACGTCGGCATAGGCTCCCTCGATAGGCTTTCCGTTGCGGTCGTAGAGCTGGTGGTAGACGTAGAACATGTTTGGAGTGTAACCCTCGGTGAGCACCTGAATCTGGTTCTGGTCCTTCACCGTAGGGCCAACAATCATGTTGGTCTCGCTGTCGCTCTTCACGAGCGAGAGGTTCTTCACCTTCATCTTCTGCCATGTGAAGTTGTATGAGAGGTTCCATTCCCAGTCCTTTGTCTGCACCGGTGTTGCGCTGAGCGTCACCTCAATACCGTGACTGTCCACATTACCCACATTGGTTGTGATGGTCTTGCCAAACTGTGTGCCTGCAGCAGCCGGAACAGTTGCGATGAGGTCCTTGGTCTTGCGAGTGTAGAAATCGAACGAACCTGAGATGCGGTTCTTCAGGAATCCGAAGTCGAAACCTACGTTCCATGAGTCGGTTGTCTCCCATTTCAGGTTCGACACATAAGCCTCCGGACGGTAGGTCTTAATCCATGTGCCGTTGACATAAGCCTCGGCTCCAGTTGCGCTGTAGGTATAGACCGGCAGATAATTGTAGTTGCCGCCAACCTCCTGCTGACCCGTCACACCGTAAGAGGCACGGAGCTTGAGATTGCTTAGCACCTTGTTGTCCTTGAGGAACGACTCGTTGCTTATTGTCCAACCCAAACCTACCGAAGGGAATGTGCCCCAGCGATAGTCGCTGCCGAAGCGCGAGCTGCCGTCGCGACGCATAGTGGCTGTGAGGAGATAACGTCCGTCGAACGAATAGTTCACACGACCGTAGTAAGAGAGCAACGTGTGGCGATAGTCCTCTGCCTTGTGGGTCTTGAGCTGCGAGCCAGCCACATTATATTCTATTGTTTCGGGCGAAGTTGACTTCCAATACTGGTAGTCGTAGCCGATGGTTGCGTCGACATTGCTCTTCGCGTCCTCGAAGTAGTGGCCGTAGTTGGCGTAAACGGTGAGCAGATTGTTCATCTTCTTCTGCGGACCATAGTTATAATCGTAGCCGCCATCGAAGTAGTTGGAGGCTGCATAGTCGGGGATGCGGGTGTGGCCCTTGCCCTCGGCCACGTCGGTGCCTACAGTTGCGTGGAGCTTCACATCGGGGAAGAAGTGGAGCTTGTAGTCGACATCGAAGTTGCCGATGAATCGCTTCACGTCGCTGCCAGCGTCGTACATGTCGACGAGTCCGCGCGGGTTGCGCTGTCCTGCCGATGTGTTGATAGGATTGCCGCTTGCATCGAGCGACTCGGTGTAGCCGCCAAGGGCCGATGAACCTGAGTAGACGGGCAATGTGGGATTAAATGTTGCAGCTGCCCAGATGGCGTTGCCGTTATAGAATGAGTTCTTGGTGAGCGAGCCTTTGGCGTTGAGCGTGAGCTTAAGGTGGTCGTTGAAGAAGCTAAGGTTGAGCACAAGACTACCGGTGAAACGCTCCGATTTGTCACCGCGAATGATGCCGTTCTGGTTGGCATAGCCCACGGATGCACGGAAAGGCAGACCTTTAACAATGTTTCCTGAGAGCGAAAGATTGTTGTCTGTTGAGAAAGATGTGCGGTAGACCTCATCATACCAGTCGGTAGAGGCATTGCCAAGCAGAGCCTTCTGCGCGTCAGTGCCTTGGGCGTTGATTACCGAGCGGAACTCGTCGGCACTCAATATGTCCACCATCTGAGCGCGGGTCTGCATGGTGTTGGTTGATGAGAACTGCACGTTGAGCTTGTCGTCGGAACCCTTCTTGGTGGTGATGAGAATAACGCCGTTGGATGCACGCGAACCATAGATGGCTGTAGAGGCAGCATCCTTCAATACGGTCATCGACTCGATGTCCTGCGGATTGATCATGCTCAGGAAGTTGTCGGCTCCAGAGATGCCGCCAAGCTCCAAAGGCACACCATCGACAACAATCAACGGGTCGTTTGAGGCGTTCAATGAAGCGCCACCACGCACGCGAATAGTGCTACCAGATGTTGCAGAGCCAGAGTTCGACATAATCTGCACACCCGACACCTTGCCATTGATAAGCTGTTCGGGCGAGGAGATAGCTCCCTTGTTGAAGTCCTTAGCCTTGACTGTCGACACAGAGCCCGTGAGGTCGCTCTTGCGTGTTGTACCGTAGCCCACCACCACAACCTCGCCAATCTGCTTGTCGTTTGAGTCGAGCTGTATGGTCATCATGCCGCTCTTGAGCTGCACGGTCTTTGCCACATATCCTATATATGTTACAGAAATCTGTTTTGTTCCTTCGGGAACTGTAAGTGAGAAGTTGCCGTCGATGTCGGTCACGGCTCCCGTCTTGCCACCGTCGAGCATGATGGTGGCTCCCATAAGAGGTTCCTGGTTATTGGCATCTACTACGCTGCCCTTAATTACGCGGTTCTGAGCCTGTGCCGAGAGGCTTGACGTGGCAAGCAGTCCGGCGAGCAGCAGCGAGAAACGCCCAGCGGTTTTGTTTCCTTTTGTTTGGTTCATGTTGAAAACGTTTAGGTAAATATGGTTTTTGATTCTTATTTATATTCAAATTGAAGACTTGAAACGGTTATGAAGACTTGAAGCGGTTAGGTCTTTATTTCGGTTGCAAAATTACACTTGTTGAATAAAATCAAGCGTCACATATTGGACAAATGGCAATACAAAACGGACAATACACCCCGCGGATGCCCATAAACAAAGGATTTGTCGAAAATGTAAATGAAAAAAGGGAATTTGTGTTTTGCCAAAAGACTGCTCTGTGTCTCCTTCTACTAAACCAATTTCTACAGCAATACAAGCCTACGCTCCGGACAGCCAAAATAAACTCTCTCGGCAGGAAAAAATTTTTTCCTCGGCAGAGAGAAAAAAACATGCCCTTTTCTTGTCGTTTTTTTGGCAATGGTCATTAAGTCATAAAGTCATTAAGTCATTAAGAAAAACACATGGGCATTTTTTACGTTTTTTTCCTTAATTCTTCAATTTCTTAATGACTTAATGACTTTCATGACAATACAACATTTAAAATGCCGCAAGCAACGATAATCTTAGATTATTATTGTTAATTCCCTAAGAAAACGCCCTCTATTGTTAAACTATGCAAATAACATGAATATTTATTATCTTTCTTAATTAGCGTTAACAAAAAAGTAGTAATTTTACATCCGTAAACCAAATAAACATAAAAAAATCAAAAATAGACAACCCTTAGTTCTAAACCAAATTAAAACTCTCAACACCCCAAAATACGATGGATTGGGCCATGTATATTATATAATAATGTATTATGGACCGGTTTTTCAATCAAACAACAAGTATAATTTCTACTAAAATCAATTATAAACAAATTCACTACTGTCCACGAAAATCTTTTAACAATCTCTTGAAACTCCTTTAAATACAAGCTTATAGGAGATAAAATAG
>CAKQFF010000132.1 GCA_934230685.1 uncultured Prevotella sp. | reverse complement strand
CCGAGGATGATGTCCTTCCACTGGTTCATACCAGCGTTGGTGAACATCAATGTTGGGTCATCCTTGATTACCATCGGAGCACTTGGCACGATGGTGTGTCCTTTCGACTCAAAAAACTTCTTGAACGAGTCGCGGATTTCGTTAGCTGTCATCATATTGTATATATGTTATCTATATTTGTTTATTTATTTCTAAAACATTTGCAAAGATACTCCGTTTTGGTTATTTTTGCAAATAAATTAATAAATAATATGGCACTGAACACCAACAAGAACGTGAAACTCTACTATTCTATCAAGGAAGTGGCACAGATGTTCGACGTGCGCGAGTCGACATTGCGCTATTGGGAGACGGAGTTTCCTCATCTGAAACCTAAGACCGTAGGACAGAATGTGCGCCAGTATACGGAGAAGGATATTGAGCAAATTCGCGTGATACACAACCTCGTGAAGGTGCGAGGATTCAAGATTGCCGCCGCACGCAAGATGCTTAACAAGAACCGCGCCGGTGTTGACAAGAATGCCGACATACTTGCCACTCTGATAAGTGTGCGCGAGGAACTGAAGGAACTTAAGAAGCATATCGACGGGCTTGTGTAGCCATCGCCACTAAGTTAGTGTGGCTTAATGTCGTTTATTTCGGAAAAAGGCTGTAAATTTGCAGTTGTAATTATAAACAACAATCTAAACAACAAATGAAAAGATTTTTTCTACTTTCTGCCGCTGCTATCGTGTCGGCAGCTGTCTCGGCTCAGACAGTCGCTCGCATGAACGACCTTAAGCCGGAGCAGAAGTCAATGGCTGTGAGCCTGAAACTCACGGGTGAACTTTCTACAGAACGCAAAGGCGACTATCGTCAGATGCGCGACCTGTGTTTCCAGGTGCGCAATATCGACCTTGCCGACGCTCAGAGCACCGACGTTCCTAAAAACGCTTTCCACTCATGCCATCAGCTTGAGGGCATCGCTCTGCCTAAAGTGCTGAAGACTATAGGCACCCAGGCTTTCTTTGCTTGCGACAAACTCCAGAACATCACTATCCCTGCATCGGTAGAGACTATAGGCAACGCCGCTTTCTCGGGATGCAAGAGCATTTCGGAGCTTACTATCGAGGGTGCGCCTGTCATTGGCGAATACGCTTTCTCACGTCTGTCGGGCTTGAAGACTGTTAAGGTGAACTCTAAGGTGCCGCCTAAGGCTGCCGTTTCTTCTTTCTATGGCATTGAGCCGGGCAGCGTGAAGCTCATCGTTCCTAAGGGTAGCGAGAAGGCTTATATGAAGGCTGCCGGATGGAGCCGTTTCTATGCAGAGCCTAAGATGGCCAACGAGGTGAGCGACCCTACAAAATGTCTCACTCCTATGCCGCAGGTGCTCACAATACAGAAGGGTGCCAAGACTCTGAACGTGCAGACTGCTTGGAATATCGTTGTTTCGCACAATGATGGTGCCGGCACTATATTGAACAATGAGGTGGAGCGTGCCCGCGAAATGCTCAGCAACCGCATCGGCAACATAGTGAACAGCCGTCAGCGTGGCTTGCAACTCTTCCTTGATATCGACTCTTCGCTCGAGGATGACGAGGCATACACTCTCACTGTAGACTCTAAGGGCGTGAACATCAAGGGTAAGACTCCGCGCGGTGTGTTCTGGGGATTGATGACTCTCGACCAGATACTCCTTGGTTCGGGCAATAAGGAGTGTGTTGATGCCATTCCTCAGCTCACAATCAAGGACACTCCACGCACTCATGTACGTGAGTTGATGGTCGACCCTGCCCGTACATTCATTCCGCTTGACGAACTGAAAGCCTTTATCCCCGAAATGGCTCGCTATAAGCTCAACGCTCTTCACCTGCACTTGGTCGACGACCAGGCTTGGCGTATAGAGATAAAGAGGTATCCGCAGCTTACTGAACAGGCCTCATCACGTTGGGGTCAGGACGACTTGCAGAGACCTTACAAGGGATATTACACTCAGGAGCAGATGCGCGACTTGGTGAAGTTTGCCGCACAATATCACGTTGAGATTGTGCCTGAGATTGAGATGCCTGGTCATGAGGTTGCAGCTATCAGCGTGTTCCCTGAACTCACCTGCCACCAGCGCCAGGTGCCTATCCGCACCACTTGCGGTGTTTCCAACGAGCTTCTCTGCCCTGGCAATGAGTTCACTTACGAGTTCTTGGGTAATGTGTTCAAGGAGATTGCCGACATCTTCCCGTCGAAATACATCCATCTTGGTGGCGACGAGGCAGGCAATCCTGCCCTCGACTGCTGGACCGACTGTCCTAAGTGTCAGGCCTTGAAGCAGAAGCTCGGCATCACAACCACCGACCGCTCGGAGAACTGGAAGTTGCAGGGTTATCTCTTCGACCGCATCATCGAACTCTTGCGCGACACCTACCATAAGACTCCTATGTTCTGGTATGAGACTGACTTCAAGAAGATTCAGCCGGGTTGCGTAACTTTCGCTTGGCGTCATGGACTCACACAGAAGGCTCTTGATGCTGCCGTGGAGAACAACGCACGCATCATGCTCTGCCCTGGCGAGCATTGCTACTTCGACTATCCTATGGCCAAGGGTGACATGCCTGAAGTGAACTGGGGTATGCCTACAACATCCCTCAAGGCCACCTACTCTCTCGACCCTTCATGGGGCAATGACGAGAACTTCGAGAAGAACAACCTCTTTGGAGTGGCAGGAACTCTCTGGAGCGAGTGCATAACAACTCCCGAGCGCATCTACTATCAGGCCTATCCACGTGCCGTTGCTCTTGCCGAGGCAGGATGGACAAAGAACAAGCCTTCGTATGAGAACTTCCTCGTTCGCCTTAAGTCAACTGCCAACGACATGATGCGTCGCGGCATCACATTCTCAATGGAATACTAAACAGCAGTAATTGCATATATACAAAAAATGAGGAGAATGCTTCGGCATTCTCCTCATTTTTTGTATATATGCATAGGTCTCCGCAATTTCCCACATAGCTGGAATGAGTATACTAATATCGTCATTTTTTGCTCAAAGTCCTCATTGCGTTAAGCACTGCCAATACCGTCACGCCCACATCTGCAAACACTGCCATCCACATATTGCCAAGGCCTACGGTTGCAAGCAGAAGCACTGCCACTTTCACTCCAATGGCAAACACCACGTTCTCACGAGCAATGTGTATTGTACGGCGTGCTATGCCTATGGCTGTGGATATCTTCGACGGCTTATCGTCCATGAGCACCACGTCGGCTGCCTCTATAGCTGCATCGCTGCCAAGACCACCCATGGCTATGCCCACATCAGCCCGCTTAAGCACAGGGGCATCATTTATACCGTCGCCGACAAAAGCAAGACTCTTTCCTTCGGTCTTTTCACTTATCAACCGTTCCACATGGGCCACCTTGTCGGCAGGAAGGAGTTCGGCATGGTATTCATCCAAGCCTAAACGCTCTGCCACATCATTGCCTACGGCTTCACGGTCGCCAGTGAGCATAACCGTTTTCTCCACACCAAGACGTTTCAGCGAGGCTATAGCCTCAGCGCTGTCCTCCTTTATCTTGTCGTTGATGACAATGTGTCCGGCATACTTGCCGTCGACAGCCACATGAATGATTGTGCCTGCCAAATGACAGTTGTGGGCTTCCAAGCCTATGTCATCCATCATCTTGCTGTTGCCCACGCATACTGTGCGACCTGACACCTTAGCGCGTATTCCTCGACCGGCTATCTCCTCCACATCTTCTATCTTGCAACCATCGGTTGCCTCCGAAGGGAAGGCATCACGCAGGGCAGCTCCTATGGGATGGGTGGTGAAATGCTCCACATGGGCAGCAAGATGAAGCAGTTCATGCTCGTCGAAATCACTCGGATGCACTGCCTCTACAGCAAACTCACCATGAGTAAGTGTGCCTGTCTTGTCGAACACTACTGTGCCAAGGTTGGCTAATGTGTCCATATATCCACTGCCCTTGATGAGTATTCCTCCACGCGATGCTGCTCCGATGCCTCCGAAGAACGACAACGGTACACTGATGACCAAGGCACAAGGACAAGAGACTACGAGGAATATCAATGCTCTATACAACCATGTGGAGAATGCTGTGGCATAACCTTCTGCCGAGAAGAAAGGCGGAATGAGGGCCAATGCCAATGCCGCAAACACTACTATCGGGGTATAGACACGAGCAAAACGGGTGATGAACGACTCGCTGCGCGACTTGTTCTCGTTGGCACTCTCCACGAGTCGGATTATCTTGGACACTGTGCTCTCGCCAAATGTCTTCATTGTCTTCACGCGTATCACTCCCGTAAGATTGATGCAACCTGACACTACCTCGTCTCTTTCCGCTACATCTCGCGGACAACTCTCGCCTGTCAGGGCTATTGTGTTGAGCGATGTGGTGCCTTCTACAATTATTCCATCGAGAGGTATCTTCTCGCCCGGACGCACTACGATAGTCTCACCCACCTTTACATCCTCTGGTTTTACCGACTCTACCTTTCCGTCACGCTCCACATTTGCCACATCCGGACGTATGTCCATCAGATGCGAAATGCTCTCACGGCTCCTGCCCTCGGCATAACCCTCGAAGAGTTCGCCCACTTGGAAGAAGAGCATCACAAACACTGCCTCGGGAAACTGTGTCTCGGCTCCCGGCAGAAAACCTATGCACAAGGCTCCTATCGTAGCCACCGACATGAGGAAGTCCTCGTTGAACATGTCGCCCTTGGCTATTCCCTCCAATGCCTCGCCAAGTGTGTCATGACCAATCAACAGATATGGCACAAGATACACAAGTAGCAATTGCCATGTGGCAAGACTTGTGTTGTGCTCCACTACCACTGCTCCTATAAGCAGGAAAACTGTTGCAGCTATCAGCAACAGCTTTCCTCTCAGTCCTCCTTCGCCATGCTCATGATGGTGGTGTTGATGTCCATGATCATGATGATGATCGTGGCTATGCTCATGAGTATGACAACATTTACATTTGCCCATAATCTTTATATTTTTATAGTACATTATTTATTATGGTGCAAAGTTACGGCAAATCTTCTGCAACCAAGTTGCAAAGTCTATGCTGCATCATTCCAACCACTTTTTAAAGTGGACTCATAAATAAAAAACCGATGATACCATTTACTCTTGGTATCATCGGTTTTATAAGTGATAAATATACCTGTTAGATTCTATTCAATATCAAATTCCATGTCTCGCACAAGTTGCTTGACAACATTGACTTTGACGGTTGAAGCATCCTCTTTATCATAGAGAAGAAGAAA
>CAKQFF010000131.1 GCA_934230685.1 uncultured Prevotella sp. | reverse complement strand
CGGGCGTGGCGGTAAGCGGTAAGGTCAAGAGCTACAACCCGAACGCTGCCGCCACGGTGAAGCTCGTGCAGAACGGCACGGAGAAGTACAGCACTACTATCAAAGCAGCCACCGGCAGCGGTCAGAAGGAGCAGACCTTCAGCTTCCCCGCCGTGGCCCCGGGCACCTATGACCTTGTGGTCACCAAGAGCGCGCACCTCAAGTACACGGTGAAAAACGTCACCGTCGGCAGCACGCCCCTCGACCTGACAAAGCACGGCAAGGCGGCAATCCGCACCATCACGCTGCTGTGCGGCGACATTGACGGGAACGGCTTCATCAATTCCACCGACCTTGGCATCATACTCAAGGGACAGAACTACGGAAAATCTACAGCGACCGCAGGAGATAAGGCCGCAGATCTGGATGGAAACGGCTTCATCAATTCCACCGATCTCGGTATTGTTCTGCAAGGTCAGCACTACGGCAAGTCCGCCGTTTCGGTGAACTTCGGCGGATAGTGCCCAAAGCATAATAAGTTTTCAGAAAGGAGGGTACTGACCGTGAAACAACTGACACCCAAACGCCTGTCCGCATGGCTCTTAACGCTTATCATGCTGATGGGAATGTTGCCCGCTATGGCGTCAGCCGACGAGGTGGACGATGACCTCAGCCCGCCTGCGCCGCAGGAGGACTACGGCTATGTGCGGCTGGTATTCGCCGAGGGCGGGCAGCTCGACCTGCACCACGGCGAGTACATCACCGAGTGCAGCCCCACGGCTGCGGTGCACGATGGCGCTGATGAGGACTTCCTCACAGATGGTGACTATCTGGCGCTCTATTACGAGGGCAGGCTGTATCACAAGGCCACGCTGGACGGCGTGCGCATCGACGCAGACGCGGTTCTCCCCGCGGAGGACTTCGCGCTCGTACCGATGGGCGAGCTTGCCGCGCAAGAGCCCCCTTCGGGCGCGGAGCCGGCGGCTCTGACCGTTGAGGGAATCAACGAGGAAACCAACGGGGGAACCAACGGGGGAACCAACGAGCAGCAGGAACCCCTGCCCGAGCCAGAGCCGGAGGAGGTACAGGAGGAGCAGACCGCCCGGCAGGGTGCTGCAATGGCGGGGCCATCGAGCGCCTTTGGCATAGTATCCCTGTACTTCGGCGATTGGATCGACGACAGCAAACGGGTCACTCTAAAGGGCTACCAGTATATCACCGAGTGCAGCCTGAATGCCGAGGTGAAGACCGTTGAGGATGAATTTGGACGGCAGGCTTTCATCACCACCGGCAACTATGTGGCCTACTTTTGTGGCACCAAGCTGTACTTAAAGGGCAACCTCGACGGCGCATGCATCGACTTGCAGCATGTTGATGACCTCACTCCCAAGGTCATTGTGCAGGAAGATACGACCATGAGCGGGAACCACGCTTTTATCTATGCCTATGAGAAAACCGTTGAGCTGATCATTCCCGAGGGCAAAACCCTGACCATGAACGCGCAGAGACCCGGAGCGTATAAGTACCCTGTGGCAATCTCTGCCAGAGGAGATAAGACAAATGATGTGTGGATCACCGGCCGCGGCACGCTGAACATCAACTATAACGGCACAGCGGAAAACGGCAGCTCGCCGGTGGGCATCCGCGCCGGCAAGGTGGTCATCGGCGGCGAGCCACTACTGTCCGACACTGTCGATTACGGCCCCACCGTGAACATCAAGATGAATAACAGCGGAAGCGGCCCGGAGGGCGATGCGATGACCGGCATCCAAGCAGGTACTCTGACCGTGAAGGACGGCGCCAAGCTGAACATCGAGGTGACCGGCCGAGCGCTGAACACCAGTAACAACTCAACCACCGGCGAGGGCTTCTACGGCGGCAATCAGGGCCGGGTCAACATGGCCATCAGCGCCACACAGATGAATCTGCTGAACGATGCTTCGGTGGATATCATCTCCCATGCCAATGTCCTCAGCGATATCCGCCTCTGGGGCGGCGGCGAGGCGCTGACGGTGGACACCACCGGCCACCTGAACATCCTGAATGAAGGAAACATCCAGCGCTATGCCCTCGACGGCAGCGGCGCCAACGATGACATGCTCGCCATGTATCGGGACTACCCCACCTACAACATCTATTTCTCCGACAAAGACGCCATGGCGAACCTTGTCCGGGCGGAGGGCGGCGTCAGCATCACTTCCTATTCCGCTGCCATTGACGACTGGTATGAGAAGTATTATACAAAGGGCGAGGAGAATGCCGACAACTGGGCCATCGGCTGCCGCGGGGCAGACCCCCAGCTGGGCACCGGAGGAATGCACCGCGGCAGTCTCCGCATCGGCGAATCGGTCAAGGTGGCGGACAATAGGTGGATCCGTAACTGGGGCTCCATCGAGTACATCTGGGCGCCGCAGGGTGTCGCCACCGTGCAGCAGTCCAAGGGACTGATTATGCGCTGGGAGAAACCGGAGGACAATCCCCAAGGATCCAACCTCTACTATGCCAAGGTCTTAAGGCCGGAGCTCAACGACATCCATGTTGTGCGCAAGGGTGAGAGCATTCAGCTGACCACAACCGGCACAAAGGGTACCTTCCTCTATTGGTACGACGCCCTGAACCCGGAGGGCAGCGGAAGCGGCACAAGCTGGAAGAATCTCACCCAGAAATTCACCAATATCCAGCGGGATATGGTGCTGGTGCCGGTGTACGACCCCATGACGGCAGGGCCAACCCTGAGCGATGTGGGCTACAGCGTGCAATGGGACAAAGGCGTCACCAAACAGACCCGCTACGCCT
Source organism: uncultured Prevotella sp. (assembly GCA_934230685.1). Classification (GTDB taxonomy): domain Bacteria; phylum Bacteroidota; class Bacteroidia; order Bacteroidales; family Bacteroidaceae; genus Prevotella. Next base: position 2,530 of record CAKQFF010000131.1, on the reverse strand, counting down.
ATCAGGACATGACCTTTAAGAAGGCGAACGACATCATCACCACCGGCGGATACAGAGTTATGCTGGTGCCCGCGCAGCTGCCCGCGTACGGCGAGAAAACCTATGCCGTCGATGACCTGGATGGCAGCCCCCTCATGAACCTGCGCAGCGCCCGGCTCTATGCCGATAAGAATGCCTTCGGCGGCACAGATGAACTGGGTAACTGGCACTTCAACATCCCGCCGGGGCGCTATCGCATCGCCTGCATGGACGATGATTCCAACTACTGCTTCATCAGCAAGCCCTTTACCTTTGATCCGCCTGTCGCCCCGCCGTACATCAGCCCCGACACCAAGATTTATGATGCGCACGACGGCGGCACCAAAACTGTGACCATCACGGCGGAGCGGGGCGCACCCATCAAGTACTGCCTGTGGGACTACGACAAGAACAAGTGGGGAAAACTCAATGACTACAGCGGCCCCTTTGAAGTGGAGGTCACCGCCGCACAGGACGTGCGCATCGAGGCCTACGCAGGCCCCATCATAAAGGAGATCACCAGCGAGGTGCGCTACGCTCTGCAGCCCACCGGTAAACCTACCGTGAAACACGGCGATACGGTGGTCAGCGACGGCAATCGGCAGTACTTCTACGGCTCGATCGACCTGACGGTGGAGGCGCCCGAGGGCTATGAGGTCTGGTATCGGGTAGACGAGCAGCCGTCCGAGTCCAACATGGGCACCAAGGTGGAGAACGGCAAGGTCACCATCACCGACAGCGGCTCGAACGAGATCCTCTACTTTAAGCTGGCCAAGGCCTTTACCGTGGACGGTGTGACATACCGGAAATTGAGCCATGACTACGCCGCGGTTCATCTGTCGAAGATAGAGACCCTGCCCGCCCCGAAGGTGACCGTGAAGACCAAGGAGGGCGGCCAAACGCTGAACCCGGACGGCAGCACCTACACCATGACGGAGAATGTGGTAACGGTGACGCTGGAATCGACGATGTACTGGCCCCTTAACGCCACCATAGCCTACGATACCAACGGCAACGCAACCCCCAGACTCTCGACGAACTACACCAAGCCCTTTGATGTGCGCGGCGCGGGTACCATCAGCGTGTTCACCCTTGTCCCCACGGCGAACGGCGAATACGCCTACGAGCGCACGGCGTATACCTTCAAGCTGGCGGAGAGTTTGCAAACGGTACCGGTTTCGACCTATAACGGCAACTGCACCGCCTATTATATGAAGGAAGACGGTACAGAGGTCATGATTCCGACCAATGCCTACAGCCAAGCTCTCAAGGTCGGCACAAGGGTACGGGTCGTGCCGAACACGCCCACCGGGAAGGTGTTCAAGAAGTGGGAGATCTCCAATTATGACGAATATAATATTTGGGGAGCCTACGGAGGAAACGAACTCTATAACCCGGAGCTGATCTTCCATGTGCCGAAGCCGAATTACAGCAGCTATGGCAGCCCACCCAAGACCTTGAGCATAACGGCGACCTTTGCAACGGCTGCCGAGGCAGCCATTTCCGGGCAGACGCTGGTCGGTCTGGACATGAGCAAAACGGTGGGTGAGAGCATCTCGCTGTGGTATACCACCAAAGAGATGCGCACCATCTCCTTCCAGTGGTGGGTGGGCGACAGCGCAGGCACGGAGGACGATGCCCTGCCCGGTGCTGTGCGCTTCGACCCCGACAAGACCTACACCGTCAAGGTCACCATCAAGGCCAACCCGGGTGCGTGCTTTACCACCGACGCCAGTGTGGCGATCGGCCAGAATGGCGGGCATTTTGCGGTGCCCGATGCCAAGATCATCGGCACATATGACACGCTGACCTTCACCGCCACCCCGATCCGGCAGATCGACCTGTCCATGCCCGCGCCCCTGACCGTCGGCGATCCCCTGCCCACGATCGCGGATGTCGGCGGAGTGCCGGAGGGCGTAACGGTGCAGGAGCTCACTTGGCCGTACACCAGCGGCGGCACCGTTCCGGAGACGAATGATGGGACAGTGCGCGCTGCTCTCACGCTGAAAACGGACGGCACCCGCCCGATTTTGACGAGGGAGTATCCGAACCCCACTGTCAACGGTGAAATATCGGGTTGGTATGCGCGTAACAACAACTACGATGTCACCGACGGCAGTAAGGTAACGATCAACATCGATCTGCCCGTGAAGTCCAATGGCGTGAGCGTCAGCGGTATGGTGAAGAGCTACAACCCGAACAACGCCACTACCATTCAGCTGATGCAGGGTGGCGTGGAGCAGTACAGCACCACTATTGCTGCTGCTACCGGCAGCGGGCAGGTGGAGCAGAACTTCAGCTTCGACGCCGTGGCCAAGGGCATCTACGATCTGGTGGTCACCAAGGATGCCCACCTGACCTACACGGTGAAGGGCGTCGTGGTGGGAGATGCTGCCATCAACCTGACGGCCATGGAAGGAAAGCCGTATCAGACCATCACACTGCTGTGCGGCGACATTGACGGGAACGGCTTCATCAATTCCACCGACCTTGGCATCATACTCAAGGGACA
>CAKQFF010000130.1 GCA_934230685.1 uncultured Prevotella sp. | reverse complement strand
CTGTATTATGAGAATGAGAAAATTTTTCAAAGAACAGTGGAACTATATTGTAGAGAATAGCGGCTTTCTCTCATTGGTGCTGTTTTGTGCGCTTGGAGTATGTCTCATTGCTCTTTTTTTCCACATCTTTACGGGTAAAGAGATTCCAGGACAGATTATGGGCGCAATATTCGGCGTGCTGTTCACGGCGGTAGTGACGTGCATCCTGCTTCAGGGACAGACGAATCAGGAAAAGACATTGCAGCGTAACGCCAAGATATTCGAAGAGAAACTGAAAGTTTATCAGACTTTTCTCGGAAAGCTGTACGATGCTGTCAAGGATGGCTCGCTGACTGATGACGAGAAGAAGGAACTGCAATATCAGACAGCACTTGTGGCAATGCTATGCAAGCCGGAGAATATCAAGAATGTGAGCGAAGCTGTAAATGAAGTTGTGAACAGTGTGTGCCCGCAGGAAAATTCGGCCAGCGTCGGTGAAACCGATCTTCTGAAAGGATTATTCTCTATTGTAGATGCTTTGAGGAATGATCTTGAATATTCTGATGTCAGGTTCTCAGATACTATAAAGGAGGAGACGATTAAGAATTTCAATGCCGCTTTTCATGTGAAAACGGATTCTGATGATATCGGCGGCGACCTTGCTCCTGCAGAGGCTGAATCAGGCGTAAGTATATGGGAATCAGCATTGACAAGGTGGGATAATTCAGGCTGGCCCATGCAGATAAATGAAAATTGGAGTGGAGAAACCTGCTTTGTCATGAAGTCCAGGACAAACGGGAATCCGGGAGTTATAAGTCTGGGATTCTATAAAGGGCACTATTATATTCAGGCGAGCTATGGCCCGGATTCCGATTTCTCCAAGGCGCTTAAATGGTCAAATGGCGGTTATCGGTCTTATGGCTCGTGGTGGAAGTTTCTTCCGGCGCAGTATGATGATATCAAGGAAGGGGATCTCGGTCAGGTTCTCGGCCAGGATCCAGGCCTGCAGAAATTCATCATCGATAGAATTGAATATCTGCAGAATGTGATTCAGGCCAACCATCGCACGACACTGTGGAAAAATGCTGTCGATGAGGCGCTTGCCTCTCAAGGCAATGCCGGGGCGGCTGCACTGAATCATTGGACGACCAGAATATGGTATTGGAAGACGCTCGTGTGCGAATCCACCGGTGATGATGAGGGCAATCTCTATTTCGATATCCTTCCGTCCGATGACAATCATGTGGTGTTCAAATTCAGCAACCGCGACAAGAATCCGGATCTGCTGAAAAAGACATTGGTCAGAATAGGAATGAAGGACAAAATCGGCGGCATGAAAGACTGCATCGCCGATATCTGCACATCCTCCACCGACGCGAATGTTGTCGCTGCGAAACTTTCAGAGACCCTGAAGAAGATACAGGGTTAATTGAGAAATATAAACATAATAAACCAACAAATATGAAAGCTAAAAATTTAATTGCGACGTTTGCTGTTATTGCGTCAATCTCTGTGTTCACTTCATGCGGCGGCTCCAAGACGGCCGATACTTCGCAAGTGAAAGCCTATGTGCTGATGACATCTGTCAGTAATGAAATCGTAGAGAGCTATGTAGATGAATATGCCCAAAAATTAGAGAAGGGTAAAGTTAAGGATGTGTATGTCCCGGATGTAAAAATATCGTATAGTATAGGGAATGATATGGAGGACAGAAACCCTTGGATAGAAAAAACAAAGATTGTGTTGAAAGGGAGTTATTGGTATGATCATGGACAGCGTTGCTATTGGAAAATGAACGATGAAGATACTGAAGAACATTATGTGAAACAATGGACGTGGAATAACAACTGGGCTATGAAAGATATGGATTATCTAAATAAGCGTATTGATGATGCAGGTGACATAGATGTTCTGAATCAGTTGATTACTTACAAGTATGCAGCAGAAAATAAGGATGATGATTCCATAGTGGCACTTACAGTTGTTCATGGTTATGTCAAGTTTATACAGAAGAAATCTAATAAGGTCGTGAAAGTCTATGACAGCTATTATTCCAAGGATTATAGTACCAAATCTGCAAATTCATATTATATCGTATATACGATAGATAAGGATTTCTATGTTCTTGTCAGACTGACGGAAGAAAAGAAGTCTTCAAGGTTCGAGATGGAAACACTGGCTAGGGGAAATCAACTTATTGAGATTGAAAGAACGCTGAAGTCATATCTGTAAGGCTCTCTATCGGGGAACATCCATTATAGATCTGGATAGAAAGCTGGAAGGATATAAACGTCAATAGATTTTAAGTTATGGAAACGAAGAAATGCCCATATTGCGGTGAGGATATTCCTGCATCGGCAAAGAAATGCATGCATTGTGGAATGTGGTTAGAGGAGAAGGCTTCCTTGCCGGAAGGAGCCGGTAAGGAGCATGGCGCTCAGACTGTTTCTGCTGACGTGGAGACAGTTCAGCCTAAAGAACAAGTGGCTGAAGATGATTCCAAATTCACGTCTGACGAGAAACTGTATTTTATCCATCTGCTTGCGACAGCAGGAATATACATATTCGGATATTTCATTTACAGAAGCATATATAACACTGTAATGGTTACTGATGTTGTTGATGGACTTGAATCATTGGGAGGATTTGCATCGTACATGGATGTCGGTGTCGCTCATGATGATGTGAAGCACGTGATAAAGGCTTTTCATGGTCTTATGCGCAATGGGATAATCATAAGTGTTGTCGGGGAGGTGATATCGATACTCGTAAGCCTGATGTCTAAAACAAAAGATTAAGATCATTTGAATATATTGGAAAAGATGAAAAAGGTATTTTTTTCGGTGCTGACATTGCTTCTGACAATGAACATCGCTTTTGCTCAAATTGAAATAATGTCGTCAGAGCAGGCTAAGCAGCAACTTTCATCGTCGCTGGTTGTAAACTCGATGAATAAGGATGATATAATCAGCAAGAGAATGCGACATGTATCAGACAAAGATCTGGAAAACGGAGTTGAATTACAATTCTTTGGGAAGATGGATGTCGATCCTGTAGGCATTCGTGTGCTGTTGGTTAAAAACAAGTTGAGAGCCTACTATCCTAAGGAAGCGTGCGGCGTTTTGTGTTCTGATTCAGTCAATAATACATTATCGATTGAGGATATGGAGCCAGGATATTATACGATAACTGGGCGGCTGCTTTTCAAAGAGCAATTGGAACGACATATCCATGACTATATAGACAACTGTAAGATGCCCTCTACATCAAGAATAGTTTATTATAATTCGGGAGGAGTCTCTCAAGAGCCGGTTGCGGATAGCACGATTATAAAGGCGTGGTTGAAAAATTTTGTCCAAACGGCTGTAAAGAAAGATAGTTATATCATGAAAAACAGTAAAAATAATATCCTTCTGATTTTTACGGACCAGAAAGGTCGTTGTTTTTATGTTCCTACGGATGCTGCCTATTTTAGCCATTTTACTCCGACGAATATTGCTAATTACGTGATGTATGCATGCCCTTATGTCGAAAAGGTGAGTAAGTTGCTGAAAGGACAGGAATGTTATATTGATATTGACAAAGAGTTTTTTTTAGACGAGATTACGGGCGCAACGGTAACGTCACCCGCAAAGAACAAGACATATAAGTGCGAAAAGGTAATTGTAGTTGATGATAAGATAATTGGAGTCTTTTCTGATGGTACAGATTCTTATTCGTTAAAAATAGGCGGCATAGCTACATATTTTTTCGATTCGACGGGCAGTGATGCATATAAGGAAGCTGAAAAATCAAGTAGATGGCAGGGCTATTCATTTTATCTTGGAGAATTCGATCGAGCGTATTATCTTAATAGCTATGGAAGAATAGGCGATACTTGGAACAATAAATATGCAGCATTGTGTGACGCATATATCAATGTCGGTAATGACCATGTAAGTAATGTGTGCCCTATAGCATTGAAGAAAAAAACCGAGGAATTGGTGGCTTCTTTACGAAATAATTATATGGCGGTTCTGAAAGAAGCTAAGGCTCGTGAGGAGAATAGAAGATTGCAGGAAGAACGTGAAAATGTTTCAAAATACGGGAACGAGTTTGCTGACGACATAAAAAACCATAAGGTCGCTATCAATATGACGAAGGAAATGTGCTTAAAGGCATGGGGGTATCCGTCTGATAGATATTCGACCAGAAATAGTTTAGGTGTTGTTGAAGTCTGGGGATATTACAATGCAATTCTATATTTTTCTAATGACAGGTTAGTTCAGATAGATAAATGGTAACGATGCCAAGTTGTATTTTTGCACTCTGTTTTATAATGCATTAAAAATCAATGCTGCCGAGAATAGAGTGAGAATTTGTCCTGCTGCGCGGCCGCTCATTCTTGGGTGAGTGTCTGCGCAGTTTTTATTTTCTGGTCAGGTTCATGATGCGGGATGGATGACTGATGAATGACCGGAGAAGCGTGATGTCGCTGTTACTCCGTTTCCCGCCGCAGCCAGATTGAGAAAAATCGGTCATATACAATTATTTTCCCATTAAAATCATGTACGAAGTCGCGCTTCCGCAGCGCCTTGAGGGCGAGGCTCACGCTACTGGCCGCCGGCAGACGGTACTTGCGGATGAATTTCTGTGACAGAACTGACGCGACTCCTTTTTCCTTGGCGATGGCCACGACAAGAGCCGCCTGATTGTCGGAGAGCGATTTGCAGTAGTTGATGAATGCATCTTCCTGTTCGTTAATGGTGTTCTCGACGATCCGAACTATTGTATGTTTGTCAATGTCCTCTCCATTTCCGTAGAGCCTGTTCAGGATGCTCTGAACATACCATGTCTGGCCGTCAACCAAGTCATAAATATACCTGAAGTCGCTATCGCTGATTTCAATTCCTTTCTGTTTCAGCCACCTGTTTGCGAAAACTTCATATTCTCCAACATCTATGAGGGGAAGACTCATTATCTGGGAACTCTGATAATACGGACGCTTTGCGGACAGGAACATTTCGGACATGAGGTGCTGACTGCTGCCGGCGAATATGAAATAGACATTCGGGAGAAATTGAATGTAAGAGCGCAGTAGCGCTTCTGTACCCTTTTCCGGATATTCCGCAATCTGCTGAAACTCGTCAATTGCGATATAAATTCGTTTGTCAGACTGTTTCAGGTATTCAAATATATGTTTCAGTGATTCTTCCTGCCTGTCGGAGGCAACTGTTATGGAGAAAGTCGGGCTTCCGGTCAGCTCGTCGAATGAAACGGTAGGCCGATAGCTGGAAAAGAATGACGTGATTTTTCTTAATGCCGCCTGGGAAAATGTGTCGACTTGTCCAACCACCGTCTTCGCCAGAA
>CAKQFF010000129.1 GCA_934230685.1 uncultured Prevotella sp. | reverse complement strand
TGGTACGACAACGAGATCGGTTACTCTAACAAGGTTCTCGAGCTCATCGCACACATGAAGAAGGTTAACGGTTAATTTTAACCCACAACCATAGAATAAGGACCGCATGGCATAAGGCTATGCGGTCTTTTTTTGCTTAAAAATTTGAGGATTAAGAAATTTTTTGTAAGTTTGTATCTTAAAACTAAAGACATCTTTTTATTTAGCATAAACACAGCAAAAATTTAGCGTAAACATAGCAAAAATTTAGCGTAAACATAGCAAAAATTTAGCGTAAACATAGCAAAGCAATTGACGATATGCAGAACAAAAAAATGATAACCATACTCGGCCCCACGGCAAGCGGCAAGACACCAGTGGCTGCAGCCTTGGCATTGAGCACCGGGGGCGAGATTATAAGTGCCGACTCGCGCCAGGTCTACCGTCGCATGGATATTGGTACGGGCAAGGATCTTGCCGACTACAATGTCGATGGCGTGAATATTCCTTATCATCTTATCGACATTGCTGAGCCTGGCACAAAATACAACCTTTTTCAGTATCAGCAGGACTTCCACAACGCCTACGATGATATACGCTCGCGCGGCAAGTTGCCTATTCTGTGTGGCGGCACCGGACTCTATATCGAGGCTGTGCTCGGAGGCTACCAGCTCTCGCCAGTGCCCCAAAACCAGCAGCTTCGCGATAGTCTTGCCTCTAAAACGCTCGAGGAACTCACTGACATGCTTCTGGAACTTAAGCGCAAGAATGGCTCAAATATGCACAACCATACCGATGTGGATACTGCACAAAGGGCCATACGTGCCATAGAGATTGAAACCTATAACCTTGAGCATCCTACTCCCGAGCGCCAGTTGCCTCCTGTTGATTCGCTGATTGTGGGCATCGACATCGACCGCAACCTGCGCCGCGAGAAGATCACTCGCCGACTGAAGGCACGACTCGACGAGGGAATGGTCGACGAGATACGCGCGCTCATCAACGAGGGGATTAATCCTGACGACCTTATATATTATGGTCTGGAGTATAAATTCGTCACCGAATATGCCGTGGGCAACATGAGCTACGATGAGATGTTCCGTCAACTCGAGATAGCCATCCATCAGTTTGCTAAAAGGCAGATGACGTGGTTCAGGGGTATGGAGCGCAGGGGATTCCACATAAACTGGATAGATGCCACACTTCCAATGGAAGAAAAGATAGAGAAAATACTGAAAATGGCGAATTTATAATTGTTGGCCTTATTTAACTACAAAAATTACGATTGATTATGATTAACGACAACCGTTGGGGCATACTCTACTGCCCTAAACATGAATTCATAAGTTCGAAACACCGTTGGGAGAAGATGGAGAAATGTCTTCAGACCAATGGCGTGGAATATGACTTTGTGCAGAGTGAAAGCTCGGCTGGAGTAGACCGCCTTGTGAAGATGATGATAAACAATGGCTACAAGACTATAGTCATTGTGGGTGGCGACTCCGCGCTCAACGATGCCGTGAACTGCCTTATGCAGATTGACCGTAGGCAGCGCGACGAGATAACTCTCGGTGTTATCCCCAATGGACTGATGAACGACTTTGCGCATTTCTGGGGATTCCGCGAGGGCGACTACGAACAGACCATAAAATGGCTGAAGCAACGCCGCGTGCGCCGCATCGACCTTGGATGCATACGCTATAATAATAAGTATGGTGATGCTTGCCGGCGCTATTTTCTCAACTGCATCAACATTGGTCTGATAGCCTCCATCATGAACCTGCGCCGACAGACGCGCCATTATTTCGGTTCGCGCACTCTGTCCTTCCTCTGCTCGTTTGTGCTTATGATATTCCAGCGACTCGACTACCGCATGCACCTGAAGATAAATTCCGACGAGGTGAAGCGCAATGTAATGACCGTGTGTGTGGGCAACGCCACGGGTTATGGACAGACGCCCAACGCTGTGCCTTATAATGGTTTGCTCGACGTCAGCGTAGTGTATCATCCTGGAATGACACAACTCTTCGAAGGCTTCTATCTTTTTGTGCGTGGAAAGTTCCTTAACCACAAGAGTGTTCACCCTTACCGCACACGCAAGGTGGAGGTGCTTGAGTCGCGCAAGGCCCTTGTGGGCATCGACGGACGATTGATGCACACACCGCGCGGACCTTATACCATAACAGTGGAGCAGGAAGTGATAAACTTCCTTATACCGGAATAAGACAGTGGGTCGCTCGGATTTTTTGAGAGTGGTATTATGGCATGAAACGGTCGTATCAAACCATGATATGGTCGTTTCATGCCATGATACGACCATATCAAGTGCTCTTTTGCAGGATTTAATTGTTTCTTTATTCTTGTTATCCTAATTTGGATATCTTCTTCAACTGCTCTTCATCGATAATCTTAATTCTCTTGCCTACTATCGACAATATTTCCTCTTGTGCAAATGCCGAAAGTGTGCGTATGGCGTTGCTTGTGCTCATGTTTGACATTGATGCAAGGTCATCGCGATTCATCACTATTGCAAGAGTCGCATTGTCGCTTTCATAGCCATAGCTTTCCTTAAGAGTCAGAATAGTGTCGGCAAGTCGTCCGCGTATATGCTTTTGAGTAAGCGACACAATGCGGTCGCCTGCAATGCCAAGCATATTGGCAAGCTCGTGTATGAAATATTGGGCAATGTGGGTGTTTGTGGAGATAAATGTTGCCAACACATCAAATGGTAGGGTAGCGATGGTGGAGTCCTCGAATGCTATTGTTGATGTGGCGTAGCATTCGTTGGCAAAGAAAGCGCGAAAACCAAAAAACTCTCCCTCTTTCACGGCACGCACAATCTGCGCACGTCTGAGGCCGCTTTCTTTGACAATCTTCACCTTGCCTCTCACAAGAAAGTAAATCCTTGTGGGACGTTCTTGCTCGTGGTAGATTGTATCATTTTTCTTGAATCGCCTTATCGACATGTGGTCGACAAGCGTCTTAAGTTCGGATTCGCTTGTGCAGTGCCAAAAGCCTGCTATTGTGCGAGCGATGTCCTCCTTGTATATAATGTTTATTGGCATAAGTTATTATCCTGGCAAGTTACAAATATAGAATTTTGTGATGTTCGCTATGGGGTAAGGCAAAGTTAGTTATTTTCGATGAAAAATACGACTATTTCTCTGTTTTTTAGTGCGTTTTTAGTAAAACCAATGCTAAATAGCATTTTTTTTGAAAATATAGTCATATTTATTTTGTGCGTAACTTATTTTTTACTACCTTTGATTTCGTAAGGCAGCGAACGCCTTTTTATAAGACTACTGCCGCACTAAATGAACAAAATAGAAACTAATAACGAACCTTAATTTAAACCTATGAGTTATCTTCGATTCGAAAAAGCTCTGATGACAAACCTGGAAGAGTCTCTTCCCCGTGAGTTGCTGCGTACAAACCGTTCTGGAGCCTATTCGTGTTCTACAATTGTAGACTGCAATACCCGTAAGTATCATGGTCTGCTTGTAGTGCCCGTACCAGAACTCGACGATGAGAACCACGTTCTCCTTTCGTCGCTTGACGCCACAGTAATACAGCATGGAGCAGAGTTCAACCTTGGTCTGCACAAGTATCAGGGCAATAACTACAGTCCTAAGGGTCACAAGTACATACGAGAGTTTGACTGTGATAAGGTCCCGACCACGCTCTATCGTGTCGGTGGTGTAGTTCTTAAGAAGGAAGTGGTGTTCCAGCATTACGAAGACCGCATCCTCATACGTTACACACTTGTTGACGCCCATTCGGCAACAACATTGCGTTTCCGTCCGTTCCTCGCTTTCCGCAGCGTGCGCCAGTTCACACACGAGAACACAGTGGCTTCACGCGAGTATAGTGAAGTGGAGAAGGGTATAAAGACTTGTATGTATGCCGGATATCCCGACCTCTATATGCAGTTCAGCAAGGACAACAACTTCGTGTTCCAGCCCGATTGGTATCGTGGCGTGGAGTATCCTAAGGAGCAGGAGCGTGGCTACGCTTCCAACGAGGATCTCTACGTGCCTGGCTATTTCGAGATGAACATCGAGAAGGGCGAGAGCATCGTGTTCTCGGCTTCAACTTCGGCATGCGATACAGCAGAGCTGCAGCAGCTTTTCACCGAAGAGGTAGAAGAACGTTCGCCGCGCGACAACTTCTTCCATTGTCTTGTCAATGCTGCCCACCAGTTCCACAACCGCACTAAGAAGGACGAGCGCTACATTCTTGCTGGCTATCCATGGTTCAAGTGCCGCGCACGCGACACATTCATCTCTCTGCCCGGACTTACTCTCTCTATTGAGGAGGAAGACTACTTCGAGCTTGTTATGGAGACAGCCTCACGTGGACTCTACGAGTTTATGGAGGACAAGCCTCTCACAACCAAGATGTATGAGATCGAGCAGCCTGATGTGCTTCTTTGGGCTGTTTGGGCAATCCAGCAGTATGCCAAGCATGTTGGTCGCGAGAAGTGTAACCGCAAGTACAGCAAGCTCCTTTGCGATATTATCGACTATATCATAGCCGACAAGCATCCTAATCTCCATCTTAAGGAAAACGGACTCCTTTACTCTGAGGGTAAGGAGAAGGCCGTGACATGGATGAACTCAACCGCTAACGGACGTCCGGTTGTTCCGCGTACTGGCTACATCGTAGAGTTCAATGCCCTTTGGTACAACGCCCTTAAGTTCTGCGCAGCAATGGCTTCAGAGCTTGGTGCCGACGCTGAGGCAGCTGAGTATGAGAAGCGTGCCGAATTGTGTGGCAGCTCATTTGTCGATACGTTTGTCAACCAGTATGGCTATCTCTTCGACTATGTGGAGCCAAAGGACAATCCCGACTGGAGCGTTCGTCCGAATATGATTTTTGCAGTAGCTCTCGACTATTCGCCGCTGTCTCCGGCACAGCAGAAGAGCGTGCTCGACGTCTGCACACGCGAACTGCTCACACCTAAGGGACTGCGCTCGCTTTCTCCTAAGAGTGGAGGCTACAATCCTATGTATGTTGGTCCGCAGACACAGCGCGACTACGCTTACCATCAGGGCACAGCATGGCCATGGCTTGGCGGATTCTATATGGAAGCATGTCTCAAAATCTACAAGCGCACACGTCTCTCGTTCATTGAGCGCCAGATGGTGGGCTATGAGGATGAGATGGTACAGCATTGTATAGGTACAATACCTGAACTGTTTGATGGCAACCCACCGTTCCATGGACGTGGTGCCATATCGTTCGCAATGAATGTGGCAGAGGTGCTCCGCACACTCGAACTTCTTGAAAAATATAAATACTAAAACATAGGAGGATTCAAAAATATGAAAGTATTAATGTTCGGTTGGGAGTATCCTCCTCACGTATATGGTGGACTTGCTACCGCTAACTTTGGTA
>CAKQFF010000128.1 GCA_934230685.1 uncultured Prevotella sp. | reverse complement strand
CTCAACAAGCCTGTATCTGCCGACTTGTTGAAGAATGGCGCACGTGTTGTGGAGAACATCACATGGACTCCGCGCGTACACATTGCACGCTGCCACTTCAGCCGCATCCCTACACGTGGCATCCTCATAACCACACGTCAGCCGTCGGTTATCGAGGACAACTATTTCTACGGCATGCAGATGAGTGCTATTCTTGTGGCCGACGACGCTCGCAGTTGGTTTGAGTCGGGTCCGGTGCACAACCTCATCATCCGCAACAATGTGTTCAATCGCTGCCTTGGTTCCATCATCTGGATCAATCCGGAGAATCGCAAGAATGAAGGTGCCGTCCACCGCAACATCACAATCGAAAACAATGTGTTCACATTGAATTCGAAGGACGACAAGCCTGTTGTCTTCCACTCGGTAGACAATCTTAAAATCAATAATAATCTTGTCATTAGCCCCGATGGCGAGACAACCGTACTAAACGGGAAATAATATAACCTTTAGTGGTTCTGGCAAAAGCCATTGACATAATAAGGCAAATAAATCTTGATTTTATTTTGCATTGTCTCCAATGTTTAGTAACTTTGTGGCAAAGTATTCACTAAACTTTTAAAAACACTATAACATTATGGCATCAACACCAGATTTCAAGTATGCTCCTATGTTCCAGTTGGGCGAGGACACAACTGAATACCGCTTGCTCAGCAAGGAAGGCGTGAGCACCGGTGAGTTTGAAGGCAAGACAATCCTCAAGGTTTCCAAGGAAGCCCTGACATTGCTCTCACAGCAGGCATTCCACGACGTAGAGTTCATGCTCCGTCGCGAGCACAACCTGCAGGTGGCTAAGATTCTCTCCGACCCAGAGGCTTCGGAGAACGACAAGTATGTAGCCTTGCAGTTCCTCCGCAACGCAGAGACAGCATGCAAGGGCGTATTGCCTTTCTGCCAGGACACCGGTACAGCTATCATCCACGGCGAGAAGGGACAGCGTGTATGGACAGACTTCGAGGATGAGGAAGCTCTCTCACTCGGTGTTTACAACACATTCACACAGGACAACCTGCGCTACTCGCAGAATGCTCCTCTCAACATGTATGACGAGGTGAACACTCGCTGCAACCTCCCTGCACAGATCGACATCGAGGCTGTTGAGGGCGATGAGTATCGCTTCGTGATGGTGGCCAAGGGTGGTGGCTCTGCCAACAAGACTTACTTCTACCCGATGACCAAGGCTACCATCCAGAACGAAGGCACTCTGCTTCCGTTCCTCGTTGAGAAGATGAAGAGCCTCGGTACAGCGGCTTGTCCTCCTTACCACATCGCATTCGTTATCGGCGGTACATCAGCAGAGAAGAACCTCCTCACTGTGAAGCTCGCTTCTATCAAGTACTACGACTCTCTGCCTACAACAGGCGACGAGACTGGTCGTGCTTTCCGCGACATCGACCTCGAGGAGAAGTTGCTCAAGGAAGCTCACAAGATTGGCTTGGGCGCACAGTTCGGTGGCAAGTATTTGGCTCACGACATCCGCGTAATCCGTTTGCCACGCCACGGTGCAAGCTGTCCTATCGGTATGGGCGTAAGCTGTTCAGCCGACCGCAACATCAAGGGTAAGATTACAAAGGACGGTATCTTCCTTGAGAAGATGGACTCTAATCCTTCAGAGCTTATCCCTGAGGAGCTTCGTCGTCCGGGCGAGGGCACAAAGGGCATTGAGATTGACCTCGACAAGGGTATCGACGCTGTTCGTGCAGAGTTGTCGAAGTATCCTGTCAGCACACGTGTCAACTTGAAGGGTACTATCATCGTGGCTCGCGACATCGCTCACGCTAAGCTTAAGGCTCGTCTTGACGCTGGCGAGGCAATGCCTGAGTACTTCAAGAATCATCCTATCCTCTATGCAGGACCTGCTAAGACTCCAGAGGGTTATCCTTGCGGCTCTATGGGTCCGACAACAGCCAACCGTATGGACCCGTATGTAGACGAGTTCCAGGCTAACGGTGCTTCGCTTGTGATGATTGCCAAGGGCAACCGCTCACAGGTTGTAACCGACGCATGCAAGAAGCATGGCGGTTTCTATCTCGGTACTATCGGTGGTGTGGCTGCCGTTCTTTCGCAGAGCTCTATCAAGAGCATTGAGTGCGTAGAGTACCCAGAGCTCGGTATGGAGGCTATTTGGAAGATTACCGTTGAGGACTTCCCTGCATTCATCCTCGTTGATGACAAGGGCAACGACTTCTTCCAGCAGTTGAAGCCTTGGTGTCCTAACTGCAAGTAATAATTAGGAAACAACAATAGAGACAATGAGCGGCAACATCTTAATCCTATAAGATTTGCTTCCCATTGTCTCTTTTTTTATTCTATTTAAAGTCGACTATCACACTTTTTAGTTCGACTTTTTGTGATATTCCACACTTTTTAGTTCGACTTTTATTCTTTTTCGGCAAACACTCTTGTAAATACAAAAATATTGAGTAATTTTGCCGACTCAATATTTACAAACACAGGCTACGGCAAAGATGTCATAGCCTACTATCATTTCAACAACATGGATTTCAATTTCATCGGGACCATTTGGTCTCTGTTGCCTCCTGTCGTAGCCATTGCATTGGCCCTCAAGACCAAGGAGGTATATTCTTCGCTGTTCATCGGCATCGTGTTAGGAGCCGTGCTGTTCTGCCTGTCGATGGGTACTGGCTTTGATGGTTTTCTGTCGCATCTGCTCAACGACACAGTTGGCGAGGGCGACGATGCAAAGTCTTACGGACTAATACATTGTTTGTCGGATCCTTGGAACGTGGGCATACTTGTATTCCTCGTAGTTCTTGGTTCTATTGTGTCGCTCATGAACAAGGCTGGCGGTTCGGCAGCTTTCGGACGTTGGGCAGCAAAGCATATTAAGTCGAAGATTGGGGCACAGGTGGCAACCATTATCCTTGGTATACTCATCTTTATCGACGACTATTTCAACTGTCTTACAGTAGGTTCGGTGATGCGACCGATAACCGTGCGTTATGGCGTGACAAAAGAGAAGCTCGCCTATCTCATCGACTCCACAGCCGCTCCTGTATGTATTATTTCGCCTATATCGAGTTGGGCAGCAGCGGTATCAGGCTTCGTGTCGGGAGGCGAGAACGGACTCGCACTCTTCTGCCAGGCCATACCATTCAACTTCTACGCCTTCTTCACCATCATCTTCATGCTGATGATTGTGGTGACAGGCTTTGACTTCAAAGCTATGAGCAAATACGACGAACGACTGAAGGAATGGTACGAACGCAACGGATGGCAACTTGACGAGGTGAGCGACACCAAACTTCAAATCGTGGAGCATGGCGTTGGAGCAAAAGCAGACAGCAAGAAACAGAAAGAGACGAGAGGAGCTGTGGCAGACCTTGTGGTGCCTATACTTATGCTTATTGTGTTCTGTATGACCGGTATGGTGTACTCGGGCGGATATTTCGACGCTACGAGTACTAACTATCATGATTTCGTGGATTCGTTTGCCGCAAGCAACGCTTCCGTAGGTCTGGTGATAGGTTCGCTCACAGCCTTGATTCTTACGATAATGATGTTTGTGGTGAGAAAGACGCTTAAGTTCGACGATGCCATGAGCTGTCTGATCAAAGGCTTCGAGGCAATGGTTCCTGCTGTGCTTATCCTCACTCTCGCATGGACACTTAAGAGCATGACCGACTCGCTTGGCGCAGCCGAATACGTATCAGGAGTAGTTGCAAGCAGCGCGGCAGGACTACAAATGCTCCTGCCTGCCATTGTGTTTATAGTGGCAGCCTGCTTGGCTTTTGCCACAGGCACATCCTGGGGAACGTTCGGTATTCTGATACCAATCTGCATAGCTGTCTTCCCTGTTGCTGCTCCACTACGCATCATTTCCATCTCTGCTTGTATGGCAGGAGCGGTATGCGGCGACCACATATCCCCAATATCCGACACTACAATCATGGCATCGGCAGGAGCAGAGTGCAAGCACGTTCATCATGTGTCATCACAGTTGCCATACGCCTTGACCGTGGCAGGAGTGTCGTTTCTGACATTTGTGGTGGCAGGCCTTACACAAGGTATGGGACTGATGGCAAGTGCCGCAATCTCATGGATTAGCGGAATTATTCTGCTTATTGTGGCTCTAACTGTTTTAAAGAGAATAAAATGCAAGAAGGAATAATAAAGGGACGATTCGCCCCATCACCCACCGGACGTATGCACTTGGGCAATGTGTTCAGCGCATTGCTGTCGTGGCTTTCGGCAAAATCGCAGGGAGGCACATGGCTGCTGCGCATTGAAGACATCGACCCTCAAAGGTCAAGACAGGAATATGCCGAGCTTATTATGGACGACCTGCATTGGCTTGGACTCGACTGGGACGAGGGCCCTTACTATCAGAGTGAGCGTGGCGACATCTACGAGCATTACCTTAAACTGCTCACAGACAAGGGATTGACATATCCTTGCTATTGCACACGCGCCGACATTCTTGCAACACAAGCTCCTCATGAGAGCGACGGCCGTGTGGTATACAAGGGTACTTGTCGCAATCTTGCCCCAGGAACAAAGACAGGTCCGGCGGCAATAAGAATGAAAGTGCCGTCAGAAGGAGAAGGCATCTTATCGTTCACCGACGGGCATTACGGCATGCAGACAATCGACCTGACCACACATTGCGGCGACTTTATTGTGCGCCGCAAAGATGGGGCATGGGCGTATCAGCTTGCTGTAGTTGTGGATGACGCTCTTATGGGAATTAATGAAGTGGTGCGTGGATGCGACCTGCTCCTGTCATCACCACAACAGATATATCTCGCACAGCAATTGGACTTTGCCCCACCCCACTTCACTCATCTGCCTCTGTTGTGCAACAAACAAGGACAAAGATTGTCGAAACGCGACCAAAGTCTCGACATGGCAGCGCTGCGCACAAGCCATACGCCAGAAGAAATCATTGGCATGTTGGCTCATGCAGCAGGCCTGCAACAGTCGAATGAGCCTATAACTCCACAAGAACTCGTCGGAGAATTCTCATGGGACAAGATTCCTACTAATAATATAATAATGTAGGGAGGAACAGCAAGCCATTGATGAAAAAAAAAGAAAGACGTAATCAGAATGTTGTGTTTTATGACATTTAGATGTAATTAATCATTAAAAAAAGTGTCTATCATTTTACAGTCTTCTTTTTTTTCTCTAAATTTGCAGCGTCTAAGAAATAAAAACAGAAAAGATGGTTTTCAAATACGACTTTCTGATTATCGGCGCCGGTGTTGCCGGCATGAGCTACGCATTGAAGGTAGCCCGCGCACACAAAGGTAAGGTGTGCATCATTTGCAAGACTTCGCTCGACGAGGCAAACACATCGTTTGCCCAGGGTGGCGTGGCCTCAGT
>CAKQFF010000127.1 GCA_934230685.1 uncultured Prevotella sp. | reverse complement strand
GGAGACAGCAAAGCGCGCTGACTCTATCTACACAGCTCTCAAGTCGGGTGCCGACTTCGAGGTTATCGCCAAGAAGTATGGTCAGACAGGCGAGAAGGCTTGGATCACAACACGTCAGTATCAGAGCGCTCCGTCGCTCGACAAGAACACTAAGGACTATATCAACTCGCTCAACACAATGGCAGTGAACGAGGTTAAGAACATCGCCCTCACACAGGGCAACCTCATCGTACAGGTGGTTGACCGCAAGGCCGTGATCAGCAAGTACACAGCTGCTGTGATCAAGAAGAACATCACATTCTCGAAGGATACTTACAACGCTGCCTTCAACAAGTTCAGCGCGTTCGTAAGTGCCAACCTCTCGGCTGAGGACCTCGTGAAGAACGCCGCCAAGGCTGGTTTCACAGTTCAGGAGCGCAAGGACGTTACAACAGCTGAGCACAATCTCGCTGGCATCCGCTCTACTCGCGAGGCTATGCGCTGGTTGTTCGACGCCAAGAAGGGTGCTGTTTCTCCACTCTACGAGTGTGGCGACAACGACCACTTGCTCATCGTGATGCTCAACAACATCAATAATGTAGGCACACGCTCATTGGAGGATGCTCAGGTTAAGGAGTATGTCAAGGCTGAGGTGCTCAAGGACAAGAAGGCAGAAATGCTTCTCGCCAAGCTCAACGGCGTGAAGTCGGTAGAAGCTGCCAAGAGCAAGGGTGCTACTCTCGCTGCTGTGAACCAGGTTACATTCGCCGCTCCGGTGTTTGTGGCTGCTACAGGCGCAAGCGAGCCTGCACTTAGCGGTGCTGTGGCTGCTACTGCCAAGGGCAAGTTCTGCAAGGCTCCGGTTAAGGGCAACGCTGGTGTTTATGTGTTCCAGGTTGTGAACAAGGCTCAGCGTCCTGGCAAGTTCGACGCTGCTACCGTAATGCAGCAGCTCCGCCAGAAGGAGATGCAGATGGCTGGCAACTTCATGAACGAGCTTTATGTTAAGGCTAAGGTTGTTGACAACCGCTACTTGTTCTTCTAAAAAAAAGACAAAAGGTAAATAGGAAGTAAAAATATATAATTAATTCCTAACAGTTAATTATAGAAAAAGATTATCGGGTGTGTCGAGACTTATTTCAAGTTTGACACACCCGATAATTTTTTTGTGTTTATATTGTTTTTTTTCTTGTTTGCAGGAATTATATTAAATATCCGAATTTCTTCATCGCGAGTTTTAGTTTTTCCTCTTCGTCTGCCTTTACAAGCATCATATAGTTCTCCACTTTCAGCACATATTTTCTGATGCTTGGCTCGCTGAGCATCAGGCGTTGAAGCTCGATGTTGTCTCTCGGGATTTCTATCAGCAAGTATTTCTCTTTGGAATCGGAAAACGGATGGCATTTCGATAGAAGCTCATCGAAGAATTGCTCCCAAATCTTAGGCTGCTTTTTGCATATATACATGCCGAACATGTTGATTTTTCGCTCCAAGTCGCTCTTCGAACTGCATCCGCTGAGAAAAGTCTCGTAGTCGACGCGGTAGAGCGTGGGCGTGATGCTTTGGGCGAAGTTGTCGAGAAGTTGGATGAATGGAGAGTTGGCCGACTGCACTTTAATGAGCAGTCGCTGGTCGTCAAGCTCAAAGTCGGACTTGGTGTTGGCCGACTGTTGTGGAGAGTAGCTTTTAGAGGCCTCAAAGACATATTTTCCAAGTTCCGTGACACGCACGTACTGCAATCCGTCGTAGGGCGACGTGTCGTTGTCGTCAGGGTCGCGATAGGCCACTTCCACGATGCCAAAAGTAGATAGCGCGAAGAGTAGCGACTTTATGAACGGTATGGAGAATTGGCGTATGGTGTTGCCAAAGTCGATGTAGGTGTCGCCAGTATAGCTGTTGCTGATGTCTGCATAGCTGATAATGTTGGGGAGTAGCAGCAGGAAATTATAATCCGACGTGTCTGTGGCCGCGCGCAGGTTCATGATGAGGGCGTCAACGGGTATCCAATTTTTCTTGCTGTAATGGAACAGCAGCTTGTAGAGCACGCTCAAGGTGTCGTTCACCATGTCCATGTCGTAAGGTGAGCATCTTATTCCCTTGGTGTAGGACAGCAGTGTGGGCAGCAATTGCACATTGCTTCTGTATCTGAATGCATTGTCGAAAATATCCTTCACAATCTGCTCAGGCTTGCTGGATTCTAATCTTCTTGGGTATGTTGCTCTATACAACAGGAAGAAATTTGTTATCATCGTAGTACTCAGCTGCGCTTGTTTGGCGTTGGGATAATTGTCGAAGAATCTTGGCATCTGAATGGTCTTCTGCACTTTCTTTATTAAAGTTGCTTTGAGTTTGCCGTAGATGTAGGGAAGCACTTGGCTGTCGTAGAGCGCAGACAATAATGGCAGTTTGGTAAACACCATATTCTCACCGCTGAACTGTTTCAGATTGGCCTCTTCTGGCAGTTTTTCCAGATCCTTGAAGTTGATAAGGTCGGGAAAAAACTCTCTGAATACCGCTTTCTTAAGCAGAGAGTCGTAGTATATAAAGGGAGCTTTAACCTGTCTCGGTGATGTTTCGCTTTTGACTGTCAAAGCGTTCTTGCAACTGAAGAATGACGCAAGATAATCTTCCAGTTTGGAGTCATCCCAATACGATGAGCTTTTCTTGAAGCATTTGCGCCCCATAATTCTCTCCACCTCAGTATCGACAACATAATAATTGAGCAACACCTCGCGCCATAGCTCAATCTCGTGTTTTGGCATGTTCTCGAAGATGATGGAATGGTTGAACTCGTGGAACATGATGGCAATAAACTCTTCCCAAACGCTTCTGTTTTGAAGTTTTGTCTTTTCTAACTTCTCTATAGAGGCAGGCGTCTCGGTTTCGCCGTTGCCACGGTCGTAGCGCAGGCGGAATTTTCTTAGGAGTCCAATATATGGAGTGGCCATTATTTGCAGCTGGCCTTTTGTCTTTATGCTCAACCGGTCACGCATGGCCTTGATCTCGTCCTTTGTAGGCTCGTGGATTATGCGCAGTGGGCGTTCGTCCTCCACAGCGCCTTCAATATTTAAATCTAATTGTTCTGTCATTTTTATTCTCGTTGTAAATAAGAGTATTAAGTTTCGCAAGCGAAAGAAGTTAATGAGTTCTTGCAAGCAAGAACTTCTTAACTCCTTTAACTTCTGAATTCTCTGAACTTGCGAAAGTTCAATTTAGCCTTGAATATTGGATTCTTATCCCAATATATACTTGATGTCTTCTTCCGACAGATGCTTAGCCGATGAAGAATCGGCACTTATCAGTCCGTCGAACATGTCGGCCTTCTGCTGTTGCAAGAGCTGGATTTTCTCCTCGATGGTAGATTTGGTTATGAGCGAATAGCTCAGCACATTGGCTTTCTGTCCGAATCGGTGGAGGCGGTTGATAGCTTGTTCCTCAGCAGCCTTGTTCCACCACGGCTCGAAGATGAAGACGGTGTCGGCAGCTGTGAGGTTTAGTCCCACGCCGCCCGTTTTTAGTGTCATCAGCATCACGCGGCAACCAGGGTCGTTTTGGAAACGCTCCACAATGCTTTGGCGGTCGCGTGTTGAGCCAGTCATGGAGCAATAGTCGATGCCTTCCTGCTCAAGGCGTTCTCCGGCAAGCTCCAGTCCTGCTATAAAGTTGAAGAACACAACTACCTTATGACCGTTTTCCACAGCGTCGAGCACGGAGTCCATGAGTTGGGTGAGCTTGGGCGAGGCAATGGTTCCGTCGCTGAGACTTTCGGGGACGGATGCTATCCGGCGCAACTCGCTCATAGCCTGGAACATCACAAACTGCGACTTCTGAACACCCTCAGTAGCAATCACCTGCTTCACCTGCTCGTAGTAGTATTTGCGTCGGCGCTCGTAGAAGTCGGCCTGTTCGGGCGACATTTCCACGTAGAGAGTCTGCTCTATGCGGTCGGGCAGATCCTTCAGCACGTCGCGTTTCAGTCGGCGCAGCATGAATGGGAAAATCTTGCGTCGTAGCGAGAGCATGGCGTCTTTGTCGTCGTCGCGTTGTATGGGCATCGTGTAGCGCGAGTTGAACTCGTCCAATGTGCCAAACATCGTGGGGTTGAGGAAGCGGAAGAGCGAGTAAAGCTCCGTAAGGTTGTTCTCGATAGGCGTTCCGCTGAGCGCAAGACGATGGTCGCCCTTGAGCAGGAGTGTGGCCTGCGTGGTTTGGGCTGTGGTGTTCTTTATGTTCTGGCTCTCGTCGAGGATTACGATGTGGAAGTGGCGTCGGCGCAGAGAGTCAATGTCGTTGCGCACAAGGGTGTAGGTGGTGAGGATTACTTGACATTTCATGGCAGCCTCAATGTCGCGGTCGCCGGCATAGTA
Source organism: uncultured Prevotella sp. (assembly GCA_934230685.1). Lineage (GTDB taxonomy): Bacteria > Bacteroidota > Bacteroidia > Bacteroidales > Bacteroidaceae > Prevotella. The sequence goes on along the minus strand of CAKQFF010000127.1, from coordinate 1,069 downwards.
GGTGTAGACCGACAGCTGCGGGGCAAAGCGCTTCAACTCGTTCTGCCAGTTGAAGAGCAGGCTTCGCGGCATTACGATGAGCGTGGGCTTCTTCTCTTTGGGATAGACAAGCGAGAGCAGGCCGATGGTCTGAACCGTCTTTCCAAGGCCCATATCGTCGGCAAGGCATCCTCCAAGACTGTTGTCGTAAAGATATTTCATCCATTTTATTCCCTCCTTCTGGTAAGGGCGCAGTGTGGCGTTGAGCTTTGGAGTCTTGAGAGTCTTTTTGGCAAGATCGTTGAAACCCTCGTACACCTCGCGGTGATGGCGGAACACCTCACCTTCGAGCTGATGGTTGAGCAAATCCTCAATTTCAGGAAGGTCGAAGAACGACACCCTCACGCCTCCGTCCTTGTCCTTCTTGCGCGAGAATATGCGCTCAAGACGGCGCATGTAGCCGTCGTCGATAATGGCGCGGTTGCCGTCAGACAGCTCTATGTAGCGTTTCTTGGAGTATTGTGCGAGCACTTGTTGCAGGGTGAATTGTTGGTCGGCAATCTCAACGTTCACGTTTCCTTCAAGGAAATCAATGCCGGATGAGAGATTTACGCTCAGCTTGGGCGTTACAGGCCGCAGCTTGTAGTCGCGCAGCTTGTCGGCTCCTATGAGCTTGTATTCGTTGAGGAGTGTGGGCAGGGCTGTGAGCAGAAACGGAGCGGCAACAGCCTCGGGGATGATGAAGAGGAGGGTGTCGTCGTAGTATACTTGCTTTGCAGCCTCACGGTTGGGAGCGCACTTGGTGATTTGCTTGTGCAGAGAGTCGGCACAGTCGTTAATATTGAAGTTGGCGATGTGGCGCACGGTAATGAGATTGTCTGAGGCGATAGTTGCCACAGTATTCACGTCAAACCTTTGCATGAAATCCACCGAAAGCCCCTTGACCTGCTGCACGAGCCGCAGATAGAGAGTGTGGTCGGCATCCACTTTCTCGAAGAGGATTGTGGGGTGGGGAGCAATCTCTTGTGGCTGTCGCTCGATGGCGTAGCCGTCGTAGCGCACGTCAATATTGTCGATATAAGAGTAGAGC
>CAKQFF010000126.1 GCA_934230685.1 uncultured Prevotella sp. | reverse complement strand
GAGTTTCTCTCCCTCACGCAATCCTGGAGACTTTATCTCCACGTTCTTAGCACCGCTAAGCAAGATCATGCGCTTTGCAAGGTCGGCAATACGTACAGGCTCACCCATGTCGAACACGAATATCTCACCACCCTTGCCGTGAGTACCTGCCTCAAGCACCAACTTACATGCCTCAGGAATAAGCATGAAGAAGCGGATAATCTTAGGATGAGTAACGGTGAGAGGTCCACCTGCAGCAAGCTGCTTGCGGAACAATGGGATTACAGAACCGTTAGAACCAAGCACATTACCAAAGCGTGTGGTAACAAATTGTGTAACACCCTCGATCTTGCCATCCTTAATAGCCTTGTCGAGACTCTGCACATAAATCTCACAGATACGCTTAGAACATCCCATCACATTGGTTGGGTTGACAGCCTTGTCGGTAGAAACCATCACAAACTTCTTCACACCATACTTCACGCTGAGGTCTGCGATAATCTTGGTGCCCCAAACATTGTTCTGAACACTCTCGCTTGGGTTGTCCTCCATCATAGGCACATGCTTGTAGGCAGCGGCATGGAAAACATAATCGGGCTTGAAGGTGCTGAAAATCTCCTCCATACGGTCTTGCTTGCAGATGCTTGTTACGACTGTATGAGCGGTGATGTCGGGATATTCTCTCATCATCATCAAGCGAACATCGTGCTGAGGAGTCTCAGCCTGGTCGATAAGCATCATCTCAGAAGGCTTGTAGATGGCAATCTGGCGCACCATCTCCGAACCGATACTACCAGCCGAACCAGTGATGAGAACCTTCTTGCCGCTGAGCAATGCGCCAACTTTCTCCATGTTCACCTGTATCTCGTCGCGCGGAAGCAAATCCTCAATCTTCACCTCGCGCATCTGTATATGCTCGTTCATATCCTGACGCTTGCTCCACGACTCAGCGTTCTGGGCCACATATATCTTAACGCCGGCATTGATGAGCATATCCTGGAACTTACGGTTCTTCAAGAAGAGATCCTGCTTAAGCGGGCTGACCATTACAACCTGAATGTTCTTCTCCTTTATCACCGCGAGCAAGTCCTCCTGTGTGGAATAAATATGCTTGCCCATCATACGCTCATTGTAATGAGGCTTGCTGTCGCCAATATATCCACAGATGATGAACTTCACCGGCTTCACATTGCGTATCTCGCTTGTCATAGCCATAGCTCCTGCATGTGTGCCATAAATCAAGGCGTTCTTGGCATTCTTGCCAACAAGCATGTTCTCAAACAATGTGCGTATGAGCACACGCGCAAAACACATAAGGGCAGCTGTGAAGATATAGATAATTATTATCATGCGGCCTGTCAACGGCTTGAAGATTTCCTCCAAACCATAATTCACCACAACAAAGTTGAAGCATAGCGACAAAACGAGTGAGAACGCACTCGCATATCCCACGCGAAGCAAATCGACAAATTGCGAATAGCGCAGAATACCCGAATAGGTATGGAACACACGGTAGCCTATGAGGTTGGAAACTCCAAACACAAGCATTGTGTGCATGAGTAGTGGCATGTCACCCAACAAATCTGACAATGGGTTGCGGAGCCACAAAATAAACAAACCACCGATCAGGCATAAAATGAAATCGAAGATTACAATACACCAATACGGCAAGGCATTTCTACCGAAATACCAATTGAAAAAAGAACTGAATAATTTCATCCTGTTACAACTATTTTTATTATTTTAGTTTTTGTCTTCCTTTTTAAGAAGGTGGGTTATTATCTTAAGCTTATATTGCTTTTCGTTTTCAACCGTGCAAAGTTAATCATATTTATTTGAATTTCATCTTTTTATAGGAAATTTGTTTTAATTTCTTATGTTTTTTTTAAAGACAATTCTTTATTTACCATGACAAACCGTGCTATTTCACGATTTTCCGATAATACAAGGCTGCACCTATTGCTGTGCAGAACTCGGAATATTGCGGAATTCTGAACTTGACACCATACAGACGCTCTGTTGCTGGAAACACACGCTGGCACTGAGGAAGGAGTGTAAGATTGCCTATCATCACAAAATCCTTTATGCCGCTGCCCAGCGACGAGAGTATTGTGGCGCTGCATATCGACTGCAGACACATCCATATAAGTCCTAAGGCTATGTCCTCACGCGAGGCATTGGTCTTGGCATTGCCGAAGAGCGAGGCTATGGCATCGAGAGGCAATCCCTGCAATGGGTTTGCACAGATGTCCTTAATCAATACATTAATGTGGGATATGTCACCTTCCTCGGCAAGCGCAGCCACCTGCTTTATATCATCAGTCTTAAGCAAAAGGCGCGAGAGTCCCTGAAGAGTTCCACCGCCAATGCCTATGCCACCAATATGCTTGATGTCGTCGCCGTCACATTTTACGATAGAAGTGCCGGTGCCAAGACTCACAACAAGCATACGGTCGAGCTTAGTCTCATAGCGGGCACCCAGACCATCGGCTATAAACTCCTCTGCCTTCTCGGTGGGCAGACCATACACCGGCTCATTGATGTAGGCACTGCCCACACCAGTGAGCATCACCCTCTCAACATCAGCAAGCTTTATGCGGTTCTCGTGAAGATACTTGCCGAACGCACCATAAAGCGAAGTCACTGGGTCGGTGGCACGTATACGTATAGGCGAGAGCACTTTGCCCTCTTCGTCGATGCCAACAATCTTTGTTGTGCTTATACCTACGTCAATGCCTATTACTATTCCCATTTTTTATGTTTTTAATTATTAGTGTTTAATGTTTTTAATTATTACTATAAGTATAGCGTCATGTGCAACAGAAACAATGCTACCTATATATGTAATAAGCGCTATCCTTTGCCTCGCAATATTTGCCAAGAAGCTGCACGATATACTCTGCCGTTTGGCTCACTCCTTGCTCGCTGCCGTCATATCCATTCACAAGCACAAGCAGACGTGTGGTTGACAATGTGACCTTTGTGCGCTCATGGTCGCTTGTTGGTGTGCCTACGCCTCCTATGGAGTCGCGATACACTGGAAGACCGGCTATATTAAGCATTCCCCTGCCAATACCCTCGTATGGCTCGCCCTCACGGCCTATGCCAAGAGTAAGCTTGTCGCCGCTGAACTTTTCGGCATCAAAGGCACCAATACTGTAGCCATACTTCATGCTTGCAAGATTTATCAGATCCACAAGAGTGTCTATCTGATAGAGCTGCTTGCCCTGGAGCACTCGGCGCACAAGAGCCTCGCCCGACGGACGATAGCGCGATGGATCCTTGCCACAAAGCTTGTAAATGCGACGTGTGGCTTGTATCGACTCCATTGTCTTGAGCGACTCCGTAGTGAGAGTATTGCGATACTCATCGCCAAGAGCGTCAATCTCGCGCCACAACTCTGCCGAATACTCCGTGTTCTTTATGTTTGCTGTGATGCATGCCCCGACAAAATCGGGGCATACAGAATGCATCTCGGTGGAAACTTCTACTTTCATTGTCTATACATTATTTAAAATAGCGACAGTTGTCCATCGCTTTCAACCTTAGGCTTTTCTTCTTTAGGCTCAGCCTTCTCTTCTTCAGCTGGCTCAGCCTTCTCTTCTTCTTTAGGCTCAGCCATCACCACTCCACCACCTATCATTTCGAGGAAAGCATCCTCGTCGACCAATGGAATGCCGAGCTTTTCGGCTTTCTGAAGTTTTGATGGTCCCATGTTGTCGCCTGCGAGTATGAATGATGTCTTGCCGCTGATAGAGCCAACGTTCTTGCCGCCATTCTGCTCGATAATAGCCTTGTATTCGTCGCGGCTGTGCTTTGCAAACACTCCACTTATGACGATTGACTTGCCTGCAAGTTTGTCTGTAGCTCCGCTTATCTGTTCTTCAGAAAGCTGCATCTGGAGTCCGTATGAGCGCAAACGCTCTACAATCTCCTTGTTCACGGGATTGCTGAAATAGGCTATCACGCTCTTGGCTATCACCTCGCCCACGCCGTCAACCTCCATAAGCTGTTGCATTGTTGCCGACTGCAAGGCATCCATTGTCTTGAAGTGACGTGCAAGAAGGCGTGCCGACGTCTCGCCCACAAAGCGAATGCCGAGAGCAAACACCACACGCTCGAAAGGCACTTCCTTCGATTTGGCTATGCCTTCTACAATCTTGCGTGCCGAACGCTCGCGGTTGCCTGCACCATTGATGTCCTTAACCTTGATGTTGTATAGGTCGGCTATGTTGTGCACCAAACCACGACGATAGTACTCGTCGACTGTCTCAGGACCGAGCGAATCGATATTCATAGCTCTGCGGGCTATGAAATGCTCAATCCTGCCCTTTATCTGCGGTGGACAACCAGTATCGTTAGGACAATAGTGGGCTGCCTCGCCCTCATAGCGCACAAGAGGAGTGCCACATTCGGGACATACATCTATAAACTTCACTGGCTCTGCATGCTCAGGACGCTTGTCCAAAGCCACTCCAACAATCTTCGGAATTATCTCGCCACCCTTCTCCACATACACATAATCGCCTATATGAAGGTCGAAGTTGCGGATGAAATCCTCATTGTTGAGTGTGGCACGCTTAACCACTGTGCCAGCCAATTGCACCGCATCCATATTTGCCACTGGAGTGACGGCGCCTGTGCGTCCCACCTGATACGTCACCTCATTAAGTCGCGTGCAAGCCTGCTCAGCCTTAAACTTATAGGCAATGGCCCATCGCGGCGACTTGGCTGTGTAGCCGAGCGCACGCTGCTGACGCAGAGAGTTGACCTTAAGCACTATGCCATCGGTAGCCACTGGCAGATTCTTGCGCTCTGTATCCCAATACTTTATATAGTCGTAGATTTCCTGAAGTGTCTTAACCTTCTTCATGCCCTCTGAAATCTTGAATCCCCATGCAGCAGCAGCCTCGAGATTCTCGTAATGTCCGTCCGACGGCAATGTGTCGCCAAGCAAATAGTAGAGGTAAGAGTCGAGCTGTCGGCTTGCCACAAGCTTTGAGTTCTGACTCTTCAGCGTTCCGCTTGCCGCATTGCGCGGATTGGCAAAGAGAGGTTCCTCGGCAGCCTCGCGCTCGGCATTAAGACGCTCAAACACCTTCCAAGGCATAAGTATCTCGCCACGTATCTCAAACTCCTGCGGATAGCCACTACCCTCTTTCAGCACAAGCGGTATGGCTCGTATTGTCTTAACATTGGCTGTGACATCATCGCCATGCACTCCGTCGCCTCGCGTCACACCACGCACAAGCTTGCCGTCAATATAGGTGAGCGAGATTGACAGTCCGTCGTATTTCATCTCGCAGCACACCTCAAAGTCCTCACCGTCAAGACCGCGCTTCACGGAGTCATACCAGTCGGCTACATCTTGCTCGTTGTAGGTGTTGGCAAGCGACAGCATTGGATATTTATGGGCAACTTGTGTGAAGTTCTGGTTTAAGTCGCTGCCA
>CAKQFF010000125.1 GCA_934230685.1 uncultured Prevotella sp. | reverse complement strand
ACTTCGCCCTCAACAAGGAGCTCCGCGACGACAAGTATCCATTCACACGCCTCAAGGGTCTTGATGTCAACACGCTCGTGTTCCCCAACATGAGCAGCGCCCAGGCAAGCTACAAGCTCCTGCAGGCCATCGACCCGGATGCCGAGATCATCGGCCCGATCCAGATGGGTCTGAACAAGCCTATCCACTTCACCGACTTCGAAAGCTCTGTGCGCGACATCGTGAACATCACCGCCGTGGCTGCCATCGATGCTTATGTGGATAAGATCAAGAACAACAAGTACTAATAAACAGCAGAACTATCGCCGGTGCGGTATTTTTGAAATAGAAGAAAACATTACGAAAACATTACGTTGACCTAATGTTTTTCTGTTTATTGCCCGATTGTTGGCTAAATGCAACATTGTTGCATCAATATCTTTTTAGGTTTGGGTGTCGAGAGTTTTACTCTTCTTAAACCCAAGCTTATAAATATATTGAACCCGCAGGGTTTAGTCAACAATCGGGTGTTTTTATTGTTTTTGCTAATAACTTTTTTCATACTTAAAAATCCAACATTATGATAATCTTCCCTTGCGCCAAAATCAACCTCGGACTTAATGTAGTGGAGCGCCGTCCCGACGGCTACCACAATCTGCAGACAGTCTTCTTCCCCATCCCCATCTGCGACGCGCTTGAGATAAAGACCATGGACGAGTCGTTCCCGTCTGACGTGGCTTGCGACCTCAAGGTCACAGGCAATGCTGTGGAATGCAACGAGGCCGACAACCTTATCGTCAAGGCCTACAACATGCTTGCAGCCGACTTCGAGATTCCTCGCGTCCACGCCCATCTCTACAAGAACATTCCATCACAGGCAGGTCTTGGCGGCGGTTCAAGCGACGCAGCCTTCATGATCCGACTGCTCGACCAACGGTTCCGCATCAACATCGGCAACGCAGCCATGGAGAGCTATGCAGCCCGACTGGGTGCCGACTGCCCCTTCTTCATCTCTGCCGAACCGTCCTATGCCGAGGGCATTGGCGAGATTCTCTCACCCGTGAACATTGTTGACCATAACCTCAAGGGTCACACTCTCGTTGTGGTTAAACCCGATGTGGCTGTGTCCACCAAGGAGGCTTTCTCCCACATCAAGCCACGCCAGCCAGAACTCTGCTGCCGCGACATTGTTGCAATGCCCGTGGAGAAATGGAAGGACTTGCTGAAGAATGATTTCGAGGACAGCGTATTCAGTTTCCATCCCCAGCTCAAAGAAATCAAGGAGCGCCTCTATTCATTCGGCGCTACGTATGCGCAAATGAGCGGAAGCGGAAGCTCGCTATTCGGAATTTTCAATTCTAAGGTCAGCAAAGAAGAGGCAGAAAAGGCGTTTGCTGATTGCCGAACATTCGTAATTGAGTTTTGAATTTTGAGTTTTGAGTTTTGAATTATCGGCAAAGCCGATTAGGAATTAATCAATTTTGAATTTTGAATTGGTTAATCAAAACTCAAAATTGCCAAAGGCAATAATTCAAAATTCAAAATTGCCAAAGCAATAATTCAAAACTCAAAATTCAAAATTCAAAATAGCCCAACGCGCCCCGAAGGGGCAACTCTTCCACAGCCCAGGGCCGCTCGGCTCTGCCGCTTGCCTAAGCAAGAACGCCCTGGGTATAAGATATTTACGAACACCGCGCCCTGTAAGGGCAGCTCTAACATCCCATGCGTTTTTACAGTCGCCCTTACAGTAGGGCGCATTGGGTTGTTTATTCATTTACCCAGAGCAGTGCCATGAGCTATGAACGACATTGGACTTTCCTGCTTAGGCAAGCGGCAAGCCGAGCGCAGCCCGTCCTGACTATGATTACTTTCATGCAGGCAACTCAAAATTCAAAATAGCCAAAGGCTATAACTCAAAATTCAAAATTGAACAATTCAAAATGCGCAAAGCGCACAACTCAAAATTCAAAACTCAAAATTCAAAATTCAAATCATGGATAACAGTAAAGAATTGTTTCCCCTTGTCGACGACGAGGGCAACGTGATTGGAAGCATTCTTCGCGGCGAGGCACACAACGGCTCCAAGCAACTTCATCCCGTAGTTCACCTCCATGTCATCAACAGCAAAGGCGAACTCTACCTGCAGAAGCGTCCCGAATGGAAGGACATTCAGCCAGGCAAATGGGACACAGCCTGCGGAGGCCATGTCGACTACGGTGAGAATGTAGCCGACGCTCTCCGACGCGAAGTGAGCGAGGAATTGGGCATAAAGGATTTCACACCCACATTCATCACCCATTACATCTTCGAAAGCAACCGCGAAAAGGAATTTGTGAATGTTTTTGCCGCCCATTACGACGGCGACGTCCATCCAAGCGAAACAGAGCTTGACAGTGGACGCTTCTGGTCAATAGAGGAAATAGCTGAGAACTTAGGCAAAAATGTTTTCACGCCTAACTTCGAATCGGAATACAAAAAGGTGGTGGAGCCTTACATTCAAAGCGAGAAGACCCACACCAACGAACAATAAAACTCCATGCCTATCGCATAGAGTACCATCAATGGCGACAAAGTCCCTACCCCGTCGCTCATCGCCACAAACACGCTCACTACTGAACGGAACGCTCCTGTTATGCTTCCATAGGTGAGAGCCGCAATGCTCAGCGTGAAAGCGAATATCGGAAACGCGCTTGCCGAGAAACTGCTCGGCAAGAGCGTTCCCAAAGCACTCAGCAGAACGGCATGAGGCACAAACGCCAACAACACTACAGCAACGATTATCGCCACAACCTCCCACAACACCACAAACAAAGCCATACGCTCATATCCCGTTGTCTTATGATAATAGCGTAAGGCACGTGGAAGATTACTCTCAGCCAATATTCCTAAAGCCACTCCAAAGAGCAGCATCCATACAAGACCTGCCGAACTGATGTTCTCTACAAATGTGCCAAACAGCCAGCGCAGTCCGTCACTGCCAAGTATCGAGCGCATGGGAATGTCGGGCTTGGCGGCTGTCAGAATCCACGAAACGACAACCAACAATACCTGCGCCACTATCACCACAAGCGACAAATACGACGACACCTGCAATATTGCTTTCCTGCATTTCATAAAACTCCCTGCAACTTTTCTTTATAAACATTCATTCCTCGTCGGCACAAGAGTTTTATTCCTCGTCAGCACAAAGGTTTTCAAGACTGAGGATATGCAGTTCAAAAGCCCTTACCACAAGGCGTGTGGCATTCACGCCCATGCCTCCGTTGCCATTGGGGAAGAGTTTCTGTATCAGTTCATTCTGCTTCTTCTCAAGACTCTTCACTCCAAACGGCATTCCCCTAAGGTTGGAGATTTGCTCCTTGGTGTAACCCAAGGCAAGATGACGAAGGAAACGCTCGTCATACTCGTCAATCTCATAGTTTATCAGAGCCTCACGGTTGTACAGCTGCTCCCTGACATTACGGCAGAAGCTGTCGACAATCTTCTCGAGTATTGGCTGGTTGAACACAAGATGCTTTCCGTTCATCACACTCTTCACATCGTCACGCGTCAGCAGTTCACCAGTCTTCAGGATAATGCCGTCGCATTTTGCGTCGAGTGCTTCCACCCAAAGCTGCTCGTTAAGTATCTCGCCAGTGAATATCAGCACCTTAACCTCAGGAGCCTCATTCTTCAGCTTGCGGCAAATCTCCACTCCCACAGTTGTGCTGCCACCCAATCCAAGGTCGAGCAACACAAGATCAGGGCGCACCTTGCCAAATTCCCTCCAGAACGACTCCTCGCTGTCGGCTGTAGCCACAATCTCAGCTTCGGGCACCTCGTTGCGCAGAATGCCCTCCGTGCCCTTAAGCTCAAGAAGAACATCCTCTACTATTATAACTTTGAATTTGTCCATTACTTTAATAATATTCTATACAGTAGTTTCGTTTCTTTTAATTCAACGATTTTTTCTTTTAACTCACGAATTTACAACCTTATTACAAAACCACCAAAAATCAAGAATTTATTTAATAGACATTAACCTAAAGAGAGAAAGCATTCCACAATCAGGGCAAGTCCAACTGCGATCACTCAATTTCAATCTTCCTCATCAAGTATCATATCATCTTCGTATGCAAATACAGAAAACAGTTAATATGATTCAAGCCGTAATAATTCAAAAATCGACAATTCAATATCGGCGAAGCCGACAATTCTTGCTCTGGCAAGCGGCACAGCCGATTACAACACTCAACATTCAACATTGCGCTTCGCGCATAACTCTCTCCACCTCTTCCAATGGCACATTCAGCATACGCGACACATAAAGTGGAGTGATTACATCCATGCTTCCCGACTGGCGCTCCATGCCAATCAGATACTCAATGTTCTTTTTCAAGTCACCGAGACTGTTGGAGAATCCGGATGAGGCAGAGTTGGCCAAAGCCTCAGCAGCTTCATTCTTAGCCTTATGGTCGTCGAACATCTCACTTCCATCCTCGCCATACTTCCCGTCCTTAGTCTCATAAATCACCGAAGGCTCCATCACCTCCACAGTATGCCATGCACCTTTTGCCACTACGCAACCATAATTGCCTACAGCAGGGTCAAGACAGATACGCTCCGTCTCATTGCCCTCCTCGTCATAGATAATCTCCACAAGCTTGCCGCACAACAGAAAAACATTCTCCGTGCTCTGTGGATGCCTGTGAATAGGCACAACAGTGCCTGGCAACAACGCGTTAAGCATGCGCTGGCTATTATCTGCCGAAGAAGTACGCAAGTCAAGGTTTTGGCGCAAACGGGGATTTTCCTTAGCCTGCTCAAACAGTTTGTCAAGCAATTCCTTATTTATTTCCATAACAGTATTTTCCTTCTCTATAATCAATCATTGGGCATTCGCTTCGCCCTCCTTGGAATAAAGAGGTAGAAGCAGAATGCCCAAATAGCCTTTAATAATTTCATGTTAATCAATATCTGCGCAGCACCACTTGGAAAGCCTCAGCATAATTGCATCCCCACTGACTTCCACGCATGGCAGCCAAACCCGTGATATACTCCACACTGCGAGGATGAGGATAAGGACGCATCACACCACGGTACATCGACAGTGCCTTGCACTTAGCCTGCACACCATTCTGCCCTACCTCCACATAACAGTTAGGACGGAACAGATTCATTGCATCATTTATGGCCCACTCCGAGCAAGAAGGCACCTCCATATACCAAAGCTCCTTTATTGGCTTCACTGTCGGCTGACGCTGAAACAGTCTCACAGCCTCCTGGCAAGCCATTGAGGTCTGCAAGTGGTCGTTGTTGGTGTCAGCAGGATGATGAGTAATCACAATGTCAGGCTCACTCTCACGGATAGCACTCTCAATAAACTGCACCAACTTCAAGTGCGGCACAGTATTCATCTCGATATTCGGGAATGTCGCCTCATACTTCTTGCTCACGCCAACATAGTTAGTTGCAG
>CAKQFF010000124.1 GCA_934230685.1 uncultured Prevotella sp. | reverse complement strand
TGGTCAAGCTCTACGAGCAGGCTCTCGACTACGTGAAGGAGGCTCAGGACCAGGAGATGCACGACTTCCTCGCACGCCGCCTCTACAACATGACTTGCGAGATTATCATGTCGCTCCTCATCCTCGACGATGCCACCCGCTCGGCCGAACTCTTCGCCAAGAGTGCCAACGTTTATGTGCGCATGGCCCAGGCCAACGTCATCGGCGAGCATGCCTACATCATGAATTTCATTAAGGAAGACCTTGCAAGCTTCCGCGCAGAATAAGAAAGAAAGGTAATAAATTTATTTATGTTCATAAGAGGGTGTAATGGAATGTGAATTTCATTGCACCCGTTTTTTTTATCCATCTCCCCCAACCCAGTATGTGAATAAATAAAAAGATGTTTATTCCCCCTTGGTTCTTTTTTTTACAAATCTTTGTCAAAAATTTAAAAACGCTTAACCATTATTTTACGTAATTTTGCAGCGTGATATCAATAACTAAGAAATAATACAACTTAAATCTAAAGACAAACATCTCTATGACTACAGCAATTATCCTTCTACAATTGGCCATTGTAGTGGCCCTAATCTTTAAAGGTGCCCGAGTAGGCGGCATCGGACTCGGTATTTATGGCATGGTAGGCGTATTCATACTTGTTTTCGGCTTCGGCCTTAAACCGGGCAACCTGCCTATCGACGTAATGCTTATCATCGTATCCGTCATCACGGCGGCAGCCACGCTGCAGGCTTCTGGCGGACTGGACTATCTCGTGGGCTTGGCAGCCAAGTTCCTGCGCAAGCACCCTACACACATCACCTACTTCGGTCCGCTCACCACATGGCTCTTCTGCCTTGTTGCAGGCACGGCCCACACCAGCTATTCGCTCCTGCCCATCATCTCGGAGATAGCCACCAACTCGAGGATTCGTCCCGAACGTCCGCTTAGCGTATCTACCATAGCCGCATCGCTCGGCATCACAGGCAGTCCTGTGTCGGCAGCCACAGCAGCTGTCATCAGCACAGATCTGCTTGGCGGAGCAGGCATCGAACTTAAGGACATCCTTATTGTGTGCATTCCGGCATCGCTTATAGCTATTCTCGTAGCCGCCTTTGTGCAGAACCATATTGGCAAGGAGCTTAAAGACGACGAGGTTTATCAGGAGCGCGTGCGCCAAGGCGTAATCAATCCTGAGCACGACAGCCACATGATAGACGACATGATAAAGAACCCCAACCCCCGTGCCCGCTATGCCGTCTTGGCATTTATATTTGGCGTACTGCTGGTTGTATTGTTCGGCAGCGTTCCGTCGCTCCGCCCTTCGTTTATGATCAACGGCGAGATGCACCGTGTCTCCATGCCCGAGGTCATAGAGATAATAATGATGTCATGCTCGGCCCTTATCCTAATCGTGAGCAAGGCCAATGTGCAAGACGCCGTCAAGGGCAACGTCTTTGCTGCCGGCATGAACGCTATGGTGGCAATATTCGGCATTGCATGGATGGGCGACACCTTCTTCAACGGCAACCTGGCTTTCTTCAAGGAGCACATCGCGGCTATAGTCACACAATATCCGTTCCTCTTCGCCATTGCCCTCTTCATCATGTCTATCATGCTGTTCTCACAGGCTGCCACCGTGCGCACTATGTATCCCCTTGGCATCGGACTTGGCATTCCGCCTCTTGCGCTCATAGCTATGTTCCCTGCCGTAAACGGCTACTTCTTCCTGCCCAACTATCCCACCACCGTGGCTGCCATCAACTTCGACCGCACTGGCTCTACGGGCATAGGCAGATTTGTCGTCAACCACTCGTTCCAGTTGGCTGGATTCATCACTACATTCGTATCCATTGGCGTGGGCTATCTTATCATACAATTCATGTAGTTTGGCTCTTCTGCCAATAAGGCTCTCCAGCAGAGACAATAAACTATAGCAACCGATGATGCCAAGAGCAGACGGCATCATCGGTTGCTATAGTTTTATAGGTTGCTAAATTAAGTTTCGCGGACGAAGATTCTTATTTCGTTATTACCAGACGGTTGTCCACCAACTCCACATGATGGGCAAAGGAGGTGGCCGTGCCGTCGAACACAGCCGACACGTCGACACCCCGGCGCACAAGCTCGTCAACGAGGGCCTTGTCGTGGGCGGCACGCGCCGAGTTGAAGCCACGCTTGCCTACCTGGCTGTTGAATGTTTCTATGAGTGATGTGAGGGTACTGGCTGCGAAACGCGCAGCGAATTCGTTGTAAAGTAAATTGTTCATAAAGACTTATTTTTGAAATTAAACTTATTTCCACATCGTATCTTTACCACCGTGGCTGTCGTGCTCGGTTGGTGCAGATTCATATACTGCTCTTGATGTTTCGGGGGCAAAGGTATAAAGAATATTGTGATTGGCAAAGAAAAAGACGAGATTTTTTTCTTTGCCAATTTGAGCATTTCCGTATTCACCTTTACAGCAGCTTTAAGCTGTGCCATGCGGAAGCGTTTATTTTCTTTCTTGTTTTTTTAATTTCTTTGAAACATATAAGTAGTAGTTGAACGCATTGTCATTTGCCTTATTGACAATGACATCTGCAACTATATTTGCAGGAGAATTTCTTGACAATTTCTCCCATGCTAATTCCGAATATGGATTTATCCATTCTGATAAGACATACACGTTGCAGGTTGGTAAACAGAAGTTTATTTTGTTAAGCATTTTGTCTTCACCAACCTCGCCAACAAAATAGGAAGTAAGCATATTTTCCACAAGCATAACATCATTGTGAGACGCTTTCTTATTTGCGAAACTGCCAAGCCAAATCTCATTTATTCTTGAAAAATCATATATATGATGATTCTTGTCCTTAAACCTATCCGTTATAAGATTTCGCTCTGCTTTTCCTATATAATAATGTACAGATGATTTGGCGTACTTCTTCATACCACTCATCAAATATAGACTGCATGGAATATTATTTGTCCTATCCCAGTCCCTTGCACTTTCCATATCTACAAATGGTCCATACCACTTTATTATATATATATTCTTCTCCATAATATACTTATTCCCAACTAAATGTTCTTATAAGAGAACGTAATTTATCGAGTATTATTGTTAATACCTTGCGTTTTTTATCAATCCCAAGTGTTTCTCTTTCAAAACCTCTTGTATGATTTCAGGTTGTTCCTTTTGTAGATAATCATATTCTGAGAGGTAATGATTAAGAACTGAAGCATCCAGACCTTCGTCCTTGGCGAGTGTGTTGACTGCATTATTACGTTCTGTGACGATGCGAATGTTGCGAAAGTGATGATGAAGGAAAATGGATTTCCCTCGTTCCTTCTTCGTTCGCTCTTCGCTACATCTCCGTTTAGCCTTCGTTATACCTCCGTTGTGGCTCCGCTTCGTTAACGGAGGTAGATCGAGTTCACTACGGAGGATGATCGAGTTCACTACGGAGGATGAACGGAGAACGAACGAAGGAACAACGGAGAGGAAAAGAGGAAATGCTATATCAACAGAAAATGCTGTGACGACACAAGTCTATGACGAACAGTGTTGCGAATGTGAACATAAGCGTAGGCTCCATGCGGTAGTCGTGAGGTCTTTATCAGTTTGTCCTCTGGCTCGTTAATCACTTCATCAATATGGGTTGCACTCAATGACGATGGAGTGTTAGGGTATGGAGTAAGACACTCCACCTTGATAAGTCGGAGGATGTCGCCTTTCTCCCATTCATCACTCTTCATACAGAACCGTAGACAATCATTTTCGACAGCCACTATAAGTGGCGGCAATGAACCGAATGAAATTATATATGGAGCAAGAACACTAAGACCTTTGTTGTAGTCGGACTGAGGCAACTCAACTGGAGACAACAATATGTTGTGATGAAGAAAACTATGATAGGGAGACTTCCTGACACCTGCAGAATCTTCAAACTGTTCCACTATCACATCCTTCAACAAACGGTAGTAAGCAAGAATGTTTCTCATGCCGCTTCTCTGCTTCTTTTGCGCATCGGTATTTGCATCACGATAATGTGCTGGCATTGACTGCACCACCTGCTTACCATTCAATTCTCTATACACAAACCTCCCGGTGTGACCGGAGAGTATGCCGTTTTCTTTAATCTTTGACATAATCACATATATTAGTTAAAACATATTTCACCGCAAATCTACAACAATAAATCCAAAAAGCAAAATTTTTAGATAATGCAAGATATAATCCGAGACAGGAACGGAGTCTGAAACGCCATTCCAATTACAGAGACATCAAGCAATAGTTCTTGATCATCTGCAAAGGCTCTAAATACATATAATGAATTTAGAAAAAAATTATTGCTATCTGGTAAAAATCATCCATACCAGACAGCAATAAAAGACATTATAATACTAAGCTAACAAGTAATATAATATCAAAAAGCCAAATAATATATATTAAACAACCTAGTCTTATATATTATATAATCAGTCTCATTTATCCCTTCTTGGCAAATGTAAGTTTGCATCGGCACACTTCCTTCATTTCGGGACTGTCGTCGGAAGTTTTCTGCACCAATATGTCGCACTCTTCGTCGGAGCGTCGCTCTACTGAGAAGTGGAGCGTATCGCCGAAGTACGATTCGGCTACATAGGCTATGTCGAGGCGCTTCAGACGATGGGTCTTATACCATTCGACGGTCCACATGTCGAGGATGTGCTCTATATACTTCACGGAGTTGATGTGGCCGTTCACGTCTACGTCGCTGTAGTGAGTCTCCACGTGGTGTATGCAGTCGGCAGTCTTAGCCACCTTGACACGCTTGAAAGGCTCGATGGGGCACTCCTTCGCGGTTTCGATATACTTTGTGATGAGTCCGTCGCGCTCCTGCAGAATGTCTACGGGCTGACGCGAGTCGGTATCAATCATTGCCCAGATACTGCGTCCGTAGCCATACACCTTGCCCTCCTTGTTGCGGATGGCGTAATTGCGACTTGTGAAGAACTTCATGACGTTCTCCACCCATGTGTCGATGGTGATGCGGTCGTAGGCTTCGGGCATCTCGTTCATCTCCATCACGAAGCGCGATAGCACCCACGTCTTGTGCACGGTGTTGAGATAGTCCATGCCGTAGCCTCGCTCGTTGGAGTGGAAGTCGGCGGCATTGAGCAGATGATTGCCCAAGTGTCCGATAAAGATGTGGTTGGAGAAATCACAGTGGAATGGTTCCACGAGGAAGTCGTAGCTTCCGATTTTGCTTAGTAGATTCATAGTTTTAATTTTAAGCCCCTCCTTACTGGGGAGGGGCTTTTTATTACATATTCTTATTCTTATGCAGATACTCCGACACAGGCTCGTCCATGCTACGTGTCACGGCAATACGGCCCGAGCGTGAGTATTGCAGCAGACATCCGAAAGAGTTGAGGGCATTGAAGAGGTTCTGTACTTCCTCAGTCAGTCCTGCTATCTGTACTGTGGCATATGTGGGGTTAACCTC
>CAKQFF010000123.1 GCA_934230685.1 uncultured Prevotella sp. | reverse complement strand
CATCATGCCCGTTCGTAAGTGGTTGTATCAGACACCTGAGCAGATTCTTATTAAGGCTTCTAACGGTGCTTCCGACTTCGGCAACAAGTTTGGCCAGCCGCTTATCACCGGTTCGGTGCTTACATTCGAGCACCAGGAGGGCGAGGAGAAGTATGCTTACGACAAGGTTATCATGCTTGCAGGTGGTGTAGGCTACGGCACCAAGCGCGACTGCCTCAAGAAGGAACCACAGAAGGGCAACAAGGTTGTTGTTGTAGGTGGCGACAACTATCGCATCGGTCTTGGCGGTGGCTCTGTATCATCAGTAGACACTGGCCGCTATTCCAACGGCATCGAGCTTAACGCTGTTCAGCGTGCCAACCCAGAGATGCAGAAGCGTGCATACAACCTGGTTCGCGCTCTTTGCGAGGAAGATGTCAACCCTGTAGTTAGTATCCACGACCACGGTTCAGCAGGTCACCTCAACTGTCTCTCGGAGCTTGTTGAGGAGTGTGGCGGTGAGATCGACATGACTAAGTTGCCTATCGGCGACAAGACTCTCTCGGCAAAGGAAATCATTGCCAACGAGAGCCAGGAGCGTATGGGCTTGCTCATCGACGAGAAGCACATCGACCACGTGCGCCGCATCGCAGAGCGCGAGCGTGCTCCGCTGTATGTAGTAGGCGAGACAACTGGCGACGCCCACTTCTCATTCAAGCAGGGCGACGGAGTTAAGCCTTTCGACCTCGACGTTGCTCAGATGTTCGGTCACTCACCAAAGACCATTATGCGCGACGAGACCGTAGAGCGTCACTACAAGGATGCTGAATATACTCATGAGGAAACTTCGGAGAATGGCAAGGACGACGTTCTTGACAAATATGTAAGTCGTGTATTGCAGCTTGAGGCTGTGGCATGTAAGGATTGGTTGACAAATAAGGTTGACCGCTCGGTAACTGGTAAGATAGCACGCCAGCAGTGCCAAGGCGAGATACAGTTGCCACTTTCCGACTGTGGTGTTGTTGCCCTCGACTACCGTGGTAAAAAGGGTATTGCTACTGCTCTTGGACATGCTCCTCAGGCAGGTTTGGCTTCACCAGAGGCAGGATCTGTACTTTCTGTAGCCGAGGCCCTTACCAACATCGTTTGGGCTCCTTTGGCTGATGGCATGAACAGCCTTTCGCTCTCGGCCAACTGGATGTGGCCTTGCCGCTCGCAGAAGGGCGAGGATGCTCGTCTATATAGTGCTGTTAAGGCATTAAGCGAGTTCTGTTTGGCATTGAAGGTAAATGTTCCTACCGGTAAGGACTCTCTGTCGTTGAGCCAGCAGTATCCTAACGGCGAGAAGATTATATCTCCGGGAACCGTTATCGTAAGCGCAGGTGGCGAGGTTTCAGACATCCGTAAGGTTGTTTCGCCAGTTCTCGTGAACGACAAGAACTCTTCACTCTATCATATTGACTTCTCATTCGACGAGCAGCGTCTTGGTGGTAGCGCTTTCGCACAGAGCCTTGGCTTCGTGGGCGATGATGTTCCTACCGTAAAGAACCCAGAATACTTTGCCGACTGTTTCAATGCAGTTCAGGACATGATAGAGAAGGGATGGATTATGGCAGGACATGACATCTCGGCAGGTGGTCTTATTACTACATTGCTTGAAATGTGCTTCGCCAACAAGGAAGGCGGTATGAGCATCAACCTCCATAATCTTGCAGGCAACGACATCATAAAGATGTTGCTTGCTGAGAATCCAGGTGTTGTTATTCAGGTTTCGGATAAGTACAAGGATGAGTTCAAGGAGTATATGGAGGATAACGGTATAGGCTACGCAAAGATTGGTTATCCAACTCCGTCAGAGCGCACCATCGTTATCAAGAAGGACGAGTATACTCATACCTTCGATATCGACGCTTTGCGCGATACATGGTATAAGACTTCTTACTTGCTCGACCGTGACCAGAGCTTCAACGGATGTGCTGCTAAGCGTCGCGACAATTACAAGAAACAACCATTGGAGATGAAGTTCCACGACTCATTCAAGGGCTCTCTTGAGAGCTACGGCATATCTGCCGATCGCCGCACAGCATCAGGCATCAAGGCTGCCATCATCCGTGAAAAGGGTACAAATGGTGAGCGCGAGATGGCTTACTCACTCTATCTTGCTGGCTTCGATGTTAAGGACGTTATGATGACCGACCTTATCACTGGTCGCGAGACTCTTGAGGATGTCAACATGATTGTGTTCTGTGGTGGATTCTCTAACTCCGACGTTCTTGGTTCGGCTAAGGGTTGGGCTGGCGCATTCCTCTTCAACCCGAAGGCTAAGGAGGCTCTCGACAAGTTCTATGCTCGCAAGGACACTCTGTCGCTCGGTATCTGCAACGGTTGCCAGCTTATGGTTGAGCTCAACCTTATCAACCCTGAGCACGAGAAGCGCACACGCATGCTGCACAACAACTCACACAAGTTTGAGAGCACATTCCTCGGCTTGGAGATTCCGCAGAACAACAGCGTGATGTTCTCTTCACTCAGCGGCGACAAGCTCGGCATCTGGGTGGCTCA
Source organism: uncultured Prevotella sp. (assembly GCA_934230685.1). Classification (GTDB taxonomy): domain Bacteria; phylum Bacteroidota; class Bacteroidia; order Bacteroidales; family Bacteroidaceae; genus Prevotella. The sequence continues at coordinate 2,928 of CAKQFF010000123.1, read as the reverse complement.
CGGCGAGGGCAAGTTCTCATTGCCTGAGTCAGAGGACAAGTATAATGTTGTGGCTCGCTACAACTATGCTGAATATCCAGGCAACCCGAACGGTTCTGACTACAACGTGGCTGGTATCTGCTCGGCAGACGGTCGCCACTTGGCTATGATGCCCCACTTGGAGCGTGCCATCTTCCCATGGCAGAACGCTTGGTATCCAGCCGACCACCGTCAGGACGACGTTACTCCGTGGATCGAGGCTTTCGTAAATGCACGCAAGTGGATTGAGAACTTCGGCAAGTAATAAATAGATTATAATAAAAAAGAAGGGTGTTTCAAAGGGGAAGTTAACAGTAATATTGAATAACTCCTTTTTGAAACACCTTTTTTCAAATAAAACAGAAAATGCAAAACTTCTACGTCAATGCCTTCCGCATATTCTTCAAGATAGGTCTCTTCACACTGGGAGGTGGCTATGCCATGATTCCTGTCATTGAGAACGAAATCGTTGACCGACGCAAATGGATGAACCGCAAGGATTTTGTCGACTTGCTCGCTGTGGCACAAACATGCCCAGGCGCATTGGCTGTGAATATAAGCGTGTTCGTTGGCTACAAACTAAGAAAACTTCCAGGCGCAATATGCACTACTCTCGGCGTTGCCTTGCCGTCATTCCTCATCATATTGCTCGTGGCTATGTTTTTCCACAAGTTTCAAGACAATGAAGTCGTGAAATCTATATTCAACGGCATTCGCCCGGCTGTAGTGGCACTTATTGCCGCACCAGTGTTCGGTCTTGCACGTACTGCCCGCATCGGATGGACCAACATTTGGATTCCCATAGTGTGCGCCTTGCTCATCTATCTGCTGGGCGTCAATCCTGTGTATGTGCTTGTGGCAGCAGGAACATGCGGCTATCTTTTCGGACTCTTAGTGAAACCTACAGAATAATAGATTATGCTTTTTCTTAAGTTGTTTTTCTCGTTCTTCAAGATAGGACTCTTCAGCTTCGGGGGTGGCTACAGCATGATACCGCTCCTGCAAAGCGAACTGGTTTACGACCAAGCTTGGATGTCGTCGGCCGAGTTCACCAATATTGTGGCTTTAAGCCAAATGACTCCCGGACCTATCGGAGTGAATGCCGCCACCTACTGCGGATATACAGCCGCACACAATGCAGGCATGAGCGAATGGTTATGCACTCTTGGCAGTGCCACAGCCACCTTCGCCCTCATACTCCCTTCGTTCATAATCATGATTCTCATCTGCCGCCTGTTTATGCGATACATCAACTCGCCGCAAATGCAGAACGTGATGTCGGGTCTGCGCCCAACTATAGTAGGACTCATAGCGGCAGCAGCCTTGCTTATGATGAACCGCGAGAACTTCTCGTCAATCAACGTGAATCCTTGGCAGTTCTGGATAAGTGTGTTTATATTTGCCGCCACATTCATAGGAACAAGAATCATGAAAATCAATCCAATATGCATGATTTGCTGGGCGGCGTTTGCGGGATTGATGCTGCTTTACTAATATATTAGAATAATGAGGGTGTATCGATTATGACTTTTGACACACCCTCATTATTTTTATTCCAATCAATACTCTGCCTCATTAGCCAAATGCCATGTAGTGAGATACGAGGCACGTGTGATGTCGGTGAGCTTAGGATAGTTGATTGTTGAAGCCTCGTCCGACGGGAAGTTATAGTTGGGCTGTCCGCCAGTATGATACCACACGATAGGCACTCCCTTAAGATGGAACGAAGCCTGGTCGCTGCCTCCTATAGGATTATCCCATGCACGATAGTCGGGGTCGAAGCAGAAATTATGCTTTGCCATGTCGGCCTTGAGCCAGTCGCCAATCTTGGGATGCGACGCTGTGAAGAAATACATCAGGTAGCGGCTGTCGGTTCCACTGCCCACCATATCGAAGTTGAGATAACCCTTCACCTTCGACATATCCTTATAGTTCTGTGTGAAATAGCGCGAGCCAAGCAAACCGAACTCCTCGCCATCCCAGAAGGCAAAGACAATAGTACGCTCTGGTGTCGCACCACTTGCCACGAAAGCCTTCATAATCTGCAAAACAGCAGCTACACCCGAAGCATTATCATCGGCTCCATTATATATCTTGTCGCCTTCAATATCAGAGTATACACCCTCATGGTCGAGATGCGCACCTACAACAACCATTTCATCGGTCTTCTTGCCAGGCAATACAGCAAGCACATTACTCAAATTCATAGTACGATGCACTTGTTTCTTTATTTCGGCAATAGAGTCTGCCTCAACAAAATACTTCACGCCACGCTTCAACTTCTGCACGGCACATGCCTCAAACGGCTGCTCGTAAGAGTCGCCAAGGAAAGGCTTCAGTCCTGCCTGACGTATTTGCGAGATGATATACTGCTTGGCAATGCGCGAGCCACGCTCTCCCGCACGTCGTCCCTCCAAGAGGTCATCGGCAAGGAAATACACATGGGCACGTGCGGCATCCTCAGTAATAGAACTCAGTCCTGCCTCACACTGGGCAGCGATTTGTTTTGCATTAACCTTCGTCGAATTCTTCGACGCTTTGCTGTTTGCTGCATTAGCAGGTGTGGCGAGCACAAGGGCAGCAGCCACAGACAGCAGAAATGTAGTTTGTTTCATTTGTTATTATTTATGTTTGTTATTATTATTATCAATGATTGATGCTGATTGTTGGTTTTTCTTGTGCAAACATACTAAAAAACCTTGGCATATCAAAACTTAGGAAGTTATTAAATTGAAATTTAGGTAAATCCATCAATATTAATTTTGTCATATAAAGCGAATATTGTAACTTTGCATGTTAGGAAATAAACACATTTTATATTATCATACACAACATTATGGCAAAGAAAGCATTATTGATGATCCTCGACGGATGGGGCATCGGCCAGCATGGCAAGGGAGACGTTATCTA
>CAKQFF010000122.1 GCA_934230685.1 uncultured Prevotella sp. | reverse complement strand
AGAGGGAGCAAAGAATTCCAATGTATCACAGTTTATGGTGCCTGATGAGTATCCGGTGGGTATCGATCTTGAGGCTGCTATCAAGAACCCTGGTTCGGACGCCGATATGGTGTTGAGAGAGGGCGATAAACTTGTTGTGCCGCAGTACAACGGAACTGTAAAGGTGAACGGAGCTGTGATGTATGCCAACACCATAGCCTTTGAGAAGGGCAAGCGTGCATCCTACTATATAGACCAGGCTGGCGGCTATGCGAGCGACGCAGTGAAGAGCCGTGGCTACATAATATATATGAACGGCAAGGTGGCAAAGCTGAGCAAGGGTGCGAAGGTGCAGCCGGGATGCGAAATCGTTATTCCTGCCAAGCTGAAGCGCAAGATGAGCGTGGCTGAGACTATGAGCCTTGGCTCGAGCATGTCGTCGATAGCGGCTATGATAGCCACTATAGCCAATATGACAAAATAATGACATAGACAAGCAATAATCATGAAACATAAGTTGGATATCTTTGTGAAGACTAAAAAGATATTGCTTATGAGCATAAGGGTCTTCCTTGGATTAGTATTGTTTGTGGGACTTGTCAGCGGCAAACCCATTGATAAGGGTTTGCTGCTGAAAGGCTATGTAATGGATGACGAGGGCAAAGGTATTGCCGGAGTTGTTGTGAACAACGGACGTGAGTTCTGCCGCACCGACAAGAAAGGCATGTGGCAGTTGGCTACCGACACTGCTGTCAGCAAGTTTGTGGTGATATCCACTCCTCGCGAATATAAGTTGCCGCAGGAAGACGGCATAGCCGCAGGATTCTATAAGCCAGTAGCTGAGGCCATGGCAGAGAGTCCGAAGGCTGACTTCGTGCTGCACAAGCGCGATACGGTGATAGATAAGTTTCACTATATAGCCGTGAGCGACCCTCAGATTATCAATGCCCATGACATGCGACGTTGGCGCAACGAGACCGTGCCAAGCATTATGCACACGGCAAGTATGTTGCGCAAGACGGGCGAGGTGATAGGCATGTCGTTGGGAGATGTGGTGTTCGACAACATGAACTTATATGCGCAGTATAAGCAGTCGATACGCAGCAAGCGCATGACTTTCTTCCAGTGTATAGGCAACCACGACTTCCAGAAGGCGTATGCCGACCTGCACAACTCGGAGCTTGGGGTAGAGAACTATGCCGAGCGCATGTTTGGACGGTATTTCGGCCCGGTGAACTATTCGTTCAACATTGGCAAGTGTCATGTGATAACGATGAAGAGCATCAACTATCGCGGCAACTGCAAGTATGAGGAGGAGATAACCGAGGAGGACATGCGATGGCTTGAGCGCGACTTGAGTTATGTGCCAAAGGACGTGATGGTGATATTCAACATGCATGCCCCGGCTTGGAACTCCATGGAAACCATCGACAACATAGAGAATGCCGATAAGCTTGCCGAAGTGCTTGCGCCTTACGAATGCCACGTGTTTGCCGGACATACACATTTCTTTGAGAATGTGGAGGTGACTCCCCATCTCTATCAGCACAATATAGCAGCTGCCTGTGGCGCATGGTGGACAAGCAACCTCAACCGCGACGGAGCTCCCAATGGTTATATGGTGGCTACTGTCGACGGCACAGAGATGAAATGGCAATATCGCCCCACTAACTCAAGGGTTATGGTGCAGATGCGTGTGTACAAGCCTGGGGAGTTTCGCACACAGAAAGACTATGTGGTGGCAAACGTATGGGAATGGGATCCGCATTGCCGCGTGGTGTGGTATGAGGATGGCAGGTATATGGGACGCATGCAGCAGTTTACTGACAATGATGAGGCTTTTCTGCTAACGAAGCCACGACCTCATCAGCTTGCCAAGACACAACATCTGTTCCGCGCAAAGCCAACGTCGAAGAAATACCGCACTATAAAAGTGATTTTTACAAATAGGTTTAATCAGAATTATACCTATACTATTGTCAATAGGAACAATCGACCGTTCCTGTTGGACAAATAGGTGTTAAGGGGGCACAGGAATTAAGGAGTAAAGGAGTCAGGAGTTAAGCCATATGTTTTTTATTGACATAAAGTCTGCAAACAGACTAATGGCTTAACTCCAGACTCCTTTACTCCTTAACTTGTTTTTTAGAACTGTAGCTCCACAACCTTGTCTACATCCGTAGGCACTGCATCAAGGCTAAGCACTATGCCACCTTGACACTTCTGGAATTTCACAGCCTTGCGTGATACAAAGTCAATAGCCTTCTTCACGTTTCTGCCTTCCAAAGGCAGGAAGAGCGACTTGTCCTGAAGGTTGAGAATATGCACATACATGAGGTTGTTCTTCTCGGTGGTGACACCCCAGTCGTGAGGAGCAACCATTCCACCACGGGTGCCATAGATTGTTTCGCCGTATGTCTTCATCCATTCACCCATTTCTTTCATTCTCTCCACAGCGATTGCTGGCAGACAACCGTCGGGTTGCGGGCCAATGTTCATAAGGAGATTGGCGTTGCGACCTGCCGCTTTAACGAGATAATGTATGAGAGTGCGTGTTGACTTATAGTTCTGGTCGGTGATTCTATATCCCCACATACCGTTCATTGTCTCGCATGTCTCAAGCGGGAGTTGGCTTATCTTCTGTCCTGAGAGTCCGGCTGTGTTCTCACCAGGCAGGTCACGCTCGAACATTTGGAAGTCCTCACCCTCGAATGGAGTCTGGTGATGGTTGTTGCCAATAAGGCAAGCTGGCTGCAGTTTGTGGATAAGGGCATACTGTTCAGGCAATCGCCAGTCGAAGGAAGGATTGATGTCCTGGTCCCACCAACCGTCAAACCATATAGCTCCCACCTTGCCGTAGTTGGTGAGAAGTTCGGTGAGCTGGTTGTTCATGAACTTATAGTAAGAGTCCCAGTTCTGTGCTTCCTTTGGTCGGCCAGTGCCAAGACCGGTGCGTCCTAACGGGGCATCTTCGCGCTGCCAGTCGATATGCGAATAGTAGAAGTGTATGTCGATGCCCTGACGGTGGCATTCGTCGGCAAGCTCCTTCACTATGTCGCGCTTGAAGGGAGTGGCATCAATGATGTTGTAGTCGGAATACTTAGTGTGGAACATCGAGAAACCCTCGTGGTGGCGAGTGGTAAAGCAGATGTACTTAGCCCCCGAAGCCTTGATGGCCGACACCCATTCCTTGGCATTGAAGCGCGAGGGATAGAAGCCACCGGCAAGCTTGGCGTACTCCTTGTAGTTGATGTCCTTGTTGGTCATAGTCCATTCGCCAGTGGCAAGCATGCTGTATAATCCCCAATGTAGGAAGATACCGAACTTGTTGTCCTGGAAATGCTGGCGAGCCTCAAGGTTCTCTTTGGTGGGCTGATAGCCGGTTTGTGCCTGCAATGTGGGTACAGACAACGATAGTGCGAGTAGCACAGAAGTGAATAACTTCTTCATAGATTACGTTTTTTTGAATATGTTTTAATAGTTATTATGTAAGTTCAAGACCCATTGATTCCACAAACGCTTTTACTTCCTTCTGTTTCATCAGTTCGTCGAACACCTCTTTCTTGGTCATCCGTCGGCTTATCTCCTCGGCTTCGGCAAGTCGCAGCGAGATGTTCACATTGCCATTGTGCAGAGCCTTGGCGAGTGTGGCGCGTATGCGACCCTTGATGTTAGCCACCTGGTCGAGAAGCATTTGGTTGTCGACCACAATTTCTATGTTGGGGAAATCGGCAATGCGTGGCTTCATATTCTTCATTCTTGATGCAAGGGCAATCATCTTCTGTGGCATACGGTTGCACATCGACAGCCATTGCAGGTCGAGCATGTCCTGCGTGAACTCCTCATTCTCCTCCTTGTTGGTGACCTCAGCCTCTTTTTTCACCTCTGTCTGCTGCTTTTGTTGCAGGCTTTGGAAGGTGATGCCAAGTCCCGACAGTTTAAGTGCAGGACGTTTAGGAGCAGTTGCTGTAGCTGTTGCGGTGGTTGCCGAAACTGTGGAGTGGGGCGTTTGAGCGGCTGTCATCTTTGATGTAGCTCCGTCCATAGCAGCAGCGATAGCCGCTGTGTCGCCATTATGCGCGTCAACGGTAGCCGTGTCTTCCTTTTGTCTTGAGGCACGACTAAGAGTGTTGCCCGGGGCAGCCACCTGCTGAGCCGCCGTGTTCCGGGATGTAATGATGTATTTAAACAGGGATTTCAGTCGTTTGGGGCTACGCCCCGCACTGTCGGAAGCGTCTTCAGGTTGGGTTATCTGCGCCACTTGAATAAGCGTAAGCTCCACAAGCAGGCGCTTGTTGCTGCTCTGTCGGTAGTTCAGATCACACTGGTTCATCAGTTTCAAGGCTGTATACAGGAATCTGGTAGGGCAGCGTCTTGCCTGTTCGGCATATTTCTCGCGCTGCTGTTGGCTCACTTCGAGCAGTGGCAGAGTGGCAGCATCCTTAGCCATAAGCACGTTGCGCACGTGTGAAGCCAAGCCGTTGATGAGGTTGCCACCGTCGAAACCCTTCTCGATGATAGAATTGAGAAGCACCATTATGTCGCTCACCTTGTTCTCCAAAGCGAGTTCAATGATGCGGAAATAGTTGTCGGCATCAAGCTCGTTGAGGTCTTCAATCACCTTGGCATACGTGATGTTGCCCTGGCAGAAGCTTGCAGCCTGGTCGAATATCGAGAGAGCGTCGCGCATGCCACCGTCGGCCTTCTCGGCAATCACAGCCAAAGCCTCGTCCTCGTAGGTGATACCTTCCTTCTGGGCAACATGCTTAAGGTGGGCGATGGTATTCTCTACGGTCATGCGTTCGAAGTCGTAGATTTGGCAACGCGACAGAATAGTAGGCAATATCTTGTGCTTCTCGGTGGTGGCGAGTATGAAGATGACATGAGCTGGCGGCTCCTCAAGAGTCTTGAGGAAGGCGTTGAAGGCAGCCTGCGAAAGCATGTGAACCTCATCGATAATAAACACCTTGTACTTGCCTACCTGCGGCGGTATGCGAGTCTGTTCCATAAGCGACTTGATATGCTCCACGGAGTTGTTGCTCGCGGCGTCAAGCTCGAAGATGTTGTATGAACGCTGTTCGGCAAAAGCCTTGCAGCTCTCGCATTCGCCGCATGCCTCTCCCTCGGGTGTGGGATGCATGCAGTTGATAGCCTTTGCAAATATGCGGGCGCATGTGGTCTTGCCTACGCCTCGCGGACCGCAGAATAGGTAGGCATGAGCCAGCTTGCCACTCTTCACGGCATTGCGTAGTGTCGTGGTGAGAGCGGTCTGTCCAACCACTGAGTCAAACGATGCCGGACGGTATTTTCGTGCTGAAACTATATATTCTCCCATAATATTATAATGTATGTAATGAGTATTCAACTGCAAACTTACTATAAAAAAATCGATTTTCGTGTATGAATACGAAAAATTATGAGTAAGTTTGCACTCAAATTAAGTAATAATGGGTCGTCTAAAACTTTTATGGGCTCTTGTCAGCCATTACAAA
>CAKQFF010000121.1 GCA_934230685.1 uncultured Prevotella sp. | reverse complement strand
GTCTTGATGCTCTGGTTTTGGTATATCTCATCAAGATATTCAGCCCCAGCCGTGTGCGACTGTTCCTCGTCAACATGGTTTGGCATTACCATGTCGAGCACAAGCAGGTCGTATTGACGGGCTTGCATAAGTGTGCGCCCCTCAAATATATTGGGTGCCGTGTCGATATTGACCTCACCATCAGGAAGGACTGTCGTCACCACCTGTCGCAATTCGCCGACCTTTTGGTCGGAATCGTCCATTATAAGAATGTCTATCATTGAAAAATGCTTTTTATTTGCTGTTCGAGTTTGCTGCGCCAGTCTCCCTTTTGGGCTGAATAGAACACATAGGAACGATAGTTCTCTGGGTATTGCTCTTTGAGTTCCTTGTCGAAGGTGGCAAGTTCCTTGCGTCCGAACACATTATACATTGTCACGACAATGACAGGAGTGGATATATTGCGCAGATACATCCCCTCAAGAATGTTCTGCCCGGCGGCTGGCTCGGGCAGTCCGCCACTGGCATCATCGTTGAGGTCGAAAGTGCTCATTGACATGTCAAGAAGAATGAGGTCGTATTCTTGTTCCGCCTCGAATATCATCTCTTGCGCAGAGTTGTAGGACGAGCAGTTGCATAACTTGACTGAAGGAAACTTCTCTTGTATGAATTTTCTGATGTCTTTCGCCTTTTCCTCGTAATCCTCAACAAGAAGTATTCTTTTACTCATAACTTATGTTTGTGGGAAGGTTGTACAACTGAGAGCTGTCTACGAGCATGTCGGCAAGATTGAAGTATATGTCGGTGAGACATCTGCCATCGTGTGCCTTGATGGTGAAATAATTGTCTTGGTCGCCAAACTCGAACTTGAGAATGTTCATGGCCTTTACAAGTCCGCTGCCTTTCTCCTTTTGCAAACGGTGCAGGTCTTGCAGACGTTCACGGAAAGTATTGTTCAACGCCTCCTCGTCGGTTTCGTCTGGCAAGTCATTGACAAGGCTCAAATGGAGTATATGTCCGTCTTTTATCCTTGATGATATGCCGAAAGTGAAGGCATGCTCTTTCTTGCAGTATTTCAGCATATTGCTGAAGAAGATGGTGAAGAGGTCGAACATGGAGGCACTGTATTCCGAACGGATATGGAGTTTGATGTCAAGAGAGAGATCGTTGTCCTTGTCGTCAAGGTCGGAATTGTATTTCACCGCCGACTCCATAGCCATCTGCATGTGGTTGTCGAGCAGGAAATCGTCGTATTTTGTTTCTTGTCGATAGAACCACTTCTCAACCTTAGCCAATTTGGCTGTCAGTTCTTCACGCGCCTTGTTGATGGTGGAATTGAGTTGCTTGTAGAGTTCGGGGATGTTTGAAAGCGGCTGTATGGAGGCTTCAAATTCTGTAAGCAGTGCGAACATTCTTGGAGCCAGTCCATTCTTAACCTCATTGCGTATGGTCTCAAGGCGTTGCTCTGTTATCTCCCACAGATATTTCATCACCATACGGCAGAAATCCTCCGCATTCACCGTTTTGGACTCTATGTCAAGAAGCCGGTTGCAAATGTCATCTGTAGACACCTCGTAGTCGAAATAGCCTTTTATAGGGTCAGACTCGTCCATGTGTATCTGTATGACGGTATCCTTAAACTGTGATATAAGATGGTCTATCTTCTTGGAGAAGTCTATGATGCACTTGTTGAGCTTGTCGTTGCTTTGTGCGTCAAGATTGAAGTCGCGCTGCCATACATGGGTAGGTATATAGAGAGTGCCTTCGGTGTTGTAAACAAGGTCGAGACGTGCCAAGCCAGAGCGCAATTCTCCCTCGAAAACACCGTGGCGAATGCGTGTGCTGAGATATGTTCCCAAGCCGAAACGGCTCTTTAGGAAAGCCTGGCGAATGACATCAAAAAGTTGGGTTGCCGCCTCTGCCACAACATTGCTTGAGTAGGTGGCGGCATTCTTTATCATGTCCACAGGCTTGTCATTGCTTGAATAATCCAAACCAGCAACCAAATAGTATACTCTGTCCTTGCCTGTCAGCGCCGCCTGTTTCTTAAAACGGTCGTACAGGTCGCCAATGCCCTGAAGTTCATACTTCACCACAGCATCCTCATTGACATATATCTTGCTATCGTCGAGTTTCTTCATGCCACGATAGGCTATAAGTTCATGCATAAGTTCGGTGTAGATGGCATTATAGCGGCACTCCTCAGGAAACTTGGCGCGAAGGAATCCCACGATTTTGAGTTTTTCCTCCAGCACGTCCATCGTGCTCTTCAGTTTGTAGTGGTGGTAGAGAATGTCGTCGGTCAGAAGAATGGAAAAGAACAGTTTTACCTTGGCAAGTGGCTTGTCGTTCAGCACCTCTATCAATTCAGACGGATAATTTACATACTCATACTTGCAATATCTTTCCAGAACGAACTGCTTCTGCGGATATTTCTCGGCATTGAGGAATATGAACAACAGAAAGTCTATATTACTGCGAATGCCGTCATAGCGCTGTTTCTTTATGTCGTCAAGAAACTGTCGGGTGTCTATCTTGGAGACAAATGCCTTGTTGTCCATGTATTTGTCGACATAGAAGCGCACAGCTTTCTGGCGATAGTCTATGCCAAGTTCCAAATACGAGCGAAAGATATAGTCGACGGCTGTCTGTACTGTAGGTGTGATGTCTTGATTGTCGTTGAGAATAGTCTGCCATTTTGCAATGGCCTCCTCGTACATGCCATTCTCAAACAGAATCTTCGCATTGTCGATGTCGCGAATGTATGGCACGATGGAGGTGTCCTTAATGACTTCTTTCAACAGTCTCTGGCGTTGATACTGCAGAGCCTTTGACTGTGGCATAACCTTCAATGCTTCTTCTATATATTGAAGTCTCGCGTCATCGTCTTGGAACAAAGCGCAGAAATAAGGGTCGAAACATGTCATGGAAAGGAAACGCAATGTCTCAATGCGATTGATGTTGCGCTCTTCACGAATGAAATAGTCGAGTCCTGCAGCTATACGGAATCCGTAAAGGTTCTTGCTTAGCTTGTAGAGATTGTCCTTGTACTGGTCGTTGTCTTTCTCGGTCATTACGCGATACACATTGAATGCCACGGCATTAAGAAGGCTGTCGCTGTTGCCGTCTATATATCGGAATCCGCTGTGCAAAAAGAGTAAAGAACGGCTATAGAGTTTTACGATATCAAAATTAGAAGGGTCTCTTTTCAGATAATCGCAGCACGCGAAGATTGTGGCCTCATACTTGCCTGTGTAATAATAGTCGAGAATCTGGATAAATTCCTTGGAATAATAGGATTCGGGCAGATTATACATATTATTAATGGCAAGAAAAGGAAACAGTTGACTGTCGCCTGACAGGCGATACAATCTTCCTGCAAATCTCAATATACTGGGAAGACACTCTGGCTGCCTTATTATATATGAGCGCAGGACATAGAGCAGAAGGTTGTAACGGTCGATAGCAGAGTTTAGCGATTCCATGACGAGCGTAACAGAGAGGTCGTCGATGTCGTAGTGCTGATAGAAGTTTAGACGGAAAAGAAAATAGTTGTAGCGGTCGTTCTGAAAGTCGTTGCGGTTGCGCTTGTACCGGGATATGAGGTTATTGTCATACTCTATGGCGGATGAATTGCGCAAACTGCGGTTAGCAAGACTGTTGAGCAATTCGCTAATGACTCCGCATTTGTCGTTTTTCTTCTCTTTGTTGACATTACTCAAAAGCGTGAGTACCGCAGTGAGGTTGTCCTGATAGCCATAGATGACAAACTTCATCTCATAATACCAGACCGTATAGCCTATCTTGCGCAACGACTCCTCAAGAATTTCATTTGCGGCATCGTATTCTCCAAGCAGAATGTGACGCTCGACAGCATCACGCATCTGTACAAACTGCCTTATTTGGCTCTTGTATCTGCGGAGTCCAGTTATAATCCAATGTATCTCATTGTCAAGAGATTCAGGTTTGAAAAAGTAGCAATTGGCACCATTGCCCAAACTCTTGATGGACAAAGGCATGGCGTTACCCCATATAACACGATCAATGGCATGTTGGTGGCAAGCAATATCATCTGTTGACGAAAGGATAAGGTTTGCATTGCCACAATTCTTCAACTGAGTGGCGATACGCAACCAGTCAAGTTTGCAACCTCCTACGGAAAGAAAACTGGACAAAACCTGATAGTTCTTCATTCTCGGAGATATTATTGGAAAAGGTGTCGTGAAAAACATATATTATTTCTCCTTATTATAATTGATGACCTTTGCAGGATTGTTGTTGAACTGGTTTACGTTAGGAAAGACTAATGTTTGGTGAATTGCACACTCTCCATGTCCTTCGTTCATGACAACAGCCTGTCGGGCTTGCTGCATAGATTCTTTGGCTGTTTCTGCTTTGCTGACAACAATCGGATTATATACTGAGATTTTAAGTTCAGAATACACTGCCATTGCATTGACGGCAGACAAAAAACGTTTCCAAAGATGGAACGACTTGTAATCTTTCAGTTCGTTGCCAAGTGATCGGATGGTAGGCCGTAGACACTGATGGGATTCTTTGTGAGCAGACAACAAAACCCATACGATAGCTATAATTGTCTTTGGATAGTCAGCATATTCTTTGTATATGTAGTCTATATAAGTTTGAACACAGCTTTCTGATACCTCTAAGGACAATAAACCAACACCTATACGGTAGGATTCATACATAATAGCAAGCGTGTCGGCATTGTCTGTGCCAAGAATTATGTCTTGGTTTTCAGTGAAGAACTTGTAAAGCAGAGAGTTGAACTTGCTTTTCCTTACAAGGCCGTAGAAGTTTTGTTGATTCAAGGACATACAATTTAAGTTACTGCAACAATGCCTTCACATGTCGCTCCAAGGTTTTGTCATCGGGGTTCTGACGCAGTTTGGCACGCACGGAATGGTCTTTGTCGCCTTCAAGACACTCGGCAAGGGTTGTGGCGTTGTCGGTGGCGAATACTCCACCGTCACACATTATATATATTATGTTGGCAATGAGGTTGCGGTTGAAGGTGGTGTCCTTTTGCTTGCCTGACTCATATACCAAGGCTTCTACTTCTGGCAGGGAGAGAATGTTGCGCCATATACTCTCATAGCGGTTGCGCCAGTTGTTTGCTACATGACACTTTATTCTCATCACATATTCCATTATCTCAGCCTTGCGCTGTTCACGCTCTGCCTGTTGCATTGTCTTATCTGGAGCGAAAGTAGCCTTTGGCTTGTCACCATAATTATAGTTGATGACGGTGGTGGCGTTGGGGTTGTAGTTTTGCACAGTGCCTATATGTACCTCCTGAAACGTGTTGCCTGTACCAGGATTCCCTTTGATATTGATGTCCATAATGCTTTCTTTTTAAGTTGGTAATTATTTGATTTTTAATGTGAAAGAAAGAAGAAATTATAGAAGTGTTTTCTTACTTGCTTTCGCTTGTTTGTAGTAGTAACTTTGCATCGCAGTCAAGAAACAAATACATGTTTAACTTCTGCCGGGCGCAACGACTGCTTGCG
>CAKQFF010000120.1 GCA_934230685.1 uncultured Prevotella sp. | reverse complement strand
TGATGGCATGGGAAGAGAATTCATGTATCTGTCTTAACATGCAACTAATCGCTATTTTATCCCGAATTGGGGTATGGTCTTCCACGTTTACAACGAGTCGTCCGTCTGGAGATACTACTTTGTTCTGCTCGGCAAGCGCACCTGTGGATGCGGCTGCGAGGAGCAAAACTGCGAGAGAGTTTCTTAAAGAAATTTTCATGCGTTTTTTATTGTTATTCGGTTTATTTGTAATTTCGTTGCAAAGTTAAGGAGAAATAATGGTATTGGTATTATGTATAATGTGAAATAAAAGGCATTTATTGTTATTTTTACACTAAAAGACGAATTTGTATCGTCATTGACGGTTTTATACACGGATCTTCTTTATCATTTATAAAAAATACATTGGCGCATATTGGTTCTCAAAAGAGAATTCAATTATGCGCCAATGTTTTTTTTGTGTTGTCTATGGGTTTATATATGTCGAAGCCTTATTCTTGTTTTTGCTTCTCCACATATTCCTTCACCACCATGCCAAACTCCTTCTTGAAGCATTGCGAGAAGTAGCGTGGGGTGGAGAATCCCACACGGTAGGCAAGCTCGTTGATGCGGATGTCCGGCTGCTGGCGTAGTATTCGGCACGCCTCTTTCAGTCGTATAGAGCTGATGAAGGATGTGATGTTCTGTCCGGTTATAGCCCTAAGTTTGTTGTAGAGTGATGACGAACTGATGCAGAGGTCTGCTGCAAGCTGTTCGCGTCCGTAGTCGCTGTCGGTGATGTGTTCCATAATCTTGGCAACGACATTCTCCACGAAGATTTTCTCCGGACTGCTATAGTGCTGTTCCTCTACATTGAATTCTGTCTGTTGCTGGAATCGCTGACGTATTCGCTCACGGTTGTGTATGATGTTCATAATGCGCAGGCGCAAGTCTTCCAGATTGAATGGTTTTGTGAGATAGGCGTCGGCACCAGCCCTGTAGCCCTCGTTGCGGTCGTCGTCCTGGGTCTTGGCTGTGAGCATCACAACGGGCAACTGTGCGAAATCCTCGCTCTCTTTTATCCATCGTGTCAGTTCTATGCCGTTCATAACAGGCATCATCACGTCGGTCACCACCACGTCCAATGCCGTTTTCTCGATGATTCGTTGCGCGCGTTCGCCGTTTGTCGCCGTCTTTACTTTGAAATAAGGCGAGAGCAACGACGACATCACTTGCAGCAATTCGGTGTTGTCCTCCACGAGCAGGATTGAATATTCCTTTTCTTCGGCAGGCTCTTGAGAAGCAGGCTTGTTGGATGTGTCATTTGAAGCTACCGACGTCTTGTTTTGGTCGGTAGGCGACGCTGCCGACGCTGCCGATGCTGCCTGGGCAGCTTGTGGCGACATGGCTGTAGGGGCTATGGTGATGTCGGTTGTCTTCTTCACCATTTCGTCCTCAGTGTAGCTCTCTTGGTCGATAGGCAGGGTTATGGTGAAAGTGGTACCCTTGCCCTCTTCGCTCTCGCAGTTGATAGAGCCATGGTGCAGCTTCACGAGGTCGCGCACCAACGACAGTCCGATGCCCGTGCCCATAGTGTTCATGCGTCGGTAGTCGCCATCGAGGAATCTCGAGTAGAGATGCTTCATCTTGTCCTTTGAGATGCCAATGCCTGTATCAGCCACTACAATAGTGGCCTGCTTGCCTTCGATGTCCACATTTATGGTCACGCTGCCGCCCTCGTTGGAGTATTTCACGGCATTTGACAGTAGATTATAGATGATTTTCTCAATCTTGTCGCCATCAAACCACGCGTGGGTGCCAAGGCAGTTGATGTTCTGATGGAATGTGAGCTGCTTGTTGTCGAATATTGGCATGATGCTCTGGCAAGTTTCCTGGCAGAACTCGCCCAACTTTCCCTCGCTCACTTTAAGCTGCAGTTTGCCTGCCTGTGCCTTGCGCACTTCAAGAATCTGTCTCAGCATACGCGTGAGTCGGTTGATGTTGTTGTGTATGAGCGATGTGTGGTCCTTCAGTTCAGGGTGTTCGTTCTCTATGCTGTCGGCTGAAGCCGAGATTACCGTTAGCGGAGTGAGCAGCTCATGGGTGATGTTGGTGAACACCACGGCCATCTGCAGTCGGTTCTTTGTGCGCAGACGTTCGCGATACCATATCATGGCACCGTAGATACCGCCGATAATCATACATATATATATAAGGTAGGCCCATGGCGAGGCATACCAAGGCGGCAACACTCGTATGGTGATGGAGTAGGGCATTTCTGCCCATCGTCCGTTGCTGTCGGCAGCCTTGAGGTGCAGCTTGTATTTGCCAGATGGAATGTTCTCGAACGAAGCCTGTCGCACGTCGGCGTCTACATAGTGCCACTCATGGTCGTAGCCTTCAAGGAAGTAGGCATATTTGCACAGGCTCGTGTTGACATAGCTGAGCAGGGCAAACTCCACGGCAAACTTGCTCACAGATGCGGGGATGGTAATGTTGCGGGAGTATTGTGGTGTGGTCTCTCCCAGTCGCCTTTGCATTGCAGAGTCAAGTTCAACATATCGTTTCCCATCCATGATGATGTCTGTGACCATTATTTTTGCAACCGGCATTTTCTCTCCACCCTGCATGTTGGCAGTATTCACACCGATAAGGTTGCGTCCTGCTCCAAAGTAAAGATAGTTGCCCCATCTGAAGCAAGAGCTTGGCATGAACACCATGTCGCCAAGTCCGTTCTCGGATGTGAAGGTGGTGTATTGTGCCTTGCCCTTTTGGTCAAATGAGAGGCATATAAGAGCATCGTCGGCAGTAAGCCACAGGCGGTGTTATGGATCTTCCTGTATGGAGAATATTCTGTCGAAATCCCAGTGCAGTTCCTCGTTCATATTCTCGAACGAGTTGTTCTGGGTGTCGAGACGGAACAGTCCGCCGCTGTTGGATGTTGCCCAAATGCGGTGTTTGGAGTCCTCGCATACATATATGGCGTCATTTACTGCATAGTTGTGGTGTTCAGGGTTGAAGTATTCCTTTTGCAGCGAAGCCGGCTGGTTGAAGTTGCCTTTCAGTCGTAGTATTCCCTTGTTTTCTGTAGTAACCCAGATGTTGCCGTTATGGTCCTCGCTGATGTTCACCACGTCGAGGTCTTCTTTCAGGCTGTGAGTCTTGCCTTGCGGAGTGAGCCAGTTGAGGTGGTGGCGTTCGCCAACGAACATGATTCCCGAGCGTGAGCGGCGCAAGGCCTTCACGAAGTTGTCCTTTACGAATTGGCAGTTTCCGTTGTTGTATATTGTTGGCTTTCCGTCCTTCATCACTACCACGCCATGGCTATTGTTTGCAAGCCAGATGCTGCCGTCGGCACCCTCGGCTATCGACGACATGTGGGTTATGAGTGCTGAATATTGCAACGAAGCCATTCCTGGTATCTCGTTGTTCACCAACGTCCGTCCTGTCTCTGTGTTGTACATGGCAAGTCCCGATGGTGCAAGCGTAAGCCAGAAGTTCTTTCCGTCTTTCGAGTAAACCGACTTCACACGGTTGGCTATAGCGCCTTGTGGCAGAATCTGCATCTTGTTGAAAATCGACGGCATGGTGTTGATATGGTAAATGCCGTTGGTGAAGGTCTGAGCCCAGATGTTTCCCTTCCCATCCGTACAGATGTCGTTTACATTGCGCAGGGTGTAGCTATAGTCGGCATCGCCAATATTGCTGTAGTAGGTGAATCCTGCCTTGATGTTCTTCTCGTCGAGCATGCCAATTCCATATCTTGAGCATGTCCAGATGGTGTGAGTCACGGGGTCGTGTATGATGCGGTAGTTGATACCCGTGTTTTGGTCGCCGTTGTACAAGTCGATGTATCCAGGATTCTTGAAGTTCAGTGGATTGGTAAGGCATTTTATGCCTCCTCCCCATGTGTTAAGCCACAGTCTGCCGTGCGGGTCGAGCATAACCATGTAGGTGTAGTCGGACGATGGCAAATCATACTTGTACATCAGTTTTCTGCTGCGGTCGAGACGGAAAAGGCTCTTCGACCAAGTGCCGATATAGATGATGCCATGCTTGTCCTCGGCAAACGATTTTGCGTTGATGTAGTCCAAGGGGTGGCGTTTGCCATTAGTCTCGACTACAGTGGTGTTGCTCCTGTTGTAGTATTTGAACTGTTGCGTGTTAGGATTGTAGCTTGTTGCTCCCTCGTCGGTGCCAATCCACACGGTTCCGTCGCTTGAAGTGAATAGAGCGTAAACCTCGCGCGCACGCTCGCCTTTAAGGTGAAACGTGGTGAATCGTCCGCTCTTCTTGTCCATGCGCACCAATCCGTTGCGTGTGCCTATCCACAGGCAGTTGTTTTTGTCCTCTGTCATCGACAGCACGGAGTTGTTGGGCAGGATGTTGGGAGTCTGCGCGTCGCTGCGGTAGGAGGTGAATCTGTAGCCGTCGTATGACTTGATGCCTGAGTTTGTGCCCATCCACAGTAGTCCCTGACTGTCGATGAGCATGCACTTTTGTTCTACTGATGCAGGCGGATTAATTGTGTTGAGCACACGTATGTTATATGGTGCTGCATAGGCCAAAGCTGTCATTGCAGATAGAACAACTGCCGACAGTAGGATTCTGAATAAGCGTATGTTATGAATCTTCATTTTATTATTTAGGTTTGTTTATGTTGCAAAGTTAAGAATTTTTTGGGAAAAGAATGCCTGAAAAGTACAAAATCACATAATGATGTCAGTTCTGGGTAGCTTTTCTTTATCTTTCCCCTTCCCCTTTTATCCCTATAAAACTATATAGGCACTTTACCAAGTGATAACCTTATCTACGATTTCTTGCTGTTCCATGCTACTTCTCCTTAGGTAGATGCGTGTTGTCTCTATGCTTTCGTGTCCCATAAGGTCGGCAAGCAAGGCTATGTCGTTGAACTTCTCCAAGAAATTCTTGGCATAGCGGTGGCGGAACGAGTGTGGATAAACCACTTTCTCATTCAAACCATACTTCACTGCATAGTTCTTCAACTGCTGCGATATGCCTCTTGTAGTAATACGCTCGCCAAAACGATTGAGAAAGAGATAGCCACTTGTACGGTTTGTTGTCTGCAACCACTTTTCAGTTTCCGTGCGCAATGTCTTGGGGATATAGATACGGCGTATCTTTCCACCCTTTGTATAGATGTCGTAGTAGCCCACTTGCACATGCTCAATCTTGATTTGTACAAGTTCGCTAACTCTGGCACCAGTGGCAGCTAAGAAACGTACTACAAAGTACCACTCCAAGTTGTCTTCCTTCTTCAGTTTGTTCTTCAAGAATGTGTAGTCGGCATTGCTGATGACATTCTCCAAGTACGAACGCTGCTGCACCTTTACCGACTTCAAGCGGAGTTTTGTCTTGCCTACAAATACAAGATACTTGTTAATAGCCTGAATACGGAGGTTCACCGTCTTTGGCTTGTAAGTCTCAATCAAGTAGGTCTTATAAACCAACAAGTTTTTCTTGTTTAACTCATTGTGTTGAGAGCCAAACTCCTTCACGGCATACAGATATGCCGAAATCGTGTTCTTAGCCATATTGCCTTGGCTTAGGAACTC
>CAKQFF010000119.1 GCA_934230685.1 uncultured Prevotella sp. | reverse complement strand
ACCCCACCCTCAGCCCCTCCCACAATAGGGAGGGGAGTTTTAAAGTAATGCAGCTCTATGTTTTTAAAGGGTAGGGGGTCTCAACTAAATTTCCTTAAATCTAAAACAACTTAAAAAAATTATGGCTACAATAAAACCGTTTAAAGGCATACGCCCACCCCAGAATCTTGTTGAAGAAATAGCTTCGCGTCCTTATGATGTTCTCGACAGCGAGGAGGCAAGAGTAGAGGCAGGCGACAACGAGAAGAGTCTATACCATATCATCAAACCAGAGATTGATTTTGAGCCAGGCACAAGCGAGTATGATCCACGTGTATATGCTAAGGCAGCCGAGAATTTCAAGAAATTCCAGGAGCAAGGATGGCTGTGCCAGGACCAGAAGGACTCATATTACATCTATGCACAGACCATGAATGGCAAGACTCAGTATGGTCTTGTGGTTGGCGCTTTTGTGGATGATTATCTCAATGGCGTTATCAAGAAGCACGAGCTTACACGTCGCGACAAGGAGGAGGACCGCATGAAGCATGTACGTGTGTGCGATGCCAACATCGAGCCTGTATTCTTTGCTTATCCCGACAACTCTTTGCTCAATGATATTATCATGCGCTATGCAGCCGGCAAGCCTGAGTATGACTTCGTGGCTCCTATCGATGGTTTCCGTCATCAGCTTTGGGTCATCAGCGACGAGAAGGATATTGCTGCCATTACAGCTGAGTTTGCCAAGATGCCAGCTCTCTATATCGCTGACGGTCACCACCGTAGTGCTGCCGCTGCTCTTGTTGGAGCAGAGAAGGCAAAGAACAATCCCGAGCATAAGGGCAACGAGGAGTACAACTATTTCATGGCTGTATGCTTCCAGGCTTCACAGCTTACAGTGCTCGACTACAACCGCGTGGTTAAGGATCTCAACGGACTCACATCCGAGCAGTTCCTTGAGGCTATTGCCAAGAACTTCACGGTTGAGGACAAGGGCGAAGCTATCTACAAGCCGCAGCATCTGCATGAGTTCTCGCTCTATCTCGATGGTCATTGGTTTGCTCTTAATGCCAAGGAAGGCACATACGATGATAAAGATCCTATCGGAGTGCTTGATGTTGACATCTCAAGCCGCCTGATTCTCGACGATATACTCGGTATCAAGGACTTGCGTTCTGACAAACGCATCGACTTCGTAGGTGGTCTGCGTGGATTGGAAGAGCTTAAACGCCGTGTTGACAGTGGTGAGATGCGCATGGCTCTTGCCATCTATCCAGTGTCAATGAAGCAGATTATCGACATTGCCGACAGTGGCAAGATTATGCCTCCTAAGGCCACTTGGTTTGAGCCGAAACTCCGCTCAGGACTTATTATCCATAAGCTCGCATAATATAATTGATAATTTATAATTGATAAATAATGGATAATTATGATTACCACTTTTTTGCATGGCAAATCATAATTATCCATTATCTTTTTCTCCCGTTTGTCGTTTATTTGTGTTACCTTTGCATACAGTATAAATTATTTTACTGAATAACAAATAAATGGAGTTGATAGACGAATATTTGACAATAACAGATAAGCCTGCTGAGGGTTTCTACAGTGAGAAGCGAAGCAAGTTTCTCGCCTTTGCCTTTCATGTCACTACCGAAGAGGAGGTGAAAAACATTGTTGCCGAACATCGCAAGAAGTATTACGATGCTCGCCATGTTTGTTGGGCATATACTCTCGGAGCCGATCATTCGCAATTTCGCGCTAACGATGATGGCGAACCGAGCAGCACAGCAGGCAAACCCATTCTCGGACAGATCACCAAAAACGAACTCACCGATATCCTCATCATCGTTGTGAGATATTATGGAGGAGTGAATCTTGGCACAAGCGGACTCATTGTTGCCTATCGCACAGCCGCTGCCGAGGCTATAGCCGCTGCCGAGATAGTGAAGCTCTACAAGGAAGAAGAGGTAGTCTACGACTTTCCTTATATAATGATGAACGACGTGATGAAGATTATCAAGGAGATGTCGCCCCGCATTGTTGGTCAGACCTACGACAACACATGCGAGATACGATTGTCGATAAGAGCGTCGGAGGCTCCGATATTGAAAGAGAAATTAGAGAAACTATCGTTCAAGGACGACTGAACCTAAATTCATAAATATGCAGAACAAAACTATTACATCCCCGCCCAACAACTATCCAGTATGCCAGCATCACGACTGCCCCATGGCAGCCACATGCTTGCATCATATTGCTTATGTCATATTGCTGCAAAGCGAAGACCACTTGAATCTTATTAATCCCAACAGATGTTCCAAGGATGCTGCATGCAGCTTCTATCGCGACAGCAGTCCCGTGAGATACGCCCGCGGTTTCACCGGCTTCCAGAAGTGCATGTTTCCGCAGCAGTATGACAAGTTTATGACAAACCTATGTCTTCACTTTGGACGCAACCAATACTTCAAGCGTCGTCGTGGTGATGTGCTCCTCCCACCCGAAGAGCAGGACATGATTAAATTAATGCTCCGTAACGTAGGAGCCGACTCTTCCATGGACTTTGACCAATATGAAGAAAAAATTATCTGGATACCATAGGCAGTAACATATGAGTAACACTGAAGTGTAAGTCAATATAAACTCCAGTACCATACGACTGAAACTCCAGTACCAGTTAGGTGGTATTAAGCTGGTACTGGGATTTCATATAAAAGTAAATTAATATATATATAGAAACTGCATGGCAATGACAAGAAGACAATATCCAATAGGCGTACAGACATTCTCGGAAATTCGCCGACAGAACATGGCATACATCGACAAAACGGAGTATGTCTACAGGATGACACACACCGATGGCAAGTTTTTGTTTCTTAGTCGTCCGCGTCGTTTTGGCAAGTCATTACTCGTATCCACACTCTATAGCTATTTCACTGGAGACAAGGACTTGTTTAAAGGGCTTGCTATAGAAAAGCTTGAGAAGGAGTGGAACAGCTATCCTGTGCTCCTATTCAGTATGGCAGGAGGAAAACACATGGAGAAAGAGCAGTTGGAACGCTTTCTCTTGAATGTTCTGAAAGAAAACGAGAAGAAATATGGCATTGAGTCTGACGACATTGACACAAATGTAAGGCTCAGGAATCTCATAGTCAACATCTATGAGAAGACAAATAAGCCTGTTGTCGTACTCGTCGACGAGTATGACGCTCCGCTTCTTGATATTGTACACGAGGAGACACGACTTCCTGCCCTACGCAATGTAATGCGCAATTTCTTCAGTCCGCTGAAGGACAGCGAACCTTATTTGCGCTTTGTGTTTCTCACTGGAATAACTAAGTTCTCACAACTAAGCATATTCAGTGAGCTTAACAACATTCGCAATATCAGCATGGATGAGAATTATGCCGGGATATGTGGTATCACTAAGGAGGAATTGCTCACACAGATGTCGGATGACATAGATAGCCTTGCACAAAGACGCCATCTGTCAAGAGAGCAGACCATACTGCAACTCAAGGAGCGTTACGACGGCTATCATTTCTCATGGCCGTCGCCCGACGTATTCAATCCATATAGTTTGATAAATTGTTTTGCTGACGGCAAACTGCGTTCCTATTGGTTTGGATCGGGCACTCCTACCTATCTTATCGAAATGATGAAGAAGTTTGAGGTGGATCCTTCCACCCTGCATGATATCAAGGCCAAGGAGTCGTCGTTCGATGCGCCCACCGAGAATATGAGCAACATCATGCCGTTGCTGTATCAAAGTGGCTACATCACAATAAAAGACTATAACGAAGACCTTGACTTCTATACGCTCGACATTCCAAATCATGAAGTAAGGAGTTGGCTTTTTGAGAGTCTGCTGCCATCTATTTTCCCCTCTCACTGATTATCGTATTAATGTTGAACAGCGCACATCCAAAGGTCGCACGGATATTACCCTTGAGACAGCTACACATATATATATAATGGAATTAAAGTTTGACGGCACTGCCGAGAATGCCTTGAAGCAAATCAACGATATGCGCTATGCTGAAGGTGATAGGATAATAATCATGGTAAGCCTTATCCAAATAAATATTTGCACACATGAAGAAAATACTAATCACGGGTGTCACTGGCTTCTTAGGCAGTAGGTTGGCCCTTTACTATAAAGACAAGTATGAGTTGTTGTTGCCTACACACGGCGAGCTGAATGTTAGCCGTGAAGAGGCGGTTATAGAATATATGGAGGAATGTTGTCCTGACATTGTGGTTCATTGTGCTGCGCTTAGCAATACATGGTATTGCGAGCAACATCCAGAGGATTCACACAGGGTGAATGTGCAGGGTACGGTGAAGCTGGCAAAGGCATGTAAGAATATTGGTGCCAAACTGATATTCATGTCAAGCGACCAGGTGTACAACGGAACTCCAATGCTTGGTCCTCTTAAGGAGAGCGATGTGTTTCAGCCAGTCAACGTGTATGGTCGGCACAAACTTGAGGCGGAACAAAGGGCATTGAGGAATAATCCCACGTCGGTGGGACTAAGACTCACATGGATGTATGATTTGCCCGAAAGCCAAATGAAGCTGAACAGTAATATTCTTGTCAATCTGCATAAAGCCATCCATGAAGCCACCACCATCAAGGCTGCCACACACGAATATCGTGGTGTGACAAATGTATGGGAGGTGGTGAGAAATATGGAGAAAGTGTTTGCTATGCCTGGAGGCGTCTACAACTATGGCAGCTGTAACGCGATTAATAGCTATGAACTCAATCTGCAAGTAGCCAGTATGATGGGTGTGAAAGACTCCTCGGCATTGGTGTTGCCCGATGAGGAAAGATTCAGCGAGCAGACAAGAAACCTTACAATGGACTGTTCTGCCATTGCAGAATACGACATACACTTTAATGACAGTGTGGAGGGTATAGAACGGGCATTGCGAAAAACCTTGTGATAAACAGTAGTAAGGCTACGGCGTTATCGCCATAGCCTTATTCTTACTACATTTCTACCTGATTAACAATCTCTCCATCAAACATATTAATTACTCTATCTGCATAATTCGCATCGTGTAGGGAGTGGGTCACCATCACTATGGTTGTGCCCTCCTTGTGCAATTCCGAAAGCAAGTCCATCACTTCCTTGCCATTCTTTGAGTCAAGATTACCCGTAGGCTCATCGGCAAGAATCAGTTTCGGTCGGGGAAGTATGGCTCGTGCAATGGCTGTGCGCTGCTGCTGACCGCCCGAAAGCTGCGAAGGGTAATGCTTGGCACGATGGGATATGGCCACGCGCTCCATTACTTCCTCGGCACGCTTGCGGCGTTCCTTGCCCGACACTCCCATATAAAGGAGCGGCAACTCGATATTCTCCACTACATTCAACTCATCAATAAGGTTGAAGCTCTGGAACACAAAGCCTATCATGCCTCTTCTTATCAAGGTGCGCTCGCTCTCCTTTAGGGTGCTCACATCCTTGCCGTTGAGCATATAGCTGCCGCTCGTGGGATTGTTGAGCAAACCTATTATATTAAGTAATGTGGATTTGCCACATCCCGAAGGTCCCATGATGGCTACAAACTCGCCTTCCTTCACC
>CAKQFF010000118.1 GCA_934230685.1 uncultured Prevotella sp. | reverse complement strand
TAGGTGGATGGGCGCATCTTGATTTTGGCATAGTTCTCGTACCACACTTCTAACCAGTTACCCACGGTGTAGGTCTTGGCCCGCCCATAGTCGATTCCCACATTTTCCTCGATGGCTTTCTTCAACTTCTCCTTGACTTCCGCTTGCGTCTTTCCAAGGACGTTTTTAATGATGGCCTTTCCTGTTTCTGGATCGTGACCGACTGTGTACCGACCCTCCCAGCGTCCGTCCTTTCGTTTTCGGATGTTTCCCTCGCCGTTTGCTCGTCGCTTTGGCATGGTATCAGCCCCTTTCGCAACGAACAATACCGTAGCCAAGGGGGAAAAGCTACCAGAAAACGGAACAGTTATCAGAAAGTTATCACTTGAAGGGGACGCCCTATCTTTGTCTATGGCGGCGCAATTTCTGCGCTGCCGGGGATATTCTCTTTGGTTACAGCGGTGCAATTTTCGAACGGTCAAGAAGTCCTTTTCATTGACTACAGTGGCGCAAAATATGCTCGCCTTGCACTGCCGGTCTTGAGAGACGTGATTACCTCAGTTTTCTCTAAAAACGGCCATAAGGCACCACCAAAATCCTTGGGACGCCTGCGTTTACGGGAATTAAGACGCCAGCCGCTCCAAAAGTTCTCTCAAAAGGCGCCACAATCGCCTGCGCTGAAACCCCCGTCAACTGCCCGCACTGCGGGCAGAAGTGATCAGGCAGAGCGTTGGTTCCGACGCCAGCCGTTTATCCTGCTTTCTTTTTCGTCCCCGAAAAGCCTGTGAAAAGCGCATGAAACGCAGTCATATCAACGTTTCCAATGCATTGGTCACACGGGCTTCAACACCTCCGGCACAAACGCTCTACGTTTGCTTTCGCGAGTGAAAGTGGGTACACACTCGGCTTTCGGAGAAGGATCGCACACAGTGGCTTGCACGCCGAAACAGGGGGCGTTTCGGATGGGGGTGGTATCACTACCCTCGGAGCGTTCCACACGTTTCGGAAACCCTGCGTGGCCGGGGTTTAAAACGGCAAACTTTGCCGCTTTGGGGGCTTGGTCGGGGGTGCTCCCAAAGAACGCAGAGAGCCTTCGGGACAGCGATGCGCTTATGCGCGTCGCTGTTCCGAAGGCGTCGCGGCCCCGCTGGGCTGCGTGATTCGTGGTGAGCATTTGTAACCCTTGATTTCGCCACGCTTTTATATACATACATTTCCCGGTTCTCTGTGGCCCCCCACTATCAGCAGACGAGAAAAAGTCGGCAAAACTGCCGCCACAGCTCTGTCCCCTAACCGTTTCTCATCCCGATTTTCAACTTCTCGCACAAACGGTCCACGTTCGCTTTCACGCGCGAAAGCGGGTACACACTCGGCTTTCAGAGAAATATCGCACACAGCGGTTCACACGGCGAAACAGGGGGCGTTTCGGACGGGGGTGGTATCACTCCCCTCGGTGCGTTCCGCACGTTCACAAACATCCCCGGGCCGGGTGTCAGAACGGCAAACTTTGCCGCTTTTGGGTCTTGGTCGGAGGCGCTCTTGAAGAACGCAGAGAGCCTGCGGGACAGCGATGCGCTTATGCGTGTCGCTGTCCCGAGGCGTCGCGGCCCCGCTGGGCTGCGTGATCCAGTAAGCGCGCTAACAAGGTTTCCCCGGTTAATCTGTTCATCTGTACCAATTGCCTTTACCGGCAAAAGGATTATAATCCTTCATGATTTGGACCCCCCTCACAAAAGCGGTGATACATCCAACGGGCAACACCGTCATCAGTGTTAGCACTAATAATGTGACTCGCAATGTTTTTCAGCGGATTGACCGCATTCGCTACAGCACAACTTTCATCAGCGAGTTCAAAAAGGGCCATATCATTGTAGTTGTCGCCGAATGCGCAGACTTGATCAAACTGATACATGGAAACAAGTTCTTTTGCAGCATTGGATTTATCCGCGTCAGGATGAAAAATTTCTAAATACCACATATCCGGCTCATATACATCGCTGTAATATGCGAAACGGATACTATCCACCTCCCTGAGTAAGGTGATTGTCTGATCGATCAGTTCTTTTTTCCCAACAACAGCAAAATATACGACTTGTAAGGAAATATCAGTGTATGGGATGACATCTACTTGCATAAAGCGTTTCCCCGGTTTTTCTTGCCTCCGTTCCCAGAAATGCTGTTCCTGCCAGCTTTCCATACGGCGGTGATATAACACAAGAGTTTCGCCTTGAAGGGTATACAAGAAGTAGGGAATCTGGTTTTGATCAAAAAGCTTGCCCAATTTGAGCACTGTGGAGGATGCTAAAGTAAGTGTGCGGATATAGTGGTGGGAAATTGGATCATATAGAAGTACACCATTCATCAGGACCATCGGCAAATGAAGATGTAGTCCCCTGATCAGCGGCCGGGTCATTGCGATCGATCTCGCGGTCGCAATTGTAAAATCTGCTCCGCAGGCGATCGCTTCGTTGAGCAGCTTCTTGGAGTTTGGGGATATGACAGCGTTCTGATCCAGCAATGTCCCATCCAAATCAGAAATATATAGCTTTTTAATACTCTACCGCCTCTCTTTCCTGTTTTTTTAAGCACAAAAAGAGCGCCAGACAATCTTCGATGTACATCATACCGGAAATATATCATCATAATGAAACAATATCAATTGAAATAATACACAAAATAATATTTTATTTTTTATTATATATTTACTATTGACATTTTATCATTAATGCATGATAATGAACACGCTAAAGAAAAGCAACAGTTTACCTGACATCTCGCAAATCATGAAGTATGGAAAGGAAGCGCGTAATATGAAAAACTACAATCCGTTCGCAGGCAGCGGCCATTGGTACAAGGGAAATCTCCACGGCCACTCCACCTGCTCCGACGGTCTCTATACACCGGAAGAACTGCGGGAGATTTACCGTGCCCACGGCTATTCATTTTTTGCGCTCAGCGATCATCTGGTGTACAACTATCACACGGATCTGAATACGGATGATTTCCTGTTTTACCCCTCCATGGAAGGTAAAACCATTCCCGCAGAGACAAATCCAGCCTGCAGCAGCTACCGGCTGTTTCATATGCAGGTTCTTCAGGCCCCCTGGAAACAAGCGGAGAAGCCCTTTGCGGATGGCGAGCGGCAGACACCCCCTAAGGCGGAAAAGCAGGAAGATTACTATCGCATCTCCCAGGCTTACATGGATGAGATGAAGGCCCGGGGAAATCTGGTGACGATCAACCACCCCATTTGGTCCCGCTTGACCTGGGAGGATCTGATGGCACTGGACGGCGCTTTTGCCATGGAGATCTATAACAGCGAAGTCGCCGTGGATGCGATGGATACCGGCTGCGGTGTCGCATTGTGGGATCTGATGCTGCGGGCTGGAAAGCGCATTTGGGGCATTGCCACTGATGACTGCCACAACAAAATCAAGGTCGGTGCGAATCACGATGTCCGGGTGAAGATCAGCGAAAAGCATCCCCGCTTTGCCTCCTGCAAGGGCTGGGTAACGGTTTGGGCGCCGGAGCTGACCGTGTCCGCCATCGGCCAGGCCCTGGAAAATGGGCAGTTTTATTCTTCCACCGGGCCGGAAATCACGCATTTTGAAGTACACTCCGGCGATGTGATCCTGGAGTGCTCTCCTGCTCGAAAGATTGAATTTATTACCTATCCCAGCCGCGGCCACGGCTTGGAGGACCCGCTGGGAGCGAATCTAATCTGCGGAAACTGGCACTTGCCGGAGGGAGCGGAATATGTCCGTGCCCAGGTCATTGATGCCAACGGCAAAGTTGCTTGGACCAACCCCATTTTCCTTAATGATTGATAATACATCGTGGCAATAAAGCAATAGTATATTTTGAAAACGCCCCAGCTTTCTGTATAGGACAGAAGGCTGGGGCGTTTGGCATACGATAGATATAAGTTATAGGCGCATATCTTCCAGAATACGGTTCATATTTTGAATTCGCTCTGCAACTTCATCGGAATGACGCATTGCCAAACCGACATACAGACTATCCAAAACAGCAATTTGCGCAATACGGGAAGAAATTGCTTCATTTAAAACGGCTGTTTCCGAGGAGACAATAATCAAATTTACGTCACAAAACGCGGTGAGTGGGCTGTGCAGAAAGCTTGTCACAGAAATGGTTTTTGCTCCGGCTTTTTTTGCGGCTTCGACAGCGGAAACCGTTTCCACGGAACGCCCTGTATGAGAAATTCCCACAGCGACGCAATCCTCCGACAGCATATTAGAATAGATTCGAGCCATATGCGGGTCTATTACTGCGGAGGCAGGAAAACCGATGCGGCACAGGCGATAAGCAATATCCTGCGCAAGCGGTGCAGAGGAACCTACTCCGATAAATAGAATTTTAGCAGCCTGATCCATCATATCTATTGCCCGTGTCATTGCATCCATAGACAGCAGAGACAAGGTAGACTGAAGAGATTCAATACTCTGGTGAAAGACTTTTTCTGTCAAAACCTGTGGAGTATCAGAGGCTTCGATATTGGCAAATACTGCTGAGTGCTCTTTGACGGATGTATGCTTCGCAAAAGCCAGCCGCATTTCCCGGTAACCCTCATAGCCGAGTATCTTGCTAAAGCGAATCACACTGGATGGGGCCACACGGATTACCTCTGCAATTTCAGTCATGGATTTGTCGGCAATTGTGTCCGGATGCGCCAGAATGTAGTCAGCAATCTGCTTTTCAACACGGTGAAACCCAGAGTACATATTATTGATTTTCCAAAATGGGTCAAAAGACATCTTCTCACCCCTCAGTTTAAATAATGGAACTTTAAAAGTCATTTTTAAATATCATAACACACAGCCGGGCGGATAGCAAAACGTTTTTACGAAAAGTCAATAAAAATATAGCATCATTTTCACTTTATTGCACATTGATGAATATCATTTTTGAAGTAACGTAAGATTGTTCTGAAGAAAAAAGTTCAACCAGTAATCTATCCCCCAAAACCATATTGTGTAGATAGTGATTGTGAAACTCACTAATGTGTAATTAAAACGTGCTTTTATACGTCCCTTATTTTTACAATGAATGCAAAACTTTCTTTTTCAAGATGCGCCAAGGTTAAATCCATTACCGATACTCTTTCGTAGTCTGCTTGCAAAGACGTTTTGACCCAGTTTTGACCCAGAACGCGAAAAAAGCGGGCGGGGCTGGACGGAAACAATGGAGAATCCGCCGAGTGAACGGTGGTAAAAAGCACAAATCGGAGCCGAAATGACTCCGATTTTCTCTTGAGACTGCCTCATAACCCGGAGGTCGTAGGTTCGAGTCCTGCCTCCGCAACCATATCGAGTGGATGTAACTGATTTCAGTTACATCCACTTTTTTTGCCTAAATGTATTGACAAGGGTATCGTTTGCGAGTATGCTATAGTGATTTAGCAGGAAAAGCTGAATGGGCGGCATGGGAAGAGAAAGGATTCATAATATGAAACACGATTTCAAGTTCATATCCAAACATTCCCCACAGGTTAAGTCTGCCTATTCTGACCTTATGGAAATTCTCAGTCTTGTTCATGATGACTTGCGGAAGCAATACACTTTTCAGCATGAGCCTGTTGGCAGTTACTCTCGAAATATGATAACCTATGATGCAAAATCAAATATCGGTTTCGATTTTGACATCAATATTTATCCCAACGATGAAGAAAATCGCTTCACTGCAAAACAGATTAAATTACTGTTCAAGCAATCATTGGATAAATTTGCGCATCGGTATGGCTACGACTTTGCCGAAGACTCAACTCGCGTCTTAACCATCAAAGTTAAGGACCG
>CAKQFF010000117.1 GCA_934230685.1 uncultured Prevotella sp. | reverse complement strand
CTGTGTAGGCGAATTGGGGTCAGCCATTTCTGGATGATGCGCCTCAAGTTCCTGCAACTCATGCATAAGCATATCGAATTCCTGGTCGGAGATTTCCGGTTGGCTGAGCACATAATATTTATAGTTGTGCTCATGAAGTTGCTGTCGCAGGTATAGTATACGTTCTTTTTCGTTCATTGTCTTTATAGATGTTTTCTAAGCATTATATACAGAATGACCGGCACTCCCACAATCGGGGTGAGAGTGTTCACGGGCAACACACCACCATCTGAGGGTAAGGTGCAAGCAAAATTACATAGCAACGCCACCGTCATGCCCGTAAGCATTGTGGCGGGTATAAGTTGGCGATAGTCATCGGTGCGCAACATGAGCCGGGCTATATGCGGCACGGCAAGACCTATAAAGGCTATCGGTCCGCAGAAGGCTGTGGTGACGGCTGTCATCAATCCCGTAAGCAGCAACACACCATTGCGCAACCGTCGTGTGTCAACTCCAAGGTTGCGGGCATACTGGCTGCCAAGCACAAGAATATTAAGGGGTTTCACAAGCAATACCGAAGCAACCATACATGCTGTAGTGACCGCTATGAACAGAGGCAGACGCTCCAACGACACACTTGCGAAATTGCCCATTCCCCATAGCATATACGAGCGGATGCCGTCGGCCGAGGCAAAATAGTTGAGCAGCATAATGGCCGACGACGACAGGTAGCCCGTCATCACACCCACAATAAGCAACATGGCATTGCTGCGTATCATCCTCGACAGCACAAGCATCATGACCGTAACCGCTATCGCTCCCATGAAAGCTGCCGCAAGCACAGCCACAAAACCACCGATACTTATGCTGCCCATACCTATACCACCTCCAAGAAGCAGCATGACAAGGGCTACACCGAGTCCGGCACCACTGCTCACACCAAGTATTGAGGGATCGGCAAGCGGATTGCGGAATACTGCCTGCATGAGCAATCCACACACCGACAACGCTCCTCCGGCAAAGAGAGCCGTGAGCGATTGGGGCAAGCGCGACTCAAGCACAATAAAACGCCAACTGGCATTGGCAACATCGCCCCCGCAGAGAATCCTCAAAACCGAAGACACGGGAATATTGACTGCTCCGCTGAAAAGATTGAGCAGCAACAAGGCAATGGTACCAATACCAGCAATAAGAAATATGATAGCTTCTCTTTTCAAAGCGCCATCTTAATTATATTTTCAAAGTCTTAAGAATTTCCGTCATCTTCTGCAAAGTGGTGATGCGTGTTGGCACCAGCGGAAGACGAAGCACATTCTCTATAAATCCCATCTCATGAAGCAGAGCCTTCACACCTGCCGGGTTGCCATCGACAAAGAGGAGCGAATAAAGCTCAGTGAAACGATGGTGGATGGTGCGTGCTGCCTCATACTCACCACGGAACTCCAATCGTATCATGCGCGACACTTCCTTGGGCAGAGCATTGCCTATCACGGAGATGCTTCCTGCCGCGCCGCTTGCCACCATTGAGAAGGTTAGGGCGTCGTCGCCACTGATCACGTCGAAACGCTCGGGCTTGTTCTTTATTATCTCGTCAACCTGCTCAAGGCTTCCGCTTGCCTCCTTGACGGCTACGATGTTCTCGCAGTCGCGAGCAAGGCGCACTGTTGTCTCCGACTTCATGTTGATGCCTGTTCTGCCAGGCACATTATACAGCACCACCGGCAATGGGCTTGCCTCGGCTATAGCCTTGAAGTGCTGATAAAGACCCTCCTGCGAAGGCTTATTGTAGAAAGGACAAACACTCAGCACACCGTCAATACCGGTCCAGTCGCTTGTCTTGAGTTCTTCTACAACGGCACGTGTGTTGTTGCCGCCACATCCCATGAGGATAGGCAGACGTCCACGGTTGGTTTCGATTACGAGTTTCTTGATGTTGTCTTTTTCTTCAGCCGAGAGACATGGGGTCTCGCCGGTTGTTGCAAGTATGCAAAGGAAATCGGCTCCATTCTGAATTTGATACTCCACAAGACGCTGGATTGCCTTGTAGTCAACTTCACCGCTTACAGTAAACGGTGTTACCAGAGCTATGCCCAATCCTTTGAAGATGTTTCGTGCCATATATATTAATGCTTATAAAATTTCGATTTGCCTACAAAGTTACTACTTTATATTGAAAAAAGCAGAACGTTATTAATAAAAAACGCTAAATCGTAAGGCGTTTGGTTTTTTATGTAGCATTATTACACAAATAATGAGGGTTTGCCAAAACATCAGCAATTAATGCTGCCAATGTTTCGACAAACCCTCATTCCGATTATCGTGTTCCTATATATAGGAATATCATGCCAAGCAACACAAGCAGCATGTCAACTGCCTTGCTTTTCAGGTTTTTCTCATTGAAAACTGCCGCTCCACAGAAGAAACTTACCACGACGCTTCCTCTGCGCACCATCGACACAATGCTAATCATTGCTCCTGGAAGACTGAGCGCATAGAAATACACAAAGTCGGCTATACTGAGGAATATGCTTATGAAGATGATGCTCCATCGCCACTGGAATGGTGTTGTCTTCTTGCGTGTGGGCCACCATATCAGCAACATGGTGAGTCCCATCATGAACAGTTGGTAGATGTTGTACCAGCTCTGCACCACCATACGGCTCAGTCCCACGCCTCCATTCTCGGGCGGTGCCATGAGATATTTGTCGTAGAGTCCGCTCACGGCTCCCAGCACAGCTGCAAGCACCAATGAGAATATCCATTTGTTATGTCGGAAATCCACTCCCTCCTTCTTTCCGCTGCGGCTAAGCAGGAAAAACGAGACGATGGCAAGCAACACTCCGCACCATTGCCAGAGATTCAGACGCTCGCCAAACACAAGCATTGCGCCCACAAGCACCATCACCGGACGTGTGGCATTGATAGGACCGACAATGGTTATCGGCAGATTTTTCATGGCGAAATAGCCAAACACCCATGAGGACAACACGATGAGTGCCTTGAGCACTATGTATTTGTGTTCTGCCCATCCGCATGCCTCCACATAGAATGTACTTCCGTCAAGCAGTCCCGTATACGACGAGAGAAGGATGAAAGGAAGGAACAACAGCGAACAAATCATCGTGTTGAGAAACAACACGGGGAGCACGGCATTGCCCCGCAACGCCAGTTTCTTGAAAACATCATAAAAGCCCAGCAACGCCGCTGAGCAAAAAGCTAATATCAACCACATTGGGATTACTGTTTTGTTTTATTCTTCTCAATACTTCACTTCCTCCAGAAACAGGGCATTGCCCGGCATGCTCTCGCCTGCCTTCGAACGGCTGCCGCTTGTCACCACATGGTCAAACTGCTCGATGGTCATTCGGTGGCGTCCTACCTCAATAAGTGTGCCAACCACAGCACGCACCATATTGCGCAAGAATCGGTTGGCTGATATACGGAAATGCCAAGCGTCGTCGCCATCGCGTGTCCACTTGGCTTCAGAAACATTACACAGAGTGGTCTTAACGTCGGTATGTGCCTTGCAGAAGGCTCCGAAGTCCTCCACCTCAAGCAGATGCGACGCAGCCTCGTTCATGAGTTCGAAGTCGAGGTCGTAGTGAAGTTCACAGGAATACTGTCGCAGGAATGGGTTCTTGCGTGTGTGTATATAATAATGGTAAGTGCGCAACGTGGCGCTGAAACGTGCGTGCATGTCGGGATCCACGGCAAACACCTTGTCCACAGAAATGTCTCGTGGCAACAGGCGGTTGAGTTTATATGCTAGTTGGGCGCAATCAAAGTTGCGTTCCGTCTCGAAATGGGCTGCCATACGGCGGGCATGCACACCGGCATCCGTGCGTCCAGCTCCCACCACCTCTATTGTCTCGCGCAATATTGTGGAGAGGGCCTTCTGTAGTTCCTCCTGCACACTATTGCCATTGGGCTGTATCTGCCAACCGTGATAATTGGTGCCATCATAGGCAAATGTTACAAAATATCTATTTGGCATGGCCACCCTTTCCTTTCTTCATGTGACGGTTGAACAACTGGCGATGGAATTTATCCTCAGCCCTAAGCACTCTGAACACTTTCGACGGCGAAAGCACGCGCATAAACTTATTATGATACGACTGCTGCAACTTCTTTATATCGAGGTCGTTGGCATCGCGTCGGCGTATGGCCTCAGCACAAGCCTTGTCGTCGCTTGTGTCTATATGGCGCAGACGACGCTCCTCACCCATATAGGCAAACTGCTTCTTGCGCATCTCACGGTAGAGAGGAAAGAAAGCCTCTGCCTCTTTTGGCGACAGGGCTGCCTCTGTAGTGATAAACTGCTCAAGATCGGCCTCAAACTGAGCAGGGTCGAACCCCTTGTGACCCTGTGCTTGCGCCATGACGCTGCACAAAGTCAGGATAACAAGGACTATGTATTTCTTTAATGTCATAAGCTATCAAGTTATATTTCTTATTTTTAAAGTCATCCAATCTTAGTTGCTTGCCATAAGCGAGTAGATGTCGTCGTTGTCGAGCATGGCGTAGTCGATTTCCATGTCGCTCGTGCTGCTCGAAGCCGAGCTTTCAACAGTACTTCCTCCATGTATCGCCACATTCTTGTTGCCATTAGCATCTGTAGGCGAAAAGGCAAAATACATCGACATGCCTGCCACAACAAACGCCACACATGCCGCTGCTGCGATGCGCACTCTATAGCGGTGCCACCAATTAAAACCTACGGTCTTTGCCTGCTCTGCATTCATAGCCACAGACACAGGTTCAGCATTATTGTTTATATTAACGGTAGGCTCTACGTCGTCTGGAACAGGAGCCGACGCAACATTATCGACAATCGACTTGGCAAGATTGTCGAAATAGCCTTCAGGCACCGTGAAAGGCACCTTCTTGCCAAAACGTGATTCTATGTATTTCTCATCAGATTCCATACGTATATTTTTTGTTTTGTTCTGTTAGTTTGACGCAAATACCAAGCAAAGGTTTAAACGACATGAAAGAAAAATTTTCTTCATCTCCCCTCTTTTTTATTCATGCGCTTTCATGAATGCCGCTATCTTCTTCACAGCTATGTGATAGCTCGCCTTCAACGAGCCTTCCGTGGTGTTGAGCATCTGGCTCATGTCGGAATATTTCATCTCGTCGTAGTAGCGCAGATTGAACACCACACGCTGGACATCGGGCAAGATGGCTATGGCTTCCTGGAGCAGAGCCTGTGCCATGTCGCCGTCGAAATAGTCGTCGGCCATAAGCCGGTTGGCCACTCCTGCATTCTCTGCCGTATCTATCGAAGCCAACTCCTTCTTGCGCCTGAGAAAATCGAGCGATTCATTCACAGCTATGCGATAGAGCCATGTGGAGACATTGGAGCGGTTTTGGAAATCGTCGAGCCCGTTCCATGCCTTTATGAAGACATTCTGAAGCACATCATTGGCATCCTCATGGCCGAGCACAATACGACGTATGGTCCAATACAGCTTCTCGCTATACTGGGGAACAATCGAGGCGAAGAGCCTGCGCTTCTCGCCATCGTCCATCTTGTGTTGCGTCGTATTGTTGTCCTGCACGTTTACTGTTTTGTTATTATAGATACTTTTTTATTTTTTCGTATATCACGGGGTCGAACCCATAAATGTCATCATACCTCACAAGTGTGCCTTCGGCATTGGGATAGAGTGTATAGTAGGTGATGAACAGCGCCACTTGGGGTTCCACCTTTTGGCTGCGTATCATCAGCTTACGGTTTATCGGATCGTTGGCATCATCGTCTTCTGTACGGTGGCGACCATATTTCACGGTCATCGAGTATTTCATCTTCTCCATTAACTTCTCGTCCTTATCCTTGAGCATAAACACCGCAAGCTCGTAGGGTTTCTCCACACGTATGCAGCCATGCGACACGCTGCGGTCGCCACGCGAAAACACTCCGCGATTGGATGTGTCGTGCATGTAGATAGAGAAGTTGTTGTCAAAGCGGAAGATGATGCGTCCGAGGGCATTGCCTTCGCCACCTCTCTGTATTACGAGA
>CAKQFF010000116.1 GCA_934230685.1 uncultured Prevotella sp. | reverse complement strand
AGATGTTCTTGCGTGAGTATTTGTCCTTGCTTGTGAGCAACGGACCATCCTCGCTGCTCAAACCAGCCGACATACGGAAGCGTATGCGGTCGTTGCCACCCGAGATAGAAACATTATGGTTCTGCAAAGCACCCGTAGTGAGAATCCTCTTGTACATGTTCTTCTCGCTGAGCCAATACACACGGCCATCGGCATCCTTGTAAATGCCATCGCCAACGGTATTGAGCGACGAAGGATTCTGCTTGTACTGCTGCAGATACTCGCGCCACTTCGACACGTCGCCATTACCAGCCCAATACGAGTTGGTGTAGCCTGCCTCCATATAGGCATCAAGATACTCAGTAAGACTCGACTGCTCAAGTCGGTTGAGCGAGTTTTCCCAACCCACATTGAAGTTGTAGTTGAGATTTATTTTAGATTTGTCCTTGGGACGTTTTGTGGTAACAAGAATCACACCACCAGCAGCACGCGCACCGTAAATAGCCGACGATGCGGCATCCTTCAATACCGACACGCTCTCAATGTCGTCTGGGTTGAGAAGGCTTATGTCGCCCTCCACATTGTCAATAAGCACAAGTGGCGCACCACCGTTGATTGATAATGTACCACGAATGTTGAACGACTTGCTTGTGCCAGGACCCGTACCGCCACCAATAGTCAATCCAGGCATTGCACCCTGCAATGCCGAGGCAGCACTTGTCACTGGACGATCGCCCAGCACATCAGACATCTTCACCTGAGATACAGAACCCGTAAGATTCTCTTTCTTCTGAGTGCCGAAACCTACCACCACTACTTCCTCAAGACTCTTGTTGTCTTCTTTGAGAGTGATTTTCAAGGGTGTTCCGTTCCACACCACTTCCTCAGATGTGAAACCAATGAATGTCAATACAAGGCGTGTTCCTTTCTTTACATTACTAAGAACAAAGTCACCATCAATACCGGTGACCGTACCGTTGGTTGTGCCTTTAGCAACTACAGATACACCGATAAGCGGTTCTCCGTTTTGGTCAGCTACGACACCCTTGCAGGCTGCCGACTGTTGCTGTTCCATTTGATTAACTGCCGCCACATTGCTTGTAGTTGAACTTGCGCTTATAGGACAAGACACCACAGATGTTAGAAGCAATGCCACAGGAATTGTCTTGGATTTATTCATATGACAAACTGGTTAATTGGTTAATTAATAAATATAGTTTTTAGTTTGTTTAAATACACACACGACATTTAATATCTTTGCAAATATAAGCATAATAATCAGAAATACAAAATTTACTTACGACTATTTTTTAAGAATGGGATAAAACCAAATAAATTAAAAAAGACCAAGCCTCGGCCTGGTCTTTTTTAATTTATTTAATTGCTTGATACTCGTCTACTTGGCAGCCTCGCTGCTGAAATAAGGAATGAGTCGGATGTCGCCATCCACAATCTTTGCAGGAATTGTATACTCTCCGTCGCGGAACTGTGATGCGCTGACTGTAGTCTCCACCCAATTGTTCTGCTGTTCGCCATCGAGATATCTGCCATGACGAATCACAAGCTTAGAGAACTTAAAGCCTGGAGCCGGCACAGCCTTCACCTTTACAGGCTTGCCACATACGGCAGTCTTGCCCGTCACAGCCGAGCCATCGGCAAGAAGAATGTCACCATTAAGGCCTCCGCCAAGAGCGTCTACGCCACGGCTAAGGCTAACAACATCGCCTGCCTTGAATCTCTTCACGGCATTCTTGCCGCTTGTGGAGAAGAACGGAGCGTCGTCATCGGTCAGCACAATATCGTCGATATACACGGCGAAATCCTCCATAAGGTTATGGGGAGATGTGGCATCAGGCACGATGAGCAGGTTGCGAATGGTAATACCATTGGAGCCCGACACCGGGAACACCACATCGTTCCACTGGTTGGCAACAAGAGGTTGCGAGGTTATGCTCCAAAACTGCTCCGACAGAGGCGACTGATGCGGACGGTCGTCGCGGTTGCCAAGACCGATAAGCATGGCAGGAGCCGACTTAGGCGAATATATCTTGACATGTACATATTGCTTCTGCTTGGTCTGGGCAAAGGGCTGCTTAAGAGCCACAAGCGTACCAAACGTGTTGCTGCCAAAGCGTGAGCGCTGCAAGGCAAGTATCTTCGACGAAGGATTAGGGGCAAAGCCGCGCACAGGGTCGGCAGCTGTCAGGTGATTGTTTACCACATGCACATTGCCCTGAACAGAGCCATCGCGGAAAGGAGAGTTCTCCCATGTGTCGTATACGCCGACAGAGGCATAAGAGTCGGCCGACTCAAAGTCGCACAACTTCTTCTCTGCTGTCTGGGCAGAAATGGAGAGCGAAGAAAGTAAGGCAAGCGATAGAGCAAGCGACTTGCCAATATATTTTGACTTATTCATTGTATGTATTCTATTGATGGTTGGGTTGCTTAGTATACCGAAATATTCTCAATCAGCGGACAAGCCTTGCTGTCGTTGATAGTCACACGCAGGGCACGCACGTTGTATCCGTCGCCCTCGTAGCTCTTCACCGTAGAGCCATTGAGTGGCACAATGCGCTTGTAGCCAATGGTAGTGGTGACAACATCAGTGGCACGCGGGGTGAAGTTCACTCCGTCCTCGCTTGTCTCGATGGTGAATGATCGCACACGCTGTCCGAGCTTTATATGCTCCATGAGCTGCACATAGCGCACGGTGGTAGGCTTAGCCCAAGTAAGTGTTATAGTAGCCTTGGTTGTGCCATCGTTGGTAGCCCAATAGGTGTCGCGCTTACCGTCGGTCATGTTGCGTGCCGAATAGTTGCGGTTCTTTCCGGCAGTGCGCTCCTCGCTCACGCTAACAGTAGCCTTCTTGGCAAGGTCGTTGCCAAGTCGCGAGCGCAACAGCTTGCCAAGCTCAGTCATGCGCTGGGCTGTAGCTTCAGGAATAAGTCCGTTAACATCAGGCGGAAGGTTGAGGATAAGCGTAGCATTGCGGCCTACTGTCTCAAGATACATCTGGAACAGACGCTCGGCAGACAGCACCTTCTCGTTTTTCTTCCAGAACCATCCACCGGTTGTTGCCTTTGCGTCGCTCTCGCCTGGGTGCCAACGCCATCCATTCTCGTCGCCACTCTCGGCATCGCCCATAGCCCAACAAGTCTCGCCACTATGTCCTGCCTCGTTGCCTATCCAGCGTGCCTCGCCGCCTACTCCCCACATTATTACATTAGGAAGCATGTTGTGGATTGAGTCGCGAAGGTTTGGAATGTCATAGAATGTCTGCGCATCATCAATTGTGCGGTGGCCTGTAGAGCCCTTACCTCCGTAAGCACCGCCATAATATCCGGCATGGTCGCCACCCGTAGCTCCGTCGAACCACATCTCAAACTGGTCGGAACCGTATTTAGCCAGTTCCACACACTGTGGGAAGAACACCTTCTTGGCGTAGCTGTCAGTATAGTTGCCCTGCTCGTCCTTCTCGCCCCAATACTTGCTGTTGAGGTCCCATGGCGACACATAGAAGCCATACTTCATGCCAAGCTTGCGGGCCGCACGGGTGAAGTCGCGTGGAATGTTGGTTTTGCGTGCATTTTCGGTAGGACAGCTCGACACACTATGTGTGGTAGTCTCGGTTGGCCACAGACAGAATCCGTCGTGATGCTTAACCACAGCAATGCCACCTTTCATGCCAGCCGACTTAGCCACGCGTAGCCACTGCATTGGGTCGGGCACACGTGTTGGGGCAAATATCGCCTCGTCCTCGGTGCCATTGCCCCACTCCTTGCCTGTGTATGTGTCCATACCATAATGGAAGAAGGCGTAGAACTCTGTCTCGTTCCACATCAATTGTCTGCGACTTGGCACAGGAAATACAGGACGCGGCGTGTTGTCGGGATTGGCGACATTGCTCTGCATCAGTTCAAATTCCGATTTGTTGGTTTGAGCCATCACTGCAGCAGGAGCTGCCGCAAGGCACATACCCAATAAGATGGTGCGTGAAAATTTCATATTGATATATTATATTTGATTGTTCAGTAAAAGAAACACAAGTAGTATGGTTGTTCGTCTGCAAAGTTATATAAAAAAGACGAAAAACCAAACAATTGAACAAAGAAATAAAAAAACGTTGTATCATGGTTTGATATGGTCATATCATGGCATGATACGATCGTATCAAGCCATGATACGGTTGTTTCAAGGCGTGCTCAGCCTTACTTATCCCTCAAGAAAGTTTTTGACTATAGTGTGTCCTTCAGGTGTAAGTACACTTTCGGGATGGAACTGTATACCATGAATGTCGTATTGGCGATGACGCAAAGCCATGATTTCGCCATCATCCGATGTTGCAGTCACCTCAAGAACGTCGGGCATACTGTCGCGTGCTATCACCCAACTATGATAGCGTCCCATCATCACACGCTTGGGCAGTCCACGGAATATGTAGTCGTTGCCAAGTTGCGTGCCTTCGGTCTGCACTCCATGAAACACATCCTTAAGGTTTTCGAGCTTTGCCCCAAACACCTCACCTATAGCCTGATGGCCAAGACATACGCCAAGAATAGGTTTCTTGCCGGCATAAGTGCGTATCACATCAAGCAGAAGTCCTGCTTCCGACGGGATGCCGGGGCCTGGACTAAGGATTATCTTGTCGTAAGACTCAAGGTCAGGCAAGTCGAATTTATCGTTGCGCACTACTGTTACTTCTGCCCCAAGCTCCTTAAGGAGATGCGACAGGTTGTAGGTGAACGAATCGTAGTTGTCGATTATTACTGTCTTCATTGATTATTTGTTTGTTGTTTTTATTCACTTTGGTTGTCACGAAGTCACGAATTGGTTGTCACGAAGTCATGAAGTCAAGAAGTCACTAACTTATGCCTTGTCTTCTGCCTCCTTAATGGCTTTCCTCAAGGCTCCAAGCTTATTGTTCACTTCCTGCAACTCATACTCCACATCGCTCTTGGCCACGATGCCTCCGCCAGCCTGGAACCACAGTTCGCCGCCACGGCTTACGAATGTGCGTATGGTGATGGCTTGATTGAGGTTGCCATTGAAGCCAATGAAACCCACGCATCCACCATAGGCACCACGGTTGTGAGGCTCAAGCTCCGAGATTATCTGCATTGCCCTAACCTTAGGCGCACCCGACAATGTGCCGGCTGGGAAGGTATCTATGAAAGCCTTTACAGGGTCGGCCCCTTCATCAAGCATACCACTAACACGACTGACAAGATGAACCACATGCGAGTAGTACTGCAAATCCTTGTAGAAATCAACCTTCACGTCGTGGCAGTTGCGCGAGAGATCGTTGCGGGCCAAGTCTACAAGCATCACATGCTCGGCATTCTCCTTGGGGTCGTTGCGCAGATATTCTGCTGCACGTCTATCGGCATCCTCGTTGCCTGTGCGCTTAGTTGTGCCAGCAATAGGGTCGATGAAGGCTTTTCGATTGTCTATACGGCAATGTGTCTCGGGTGAGGAACCGAAGATGCGGAAGCCACCGAAATCGAAATAGAACAGATAAGGACTGGGATTGATGCTTCTCAAGGTACGGTAGAGCTTGAAGTCATCGCCCTCATAATGCTGCACAAAGCGACGCGAGAGCACCACCTGGAACACATCGCCACGCAGACAATGCTGCATGCCACGTCGTATGTTGGCACGATGCTCATCATCAGTAAGCGGCGAAGTGCAATCGCCCACCGTACGGAAACCGAAGTCCTGCTCATTAGGATTGTCTATGGCACGCTCCATATCGTCGAGTTCCTCCTCGCCACTAAGCGACAGCAAAGTGAGGCGACTGTTGAAATGGTCGAACACGATGATGTCCCTATACATTATATATAATATGTCGGGAGCGTCGTATTCCTCGCGGGTTTCGTCCTTGACATTGATGTGCTCAAAATAGCGCACGGCATTAAACGTGGTGTAACCAAAGAGTCCATACTGCTCAGCCCCGTCGCCACTCACCTCAAAGCGCGAGAGGAAGGAGTTGATAGCCACATCGCAAGTGTAGGTATCGTCGATGTCATGC
>CAKQFF010000115.1 GCA_934230685.1 uncultured Prevotella sp. | reverse complement strand
TCTCTGTACTACCGGTGCCGAGGCTCTTTACTCAGACCTGGGACATTGTGGCAGGAAGAACATCACTATAAGCTGGGCTT
This sequence comes from uncultured Prevotella sp., assembly GCA_934230685.1. Taxonomy (GTDB): domain Bacteria; phylum Bacteroidota; class Bacteroidia; order Bacteroidales; family Bacteroidaceae; genus Prevotella. The sequence continues at coordinate 5,998 of CAKQFF010000115.1, read as the reverse complement.
TTGTAAAGACCATGCTCATTCTCAACTATCTAGGACAGGGAGCATGGGTGCTGAACCATGTGCAGATTGCAGCCTCTGTCAACCCTTTCTTTTCCATCATGCCACAGAGTATGCTGTTTTTTGCCATCATCATGGCAACGGGTGCGGCTATAGTTGCGAGCCAGGCACTTATCAGCGGTACTTTCTCTGTATTGAGCGAAGCCATGAACCTGAATTTTTGGCCTCGTATGCGAATAAAGCACCCTACCAATGTTAAGGGACAACTATATATTCCAATAATCAACTTTGCCATGTACATCGGCGTGGTTATCATTGTCATGCTATTTCGCGACTCATCACACATGGAAGCAGCCTACGGGCTCGCCATCACCATCACGATGCTGATGACCACCCTGCTGCTTGGCTTCTACTTGCGCACCAAAGGTGTAGCTCGAATTTTCACCCTGCTGTTTATCGTCGCATATTGCACTATTGAGAGCATCTTTCTTGTCGCCAACCTGTCAAAGTTTCTCGCAGGAGGCTGGTGTACGCTGCTTATTGGCGGAATATTGTTCCTGACGATGTATGTGTGGGTTCGTGCCATAAAAATACGCCACCATTACATCAGCACCAAACCGCTGGAAGACTATTACCAGATTATTTCCGACATCAAGGCTGACAATAGCATTCCTAAGTATGCCTCCAACCTCGTCTATGTAAACCATGCCAACAAGGAAGGCGCAGTAGACGACAAGCTGCTCTATTCCATTATCAACAAGCAGCCAAAACGCGCCGACCATTACTGGCTTATCAATTTGGAGTTTGTTGACACTCCTGATTCTCTGGAGTATAGTTGCGAGACATTAGTTCCCGAAACCCTGTACAGCGTGACGATACACATAGGCTTCCGCATTGAACCTCGGGTTAGCCTCTACCTGAGACAAGTGGTGGAAGATCTTGTAGCTAACGGTAAGGTCAACCTAACAAGTACCTATCCATCACTCCGCAAAAATGGCATTCCTGGCGATTTCCGATTCATCATCATTCACCGCGTGTATTATCCAGAGAGTTCCGACAACCGCTATCAGAATCTACTGATGGGCATCTACGCCCTCATCAGCAAAATTGGCATTGACGAACCCAAAGCATTAGGTCTCGACACATCTATGGTAGTGGTAGAACGTGTGCCATTGATTATCGGCCATCGTACCAGCAGCATCAAGCGCATCACACAAGTCTCTTCGATTTCATAATCTCTGACATTAATGGCTCATATCAAGCATACCTATAAAAAAATCTGCAAGCCTTATCGGCTTTAAAGACTCCATTTGTCCTGATAGCAAAAGGCCGAGCGTTTTTCTTCGCTCGGCCTCCTACAAAATTTATTCATATACCTCATCAATGCCATACTCCGTCATGTCGTCCTCCTTCTGACATGCGTTGAAGTCTTCGGGCAGATTAAACTTCTCTTCCTGGTTGTATGGCAGAGTCTTGTCGCGATACACCTTCTTCATGAAGTAAGCCCAGATTGGCAGGGCCATTGTGGCACCCTGACCCATGCGCATAGAGTCGAAGTGGATGTCGCGGTCCTCACCGCCCACCCAGCATCCGCTGACGAGCTGCGGGGTGAATCCCATAAACCAGGCGTCGCTGTTGCGGTTGGTTGTACCTGTCTTGGCACCTATCTCACCCGTGAACTTGTACTTATAGCGCAGACGTCCTGCCGTGCCACCGTCTACAACACCCATCAGCTCCACAAGCATCTTATAGGCACTCTCAGCACTTATAACCTCGTTCATGCGGGGTTGGAAGTTGGCAATCACGTTGCCCTCGTTGTCCTCGATACGGCTCACGAAGAGGGGAGCTGTGCGTATACCGTTGTTGGCAAACGTTGTGTAGGCGCTCACCATCTCACCCACCGACACCTCGCACGGACCGAGACAGAGGGCCATCGAGGGATGGATGTCGGGATTGTTGATGCCGTAGTCGTGGAGCAGCTGCACAAACTGCTGAGGATTGAGCTTGCTCATAAGGTAAGCCGACACCCAGTTGCTCGACTGCGCCAAACCCCACTTCAACGTAACCATCTCGCCAGCGCGCTTGTGGCTTGCGTTGCGCGGAGTCCAGGGCTGCCCTGCCACCATGTATGTACGCTGCATGTTAGGAGCAAGGTCGCATGGCGAGAACCCGTTCTCCATGGCAAGCGAATAGAGGAAGGGCTTGATTGTGGAGCCCACCTGACGGCGGCCGCCCATCACCATATCGTACATAAAGTGGGAATAGTCCAGTCCGCCCACGTATGCCTTCACGGCTCCCGTCTTGGGGTCCATGCTCATAAATCCGGCACGCAGGAACGACTTGACATAGCGGATACTGTCCAGAGGAGTCATCGTTGTGTCCACGTCGCCATGATATGTAAATACAGACATGTCGGTAGGCGTGTGGAAGGCACGATAGATTTCCTCGTCGCTCGCCCCGTTTACCTTCATCACACGGTAGCGCTCGCTTTGTAGCACGGCACGCTCCATGATTTGGTTCACCTGCTTCTTGGTAAGGTCGGACGTGAACGGGGCGTTGGGCTTGCGGCGGTTCTCCTTGAAAAACTCAGGTTGCAGGAAACGCGCCACGTGGCCATATACCGACTCCTCAGCATAACGCTGCATGCGCGAATCGATGGTGGTGTAGACCTTGAGTCCGTCGGCAAATATATTATAAGGTGTACCGTCCTTTTTGAAGTTCTTGTTGCACCATCCGTAGAGCGGGTCGGTGTCCCAGGCTATTGAGTCGAGCACATACTGTCGCTTGTTCCATGATGGATATTTAGAGCGGTCGGGACGCTCGGCAGTCATGTAGATGCGCAGGAATTCGCGCAGATACGGGGCTGTGCCGTCCTTATGGTCGGGACGGTGGAAATTGAGCGTGAGCGGACTTGCCGAATGCTCGGCATATTCTGACTCGGTGATGTAGCCAGCCTTGCGCATCTGGTCGAGCACCACGTTGCGGCGCTCGCGCGAGCGTTCGGGATAGCGCACGGGATTGAAGAGCGACGGGTTCTTGCAGAGACCTATAAGCGTGGCCGACTCCTCGATAGTCAGATCCTTTGGCTCCTTATTAAAATATGTGTTGGCAGCGGTCTTGATGCCCACAGCGTTATGGAGGAAGTCGAAATAGTTGAGATAGAGAGCTATGATTTCCTCCTTGGTGTAGTTGCGCTCCAGCTTCACGGCAATCACCCACTCTATCGGCTTCTGAAGCATTCGCTGCAGAGTGCTCTTGGCCGTTTCGGAATAAAGCTGTTTGGCGAGCTGCTGGGTGATGGTTGATCCACCACCGGCAGATGTCTGTCCGAGGAGTCCGCGTTTCACCACGGCACGTCCAAGGGCGATGAAGTCTACACCCGAATGGTCGTAGAATCGCGCGTCCTCGGTTGCTACAAGAGCCTGCACCAGATGCGGCGAGAGATTGCTGTAGGGGATGCAGATACGATTCTCGCGGTTGAAGTTCCATGTGCCAATAACTTTTCCGTCGGCACTATAAATCTGCGTGGCGAAGCGGTTGATAGGATTTTGCAAATCCTCGACTGGCGGCATATAGCCAATCCATCCGTTCCATATAGCCGTAAAGCCCACAGCACAAAGAGCAAACACCGTGAAGAGTGTGCCCCATAGAAAGTGTATGAATGTCTTTCGCATATGATTTTATCAGTATAAATAGTTCTATTTTGATGGGATATATACAAACTTGTGCAAAGATAAAGTAAAAATACGAGATTATCACTACGTAAATGAAAAAATATGCTTACCTTAGCGGTCGAATAAGCAACAACCATAAATTCTAAAAAACAAATGAGACACGATTTTGTAACAATCGCCGATCTTTCGAAGGAGAAAATCATGTATCTTCTCGAAATGGCGAAGGAATTTGAAAAGCATCCTAACAGGGAACTTTTGAAAGGCAAGGTGGTAGCGACCCTTTTCTTCGAGCCGTCCACACGCACACGTCTGAGTTTTGAAACCGCGGCCAACCGTCTTGGCGCGCGCGTTATAGGATTCTCCGACGCTAAGGCTTCGAGTGTATCTAAGGGTGAGACGCTGAAGGACACCGTACTCATGGTGTCGAACTATGCCGACGTAATCGTCATGCGCCACTTTGTGGAGGGTGCTGCCCAGTATGCGAGCGAGGTAGCTCCTGTGCCTATCGTCAACGCTGGCGACGGAGCGCACATGCACCCCTCACAGTGTCTCCTCGACCTATACTCCATCTACAAGACCCAGGGCACACTCGACAACCTCAACATTTATCTTGTAGGCGACCTGAAGTACGGCCGCACCGTGCATTCGCTCATCACAGCCATGCGCCACTTCAACCCTACATTCCACTTCGTTGCCCCACAAGAGCTGGCAATGCCCGAGGAATACAAGCTCTACTGCAAGAACCACGGTATAAAATATGTGGAGCACACCGACTTCAACGAGGACGTGATTGCCGACGCCGACATTCTCTACATGACACGTGTGCAGAAGGAGCGTTTCTCCGACCTTATGGAATATGAGCGCGTGAAGAACGTGTACATACTCAAGCGCTCCATGCTCGCCAAGGCTAAGCCCAACATGAAGATTATGCACCCGCTGCCACGCGTCAACGAGATTGCATACGACGTGGACGAAAGCTCACACGCCTACTACATACAGCAGGCCGGCAACGGACTATTTGCCCGCGAGGCTATCTTCTGCGAGGTGCTGGGCATTACGCTCGACGATGTGAAGAACGACAAAACCATCATTGAATAATTAATAATTTAAGCGATGAACAACAATAAGACTGAACGTCAGGTGGCCGCCATCAAGAACGGCACCGTAATCGACCATATTCCGGCAGAGAAAACCTACCAGGTGGTGAATCTGCTTGAACTCCAGAACCTTGACACTCCCGTGACTATCGGCTACAATTATCCGTCGAAAAAGATAGGACGCAAGGGTATTATTAAGGTGTCGGACAGATTCTTCACCGACGAGGAGATTTCGCGCCTTTCGGTTGTTGCTCCCAACGTGGTGCTCAACATCATCAAGGACTACGAGGTGGTGGAGAAGAAGACTGTGACCACTCCCGACGAGCTGCGCGGCATCGTGAAGTGCAACAACCCGAAGTGCATCACCAACAACGAGCCCATGCAGACCGTATTCAATGTGGTGGACAAGGTGCACGGCATCCTGAAGTGCCACTACTGCGACAAGGAGCAGCACATTGACCATGTAGAGTTAGTTTAAATATTGACACAACGTAAAGTTAGTTTAACATAACCTTTTAAAAATCCTGAACTATATGAAAAGAGACCAAGTGATTTTCGACCTGATTGAGAAGGAGCATCAGCGTCAGTTGAGAGGCATCGAGCTTATCGCTTCCGAGAATTTCGTAAGCGACGAAGTGATGGAAGCCATGGGTTCATACCTCACCAACAAGTATGCCGAGGGCTATCCCGGCAAGCGCTACTATGGCGGTTGCCAGGTGGTTGACGAGGTGGAGAACCTTGCCATCGACCGCATCAAGCAGCTTTTTGGCGCTGAGTATGCCAACGTGCAGCCTCACTCAGGAGCACAGGCCAACGCTGCCGTGCTGCTCGCTGTGCTGAAACCAGGCGACACCTTCCTCGGACTTAACCTTGCTCATGGCGGCCACCTCTCTCACGGTTCGGCTGTCAACACTTCGGGCATTCTCTACCACGCCGTGGGCTACGACCTCGACCAGGAGACAGGCCGCGTGAACTACGACCAGATGGAGCAGCTCGCTATCGAGAACAAGCCCAAGCTTATCATCGGTGGCGGATCGGCCTACAGCCGCGAGTGGGACTACAAGCGCATGCGTGAGATTGCCGACAAGGTGGGCGCTTTGCTCATGATCGACATGGCGCATCCTGCAGGACTCATTGCTGCCGGATTGCTCGACAACCCAGTGAAGTATGCCCACATCGTCACCTCTACCACCCACAAGACTCTGCGTGGTCCGCGTGGCGGTATCATCC
>CAKQFF010000114.1 GCA_934230685.1 uncultured Prevotella sp. | reverse complement strand
CGAGGCAGTACGTCGCAAGCCTTACTCTGTAGTACTGTTCGATGAGATTGAGAAGGCTCACCCCGACGTGTTCAACGTCCTGCTTCAGGTGCTCGACGAGGGCAGAATGACCGACGGCAACGGCCGTATGGTTGACTTCCGCAACACCATAATAATAATGACCTCCAACGCTGGCACACGCCAGCTAAAGGACTTCAGCCATGGCATTGGCTTCAACGCCTCGTCTATAAGCGGTGCTGCCGACGAGAAGTCGAAGGAGTATGCCCGTTCGGTTATCCAGAAGGCTCTGTCGCGCCAGTTTGCCCCGGAGTTCCTCAACCGTCTCGACGAAATCATCACCTTCGACCAGCTCGATGCTGCCGCCATCAGAAAGATTGTGGATGTGGAACTTGCCAAGCTCACCAAGCGCACTTCGCAAAACGGCTACACCATCACTCTGACCGACGCCGCCAAGGACTTCCTCGCTTCCAAGGGCTACGACCCGCAGTTTGGAGCGCGTCCGCTGAAGCGTGCCATCCAGACTTATGTTGAAGACGAAATCTGTGAGCAGATGCTCTATGGCGACATCAATGCCGGTGACGAAATCATCGTTGACAAAAAGGACGGTGAGGAGAAACTGGCGGTGAAGAAGGTTGAGAAAGCTGCATTGCCTGTGGAGAAGGAAATAGAAGAAAAGCCTTCTGAGGAAAATGAAACAAACGAGAATTCTGAAATATCAGAATAAACAGATAATACAGTAAAAAAAAAGAATCCGTAGTCGTATGCGAAAAGCAAATGACTACGGATTCTTTATTTGACGAATGTTGTAATCAGCAAAGCCGATTATAAAATTCATAACTCAAAACTCCAATCCTATCCGATTATTCCGCCTTCTTCGGCAAGTGGAACTCGTACGACTTGTCGAACACCTGGCTAACCTTATTGATCTCAAGGAAAGTAGTGCCAGTAGGATTGCCCAATCCGAAGCTGCCGCTAAGATAAGCAATCTTGTCGTCGAGTGTGATGTAGCCCTTCTGTCGGAGCATGCGCAGGGCAGCCGTGAACATATAGTCGGCTGAAGCCTGATCCTTCTGGTGGATAGGAATCACGCCGTAGCTGAGGTTAAGCCAGCGCTGTGTCTTGTCCTTGTAGCAGATGGCAAGCACGGGGTTAGGACCACGGAATGCGGCAAGATGGCGCACAGTCTCGCCCGTGAGCGAGTCGGTGATGATGCCCGCCACACCCAGTTTGCGGGTAGCGTCGATAGCAGCATGCGCAAGGAACTCACGCTGCGAGCAGTTCTCGTTCATCGGCACTTCCCACTCGCCCATAGCGTTGCGGTCCTTCTCTGCCTGCTCGGCAATGGCAGCCATCGTCTTCACAGCCTCAAGCGGATACTTGCCGCTTGCCGTCTCGCCCGAAAGCATCAGAGCGTCGGTGTAGGAATAGATAGCGTTGGCGATGTCGGTAACCTCGGCACGTGTCGGGCGCGGGTTCTTGATCATAGTGTGGAGCATCTGTGTGGCCACAATCACAGGCTTCTTCTTCATCACACACTTGCGTATGATCTGTCGCTGAATGCCCGGGATGCGCTCGATAGGCACCTCGATGCCAAGGTCGCCACGGGCAATCATTATACCGTAGGAAGCGTCGATAATTTCGTCGATATTGTCGACACCCTCCTGGTTCTCGATTTTCGAGATAATCTTGATGTCGCTGTTGTGCTCGTCGAGAATCTTCTGTATGGCCAGCACGTCGGCGGCAGAGCGCACGAATGAGTGGGCTATAAAGTCGATGTCCTCGTCGATGGCAAGCAGAATATTCTGGTGGTCCTTCTCGGTGATGGCAGGCAATGCGATGTGAGCTCCCGGCACATTCACGCTCTTGTGAGCTCCGAGCACACCGTCGTTCTGCACCTGAGCCACGAGCATCGGACCTGTGTTCTCCACAACGAGCATGTCAAGTTCGCCGTCGTCGAAGAGCACATGGTTGCCCACCTTCACATCCTTGGCAAAATCAACATACGACACGTTGACGATGTCATGGGTGGTAGGCATTTCGGGGCGACCGAAGATCTTCACCATATCGCCAGTCTTATATTCTATAGGAGCCTCGACATCGGTTGTGCGCACCTCGGGGCCCTTGGTGTCAATCATAAGAGCAAGGTGGGGTGATACTGCACGCACGTTGCGCACAATAGTACGTATCCCGTCAGGAGTGGCATGCGCCGTGTTCATACGCACTACGTTGATGCCCGCGAAGAAAAGTTTGCGGATAAAGTCAACATCGCAACGGCGGTCACTAATAGAAGCAACAATCTTTGTCTGTTTCATAATGATAATAATAAATGTGTTTTTACTTTTGATTTTGCAAAGTTATAGAAAAATAAGCACATAATTAACGCATAAACAATAAATTTTTGTTTAGAAATGAGGATAAATGCCCAATACTCTCTATTCTTAACAAGCGTCAATGCCATTCATAATAAATAATGATTGCCCAATTATCCAACAATTGCTAATTTTGCACCCGGAAAATAAAAAATCATTAATAAAAATACAGTTGATGGATAATAATAAGAAATGCATCTTGCTCACCCTATGCTGCGCCCCCGTGCTTGCCTCAGCCCACGTAAATGGCGAGACTGACGCCACACACCACACCGCCCCCACCCACGACACCAATGTGGCCGACACGTCGCGCGTCTACGACATCGACGAGGTTGTAGTATCCTCGCAACCCAAGGACCTCCAGCGCCTGCGCCGACAGGCCGTAAGCTCCACATCGCTCTCTGCCAAGACTCTCGGGGCCTTCGCCGCCCGCGACATGAGAGACGTGGCCACACGCGTGCCGTCGTTTGTAATGCCTTGCTACGGCTCGCGCTACACATCATCGGTCTACGTGCGCGGCATTGGCTCGCGCGTCAACAGCCCTGCCATAGGCATGTATGTCGACGACATTCCGCTGGTGAGCAAGAGCGCCTTCAACACCCATCTCTACGATCTCAGCCGCATCGACATCCTGCGCGGACCACAAGGCACTCTCTACGGACAGAACGCCGAGGGAGGACTGGTGAGGGTCTACACCAAGAGTCCGCTCACCTATCAAGGCACCGACGTAAAGCTGAGCCTGGGCAGCCACATGTGGCGCATGGCCCAGATTAGCCATTATAATAAGGTGGAGGGCGTGGGAGCCTACTCGCTGTCGGCTTTCTACAACGGACAGAACGGATTCCAGCGCAACCAATACAACAACCATAGGGCCGACGACGGCAACGAGGCTGGAGCGCGACTGAAATTCATGCGCCAGCAAACCGACCGCACCTTGATTTCGCTCGCTGCCGACTACCAGTGGGTGCGCCAGAACGGATTTGCCTACGGCGACTACGACCTCACCACCCGTCGCGCCTCCGACCCATCCACCAACAAGCCCAACTCCTACCGCCGCCATCTCGCGTCAGTGGGCCTCACGGTGAACTATCGTGGCGAGAACGCCGACATCAACTCCACCACAAGCTACCAGTATCTCGACGACCGCATGCTCATGGACCAGGACTACATGCCCATCGACTACATGAGCCTCGGCCAGCGACAGCTGCTCAACGCCCTCACCCAGGAGTTTGCCATCAAGAACCACGACGACAAGAAATGGCGACGCGTCACGGGAGCCTTCTTCAGCTACCAATGGCTGCGCACCGACGCGCCCGTGAACTTCGGCGAGGGAATGACCGTGCCCATGGGCAAGGCCATAGCCAACGGAATATACCAGAGCATGCTGAAGTCCATGACCGACAAGGGAATGAGCCAGCAGGCTGCACAGGCCATCATCGAAAAGGCAGGAGGAGTGAACATGGATGTGGGAATGGAAGTGCCTGGCCTCTTCAAGACCCCACAGCTCAACGCCGCCCTCTTCCATGAGTCGAGCTTCAGACTGGGCGACCGACTGAAGGCTACGCTCGGACTGCGCTACGACTTCTCGCGCGTGGAAATCGACTACGACACACGCGCCACAATGACTCTTGCAGCCAACATCATGGGAGTGAAAGCCACCAACAAGCTCACGTCGCACCTCACAAGCAACGCCCACGACGCCTACAACCAGCTCCTGCCAAAGATAGGACTCACCTACGAGCTGGGCTCGCTCGATGGCTCTGCCAACGGCTCTTTAGGCAACCTATACATCTCGGCAAGCAAGGGCTACCGTGCCGGAGGCTACAACATACAGATGTTCTCGGACATCCTGCAGTCGGAACTGATGGCAAACCGCTCGAAGGCCATGCGCGACAGCTATGATGTGCCCCACACCGACGACGACTATGCCAAGGTGAACAAGACCATAGCCTACAAGCCCGAGACAAGCTGGAACTACGAAGTGGGCGCCCACCTCAACCTCTTCGACTCATCGCTCCACCTCGACATTGCCGCCTATCTCATGCAGATCAAGAATCAGCAGCTATCTGTAATGGCTGGCACCTACGGGTTCGGACGCATGATGGTGAACGCCGGACGCAGCAGAAGCCTTGGCGGCGAAATCACGCTACGAGGAAGCGCATTAAGCAACGCCCTGGCATGGGCTGTGGCCTACGGCTACACCAACGCCACCTTCCGCAACTACGAGGACAACGGCTCCAACTACCGCGGCAACCACGTGCCCTACATCCCCGAGCACACGCTCTCGGCAAACGCCGACTACACCCTGATGCCACACGGCACGTGCGTCAAAAGCCTCACCTTCGGAGCTGGTCTCACGGCTCAGGGCGACATCTACTGGAACGAGGCCAACAGCTACAAGCAGAACTTCTATACCCTGCTCAACGCCCACGCCTTGGCGCAGTTCAGCGGTTTCAGCTTGAATCTGTGGGCAAAGAACCTCACCAACACAAAATACTGCACCTTCGCCATGGACAGCTCAGCCTCAGGCGAGAAACACTACTTCGGACAGAAGGGAATGCCTGTGATGGTGGGAGTGGACGTGAACGTCAATTTCTAACATAATTTTTATTAGGAGACTACGGCAGGGATGCTATAGTCTCCTTTTTTTTGCCCCAATCACAACACACAAAATCCTTAATGACTTTCATGACTTTCGTGACTTTCATGACCACCACGACAGTCAATAATCAAAAGAGTCCATTAACTTCACAAGCGAAGCAAGTTATCTTCCTATAACTACTTTCGCTTGCGAAACTTAAGTTAAAATTTAATAACTGTTCCCCACTCTCTCATGCGGCACCAGCACCAGTTCCACAGGAATTTTCACCCATTTTCTGTTCACAACAATCTTCAGTCGGCTTCCGCCCGTCTGCTTCAGCAGATAAGTGTTGTCCTTAGGATTGTATACGAGTGTGGCTGTAAGGTCCTCCGAGCCATAATCGTTGATGATGTCAAGCTCAGCCTTGTTCTTGCCAACAATCTTGGCCGAAGCAATGAGCCACTTGCGTGAGTCGCGCACAGCACCGAAATATCCAGGCACCTCGCCAAACACATCCTGATTGGGCACACGGATGTCCTGGTCGTAGAGGTTGAGGTCGAGATAGACCTGATACTCCTCATTATATATGTATGTGTGGAACACGCCGTCAGCCTCAGCTTTCTGCTTCGCGAGAACCGACTCTGGCGACAGCAAAGACATCGAAGAAATTGAAGAAATCGAAGCACTTGAAGTCCTCAAATCCCCCTTTTCCCCCGCAAAACCATTCAAAAACACGCCCCAAAACAGGCAAGCAACCATAAATCTATTCATGACAATTATCCTTTTTTGTGAGAAATTACTTGTTAAAACCATGCAAATGTAACGAATTTACATCAAGAATACCCCCGTTTTTTGAAAAAAGAACGGAAAATAATTGTTTAATAACTTTTTATACACTATATTTGCAGCGAATATTTAACTTTTTATGAAAAAAGAAGAGAGATTATTTCCAGACTACATTTTCGAATCGAGTTGGGAAGTGTGTAATAAAGTTGGAGGCATCTACGCCGTACTCTCCACCAGAGCAAAAACTCTGAAGGAGAAGCTCGGCGACAACCTCATCTTTATTGGTCCCGACTGTTGGGGTGAAAAAACAAGTCCATACTTCGAGGAAGACAAGAGTCTCCTCAAGGATTGGAAGAAGAAGGCAGCCGCCGAGGGTCTTAACATCAAGATAGGCCGATGGACTGTGC
>CAKQFF010000113.1 GCA_934230685.1 uncultured Prevotella sp. | reverse complement strand
GGCGGGTTTCAAAATAGCCAGCGTCACCAGCATGTCTTGCCACGCTTTTCTTGACGATGCTCTTGGGGATAATCCATTGTGGATTGAAGTCCATGCGTTTCACGCTGCTTGTGAGCAATGGTGTCTTGGTTTCAAGACTGCCCAGACCTATGCGCATGGTAAGATGCTCGTCGCCGTCGACAGCGTCAAGATGCAGGGATGGCACGTTTACAATCACATATTTCTTGTGATTCTGCGGATAGTTGCCATGTCGCCAGCGGCTGCGCTCCATATTGCAAAGCACAAGTCGGCGCTCGTCTGGCGACAAGGGTTCGCCAAGGCGCTTTAGGAATGTATGATACATGGGATTTTCCGGGCGTGAGTCTTTGAGGAATTTCCCTACCGATGCGTCGTCCTTTGCCATCACCTCAAAAGCCTCAGCCACAAACTGCTTGTCGGCACGCTTGGTGGGCACATCATACAAGGCACGGTAGCTGACACGCACAGAGTCTCTGTCGCGCACGTCAAGACGGTTGAACGCGTCGTAAGGATTCATGAATCCGAAGCGCATGCCTTCGGTGTAGCGCAAAAAAGCCTTGGTAAGGTTGTACTCCAAACGGGCGTATACCTTATTTATATTATTACGGCTGTCGGCACGGGTGTCGAAATCAAGACTGCGCACTCGGCGCAGGTCGTCAAGAAGAGCTGAATAGCAGAACCTCTCGCGCGAGAAACCTATCGAGTCGACCGTGGCAAGATAAGCCACCAAAGTGTCGGCCTTTGCCGATACGCCATCTCGTGTCACCCACACCAGTCGGCCACCATTAAGATAGTGGCGGCGTGCATGTATGTCGGCTGTCTCGCGGTCGATGTCTGCCATCACCACACGGTTGATATTCTCGTCTATCTTTTCCGCATCTATCTTATAGGCAGAGTTTGCCATGTCGGCAAAAGAATCGAGAGATACGGACACATGAAATTTCTTCTCTTGACACGAGCACAACACACCTGCCAAGAGAAGAAACCACAATAAGATTTTTTGAATATTCACAATAGTCGTATCCAAAAACCTTCGCTAATTATTTAATTACAATTTTACGGGTGGCCTTGTTCACCACCTGCACAATATACACGCCCTTAGGCAAATTGAGGTCAAATGTCTTGTCGTCGCTGTCGATCTTGGTCTGCATTACCGGCTGACCGCCTGCGATATTGAAAATACGCAATACCAAGCCATCTGCACCCGTGACACGGAGATTCGACCCATTGACTGTAATCACAACTTTTGTGAACTCATTGTCCATAAGCTCTGCCTCAATCATGTTGCTCGCCATCGCCTTCACCGATGGGGTGAAGCTCAAGGCTGCAAGTACAAACAAAGAGAGTATATATTTCATCATAATCTACAATTTAGTTTATATTTTCACGTTATTGGTTTACGTTTACACGTTATTATATATGCAAAGATATACATTTTTTCAATAACCTGTTTTTATTCTGTGCCACAGACTTTCGTTGGTTAAGATTAATTAACCTTTCACCTCTATTGTCATGCCCTCATTGCTCAGCACAGAATTGGCAAACACCTCTTTTGCCTCGTCGAGCAACTGCTGTTCGTCGTTGTATTTTGAACTGTAATGTCCGAGCAGCAGTTGCGTGGCATGGGCGTCGCGTGCCACCTGTGCAGCCTGTGCAGCCGTACTATGAAAGTACATCCGGGCGCGTTCCTCGTCGGCCGTAGTGTATGTCGACTCATGATACATACACGTCACTCCCTCCACTCTCTTTGCCAGTTCGGGCAGGTAGCACGTGTCGCTCAGGTAGGCGTAGCTTCGAGCCGGGTCGGCAGAAGTGGTGAGCCGGGAGTTTGGTATCTCGCGTCCCTCCTCGTCAGTCCACGACGCTCCGTTCTTGATGTTGTTTATCTGCGATGTGGGTATGTGATAGAAGTCGATCATGTCGCGGCGTATATGTGGCAGCGTGGGCTTCTCGCGGAACAGGAAGCCACAGCATGGCAGACGATGCTTCAACGGAACCGACTCCACCGTGAGGCTGCGGTCTTCGTAGATCACCTGTTGTTTGGTGGTGTCGATGGCGTGGAATTGTATCTCATAGTCGAAGTCGGTGCAGAATGTCGACAATAGCATGTCGAACACCGGCTTGAATCCCTCCGGGGCGTAGATGGCGAGTGGCATTGTGCGACCCAGCAAACCGAACGAAGACAACATGCCTATCAATCCGAAGCAATGGTCGCCATGGATATGCGAGATAAATATAGCCACAACCTTGTTGAACCCTATACGCGAGCGGCGCATCTGGGTTTGTGTGCCCTCGCCGCAGTCAATCATAAATTGCTTGCCACGCAGCTCTACAACTTGCGACGAAGGGTTGTGGCGCAGCGTAGGAAGTGCCGAGCCGCAACCGAGTATGTGGATCTTGAATGGTTCCATATCTTACTAATAGGATTATTGTCTATTAAAAATAGTGTTTTACTTCTGTCTCTTGAATGTGTATATCCCCTTGCTATTCTCGATATACAGCGAGTCGGCGCCAAGCGAGTTGATACTGAAAGTGTCGCGGTTGAGCAGCAATCGTCCGTTCAGAATCTTCCACGATGTCCATGGGTTCGACTCCGCCTTAACGTTTGAGCGCACGGTTCCGCCCTCCTCAATCTCAAAGTTCTTGTCGATGCTTGTCCAGTGTCCGAGAAGCGATGTGACGTTGATCACGCGGTCGGCTATCAGCTCGCCGTCTATCTTCTGTCCTGTCACGGCCACCTTGTCGCCAGCCATGAGCCCACCCTCAACATGCGACACGAGGGCCTCGCCTGTTGAGACATCGCCATCCAAGTCGGCCTCAGCATCAAGTATAGTATAGGTCAGCGTGTCGCCTGTGTCTGTAATGAGTTCAAGCGAGTGCATGGATGTGCCCTCGCCGCAAACGCCATATACAGTAGAGTCGGCCACTTCCTCAACGTCGTCGGCCAAAGTCTGCGGCTTTTCCTTCTTCGAGTTGCATCCTGCCAACACCAGCAGCATCAGGGACGCAAATACAAATCCAAAGTTTTTCATAATAGTAATGGTTATATTGTTTTATCCAAGTTCCTTTTCAGCTCTCTTAGCCTCTTCCCACAGCGCGTCCATCTCGCCGAGCGTCATGTCCTTCAGCGGTTTGCCTATGCGGATGGAATGCTCCTCGATATAGTTGAACCGGCGTATGAACTTGGCGTTGGTCTTCTCAAGGGCCGTGTCGGGATTTATCTTGTAGAGGCGTGCGGCATTGATGAGCGAGAAGAGGAAGTCGCCAAACTCCTCCGTGGAGTGTTCCTTGTCCTCCTTGCGCAGTTCCACCTCAAGTTCGCCAAGTTCCTCGCGCACCTTGCCCCATACGTCGCCCTTGTCTTCCCAGTCGAAGCCCACGTTGCGTGCCTTGTCCTGTATGCGGTAGGCCTTGATGAGCGCAGGCAGAGCGTCGGGCACTCCAGAGAGCACACGCTTGTTGCCGTCCTTCTCGCGCAGCTTTATCTGCTCCCAGTTCTCTATCACCTGCTGTGCGGTCTTCACGTCTTCCGACTCGTCGCGCTCCTCCGGCTTCTCGCCATAAGGCAGAGGCTTAGGATCGGGCGCACCCACCTGTGAGGGATGATACACATGTGGATGACGGAAAATCAGCTTGTCGACGAGCTTGTTGCACACGTCGGCAATGTCAAACTGCTCCTGCTCCTGACCTATCTTGGCATAGAAGCACACGTGCAGCAGAACGTCTCCCAACTCCTTGCAGATGTTTGGCTCGTCGTTCTTCATGAGGGCGTCACACAGCTCGTAGGTTTCCTCTATGGTGTTGGGGCGCAGCGACTCGTTGGTTTGTTTGCGGTCCCACGGACATTTCTCGCGC
This sequence comes from uncultured Prevotella sp., assembly GCA_934230685.1. Classification (GTDB taxonomy): domain Bacteria; phylum Bacteroidota; class Bacteroidia; order Bacteroidales; family Bacteroidaceae; genus Prevotella. The sequence continues at coordinate 2,332 of CAKQFF010000113.1, read as the reverse complement.
AGCTCGTCGAGCACGTCTATAAGACGGCCGAAGGCTTTAAGTTTTTCTTCTCTTGTATGCATAACATATTTATATTTTGTGAGATTGTGCCGAGACTCGCCAACCGATGTTTGCTGCAGAGTTTCGGCACGCTACAAATATTACAAATACAAAGGTAAGAATAAAATTCGAGACTGAAAGCAAATGTCGAAATTTTAATACTTTGCCATGCTTTTACGCCTGCGCCATCTGCGCCGCTTCCCTGCGTCTCATGTTTGGGAACAAGCGTCCCACACAATACACCGTCGCAAGGAGTCCTACCACGCCTCCTGCATATCCGATATAGCCAAGCGAGGTATGCGTCACCACCACTCCACCGATATAAGCTCCGCTGCCTATGCCGAGATTGAAGATGCCCGAGAATATCGACATCGCCACCGACGTGGCCTCTTCAGGCGCATAGCGCATCACATTGTCCTGGAATGCTATGTTGAATGCTGTGGCCATGGCTCCCCACACCACACACACCACGAGCGTTGACTCAACGCTGGCGGCTGCCGGCTGCATCAGGAGCAGGCACAGGGCTGGCGCAACTGTAGCCACAGCCACAAAACGACGTGGATTCTTCATATAGAATTTGGTGAAGGCGAAGCTGCCAAACATACCCGAACCTCCGAAGATGATGAGCATGAGGGTGACCATCTCTGGTGTCATGCCTACCTCTCGTCCAAGAAACGGCTCTATATAGCTATAGCCTGTGTAATGGGCTGTGGCGAAAAGCACCGACATCACAAACACGCCTATCAGCACTCGGTTGTGGAGCAATGCCGGGAGTTTCCTCACCGAGAATTTGCCCTTGCTCGGCACCTTGGGCAGCATGGCGGCTATATATACGAAGATGAGGGCAGAGATTACTCCGATGCTGAGGAATGTCATGCGCCATCCAAGATACAGGCCCACCACTCTACCAAGCGGCAAACCCACCACCATGGCTATTGACGAACCTGTGGCCACCACTCCCAAGGCGAACGCCCGTTTGTCGTCGGGCACTATGCGCACAGCGAGCGGCGACACTATCGACCAGAATATTGCATGTGAGCACGCCACGCCTATTCGCGAGAGCATCAGCGTGTAGTAGCCTTCGGAAAACGCCGAAGCTACATGGCTCACCACAAACACGGCTATGATTGTCAGCAGCAGACGTTTCAGCTCCATCTTCGACACGATTATCATCAACGGCAGCGACATCAGCGCCACCACCCAGGCATAAACCGAAATCAACATTCCGGCACGGGCGTCGCTGATATTCAAGTCGTTGGCTATGTCTGAGAGCAGACCTATAGGCATAAATTCGGATGTGTTGAAAACGAATGTACAAAATGCCAACCCCAACAAGGGCAGCATTTTGGAGATAGTCTTTTTCTGTTGCATTTGGCAAATAATAATTATAGTTATCCTTTTCTGACTGCAAAATTACTGAAATATCAAGTAAAAAGGCACATTTTGGGGACATTATTTTATGTATTAGGCTACACTTATATAAATATTCAACAAAAAATGCGTAACTTTGCATCCACAATAATATATTAAAAACAGTATTCTTGCATAAAAACCAGCAACCTACTTTTTTTACAAACCACAAACAACGAATGAATCAGAAATTCTTCTCAGGAGCCATTGCCGCTATGGCTTTTCTCCTGCCCAACTCCGCTATGGGACAGAAAGCGGACTTCAACATCATTCCTATGCCACAGAAAGTTGAGGTGGCATCGGCTGCATCTCCTTTCGTGCTCAACGCCAAGACTTGCATCAGCATAGCCAGCAACAGCGCCGACATGAAGCGCAACGCCAACATGCTCGCCCAGTACATCGAGGAGCAGACGGGCATCCGCCCTGTAGTGGGCAAGGCTGCCAAGGGTGCGGGCGCTATCGTGCTCGACATCGACAAGAGCGTGAAAAACGCTGAGGGCTACAAGATTAATGTCGCCAACGGCAAGATCACTATCAGCGGCTCTACAGCTGCCGGAGTGTTCTATGGCATTCAAACCTTGCGCAAGGCGCTGCCTGTTGTCAAGGGCACAGCCTCGCAGGTGGAGATTCCTGCCGCCAGCATCAGCGACGCTCCACGCTTCGCCTATCGTGGCACTCATCTCGACGTGTCGCGCCACTTCGTGCCGGCCGACTCCATCCGCCAGTTCATCGACATGCTCGCGCTGCACAACATCAACCGCTTCCACTGGCATCTTACCGACGACCAGGGATGGCGCATCGAGATAAAGAAATATCCGTTGCTCACCAAGATTGGTGCAAAGCGCGCCCAGACTGTGGTTGGCCATATTGGATATGATGCCGA
>CAKQFF010000112.1 GCA_934230685.1 uncultured Prevotella sp. | reverse complement strand
AGATTCTCGTAGTAGCGCTTGTCGACTATCCTGTCGCCCTGGGTGGCTTTGATATATACAAACTTGGCGTTGGAGCCTGCCACCACCTTGTCCCACAATATGTGGCCGTTGTGCTTCGACACGTCGATGCCGTCGTAGCCGTAGTCGTCGTAGGGGTCGGAGCTGAAACGGTCGAAGAAATGCTCCACACTACTCATTATTGAATTATGGGGCTTGGGCATACTTCCACGCCTGCAAACAAACACCACGACAACGAACAGGAGAAACGCTACGACTAAAAGGTAATGTGCTTTGTTCTGCTTCATTTTTTTCTGTTTTTATATGGAACAAACCCCAAAAATCCCTATGCCCCGCCTTACAGCAATGGCGACAACATACGAAACATCGACTCCATGAGGCGGTGGAGATAAGGACGGTAGGACAGCTCGTCGGCATCCTTGAAGTCGACGCTATGCGCCTCGTCGGCAAGATAGAGCTGCTTCACGCGCAATGTCGTGGAGCGGTCGTAAATGAAAATGTTGGCCTCGAAATTGTTCTCAAAACTGCGGAAGTCGATGTTGGTGGAGCCGCATGTGCACAACTCGTCGTCGCAGGCGAGGAGCTTGCTGTGGTTGAAACCTGCCTCATAGAGCTTGATCTTCACTCCCGCCTGAAGAGTCTCCACCACATACGACATGCTCGCCCACTCCAGCAGATGCGAGTCGGCATGGCGAGGCACCATAAGCCGCACGTCGACTCCTGCCAACGCCGCTGTGCGCATGGCAAAGAGCACTGGCTCGGTGGGCAGGAAATATGGGGTCTCCATATACACATATTGCTTTGCCTCAAGCAATATGCGCACGTAGCCCTGCATGATGTCGGGCCACGGGGCGATGGGGCTGCTCGTGACCAACTGTGCCAGGCAGTTGTTGCTTATCTGCCAGGGCATGGGCGGATAATAGCAGCGGTTGGTGATGAGGGTGCGGTCGACGAAGAACCAGTCGACAAGAAAGGCACGCTGCATGGCATAGACTATGCCTCCGCGCAGACGCATGTGGGTGTCGCGCCAAGGCAACGAGCCGCCTCTGATGCCCTTGACATAGCGCAGGGCTATGTTCATGCCTCCGGCAAATCCCTCGATGCCGTCGATGATGCAGAGCTTGCGGTGGTTGCGGTAGTTCACCTTGCTCGTGAAGGCAGGAAACTTGACCGGCATGAAGGCGCACACGTCGATGCCGGCATTGCGCATGCGCTCGAAGAAGCAGCGCGGCACACGCCAACATCCCACATCATCGTAGATGACACGCACCTCCACGCCCTCGCGCGCCTTCTGTATCAGGGCGTCGGAGAGAAGACGGCCAAGAGGGTCGTCGGCAAAGATGTAAACGTCGAGATGGATGTGGTGGCGGGCCTTGCTGATAGATTGGAGCAAGGCTGGGAAAAACTGGTAGCCATCGGAGTAGAGCTCCACCTCGTTGTCCTTGAAGGGCAAGGCAAGGCTTTGGTTGGCAAACAGTTGCACAAGCGGACGAAAACGGTCGGGCACACGAAGCTCACGCTGCTCGACAAACTCAAGCATCTGGCGCTTGGAGAGTTGGTCGAGCGAGCGTTGGGATATAAGGCGCATCTTGCGCGTGTTTTGTCCGAAAAAAATGTATAATACTATTCCGACTACGGGCATGAACAGCAATACCATCACCCAAGCCATTGTCTTTGCCGGCTGACGGTTGTCCATAAGCACCGCCAGCATTATGCCGACAATGACTATGGCGTAAATCAATATGAATATCCAATGCACGTAAATCATACTCTTTTCTTACTTGAATCCTACGAGCTTATGCGTCTGCAGCGAGAGCCGCCATTCGGGATGGCTGAGAATGTAGTCGAAGCAGCGTTGCAGGATTCTGGCGTTGCGCTCGGGGTCCTGCACGTCGCACGGCTGCAGATACTTGAAGTCGGCACTTATTCCATGGTCGTCGGGGGTGGTTGTGGATTCCTCGAAGATGCACTTCAGTTCGTTGCATTCGGTAAGGACGGGCGTGCCCTTCGGCGAGCAAGTCACCCAGTCAATGCCTTCCACTATGGGGTGGGTGCCATTGGTCTCCATTGCCAGTTCGTAGCCATGGGCGTGAAGGAGACTGACAAACGGGCTGTCCACCTGTAGCGACGGTTCGCCACCCGTGAGCACTACGAAGCGCGAGGGATACTGGCTTATGCGGTGGAGAATCTGCTCGTCGCTGAGTTCCTCGTAGGAGGCGAAATCGGTGTCGCAAAACGGACATTTAAGGTTGCATCCCGAGAAACGTATGAAGATGGCGGCGCGTCCGGTGTTGCGGCCCTCGCCCTGAAGAGAATAGAAAATGTCGTTGACGCGTTTCATCCTTAGTCCTCCTCATAAATTGCTTTGTTGCCCTCGCTCTCCTGCACCATGCAGCGGTAGCACTGGGGTATTTGCTCTGTAATCCAGCGGGCAATGTTCTCTGCCGTGGGGTTGAAGGGCAACACCTCGTTGAGATTGGCGTGATCGAGACGGTCGTTCACGAGCTTCTTGATGTGGGTGAAGTCAACCACCATTCCGTCCTTGTTCAGCTCCTTCGACTTGCAGTAGACGGTGATAATCCAGTTGTGACCATGAAGGTTCTGGCACTTGCTCTCGTAGGAAAGCCTCAGCTGGTGGCATGCCGAGATTTCAAGGGTCTTTTCAATGTAATACATAATCAATCGTTGTTTTAATATTATTTATAATGCCGCAGGATTACTCCGACCTGCGAATGTTGTTTTTTTTTCTATACCTCAATGTTATATAAGCCGGCATTCTATGTCTGTTCACGCAATGATATTGTTGCCAAGCAATCGCGCAAGCTTAGAGCGCAGCTCATGCGTGCGCTTGTATTCCTCCATAAGCTGCATCAGCAACTCGTTGTTGCCCACCGCCTGGGATATCTGCGCCTGGATGTCCTTGAGGTGCTGCTCGAGATAATCCATGCGGAAGTCGTTGAGCAGGTGCTCGGTCTGCTGGCGCAGGTTGTCGATGCGGTTCTCCTCTTCGGCACGCAGCTCGTCGGCATTCTTCTGCTCGTTGTCGGTGGCTGTCTTCTGCTCGTCGAGCATGCGATACTGGTCGACACAGAGGTCGGTGGCTATGCGCGAGATGTCGATGTCCTCGTGATGGATGAAGAATTGCTCGGTGTTGAAATTCTCGTCGGCACTATGGGCCACAGCCTCCGACAGGATTTTGGCGAACAGAGGATTGGCAAAACCCAGTCCGTCGACACCAAGATTGTAGTCGATATACTGCGCTATGTTGAGATTCATCGTTGAGCCGTCGTCGGCCTCCACATTATTATATATAATGGTGTCGCCATGGCGTATTATCAGCTCCACAAGCATACGCTCCACCTTGGATGCCTGCTGCAGAGGAGTGGTAGGCTGCACCATAGGGCGCGGGGCAGCCACATGCTGCTGTTGCTGCTGTGCGGCGCGGTTCTCCTCGGAGGTTTTCTCCTCGCGGTTGTTGCGTATGAATCCGTTGAGGGTGTTGATGAGCGTGGCCTCGTTGAGTCCCATCCTCACCGAACAATCGTGGATGTAGGTGTCGCGCAGAATTGGGTTGATGACAAACGAGATGCTGCGGATGATGGAATTGATGGCCTCCGAACGTTTCAGAGGGTCGCGCTCGTTCTTCAGCAGAAGGTCGGTCTTGAACTGTATGAAGTCGGTTTGGTGGTCCTCGATATACTTGCGGAAGTCGGAAGCCGAGTGCTTCTTCGAGAATGAGTCGGGATCGTCGCCGTCGGGCAGCAGCAGCACCTTGAGGTTCATGCCCTCAGAAAGCAGCATGTCGGTACCGCGCATGGCGGCATGTATTCCGGCTGCGTCGCCATCGTAGAGCAGAGTGATGTTGGACGTGAACCGGTGGAGAATGTGAATCTGGTGGATGGAGAGGGCCGTGCCCGAATTTGCCACCACATTCTCTATGCCGCATTGGTGCATGGACACCACGTCGGTGTAGCCCTCCACCATATACACGCGGTCTTCCTTGGCAATGGCTTTCTTGGCCTGGTAGAGACCGTAGAGCTCGCGGTCCTTATGATAAATCTCCGAGTCGGGCGAATTGACGTATTTCTGCACCACGCCCTTTGTGCGCGAGTCGAGCAATCGACCTCCAAAGCCCACCACCTTTCCGCTGATGCCTATCCATGGAAAAATCACACGTCCGGCATAGCGGTCGATAAGCTCGCTACGGTCGTTCTTGTAGCAAATGCCCGTCTTGAGTATGAATTCCTCCTTGTAGCCCTTGCGCACGGCGGTGGCGGCAAGCGCACGGCGGTCCTGAAGGTCGTAGCCCAGCTGGAACTTCTTTATAATGTCGTCGCGGAAACCACGGCTGCGGAAATACTGCATTCCGATAGCCACGCCGTCGGGGTCGTTGTGGAGGACATTCTGAAAATAGCCTGCCGCCCACTCGTTGACAATGAACATGCTCTCGCGTTCGCTCTGCTCGCGCTTCTCGTTGTCGGTGAGCTCGCGCTCCTGTATCTCGATATGATATTTCTTGGCGAGCCAGCGCAGAGCCTCGGGATAGGTCATCTGCTCATGCTCCATGATGAAGCCTATGGGATTGCCTCCCTTGCCACATCCAAAGCAATGGCACATGCCACGAGCCGGCGACACATAGAACGATGGAGTCTTCTCGTCGTGAAACGGGCACAATCCTTTATAGTTCGCACCACTGCGTCGCAGCGTCACAAACTCCGACACTACCTCCACTATATTGGCAGCGTCTTTTATCCTTTCTATCGTTGCGTGGTCGATCATTGTCTTTTGTTCTTTTATATAATATGCAAAGTTAAGCAAACTAACTGAATGCACAAAACGTTTTAGTGTGGATTTTTTCCACACTTGCTCCACGCTTTTCTACATTTCCACACTTTTCCCGCTTCATGCCATTTTCACAAACCCTGCTGATTATCAGTCACTTATATTTTTATACGTTGTTTTGGCACGCCCATTGCATTTAAATAGTCGAACGGCGCAACGAACTAACAACTCCAAGCAAAGTTCAAAAAAAACAAAACATTAATATTCACAATTTAAAAATTCAACGCATATGAAGAAGTTATTTTTTGCAGCTATCGCATCTATCGTTATGGTTTCAGTAAGCAACGTGTTCGCCAACAACTCTAAGGCCAACCTCGGTGTAGCAATCCCCGACGACACTACAACAGTCGACTCAATATCTCCGGCTGATCAGCCTGCAGAAACTCCAGCAGAAACCCCGGCTGACACTACCGTCAACGACTCTTCAGTATCTAACGAGACAGCCATGCTGATGTTCTCAGACACTACAACAGTGGATTCAACAAAGACAGACACCACAACCCAGGCTATTAAACACGACGTGGCATAGGAATTTTATCAATAGGTATTTAGTCAACAGGTATTTATATCGCTATAAGAAAAAAGAACTGAATAACCATTTTCCTGACATAATCACTAATACCAATAGCCAAATCAGCCTGCATCCTCTTGTGCGAACAAGAAGGTGCAGGCTTTTTTGTGTTTGCTGAAAAACCTAAAATATTAATCAACAATCTGCGTTATTTATATATAAGAAAGGAATAACAACAACAGAAAAAAAAGAGAATTCATATGTTCAGCACCAGAATCAAAATAATTATCGGCTACGGTCTGCTCGCATTTGTCCTGCTGTCGGCCACATGGATGGTCTACGACAACACACGGTCGCTGGCAGCCATCAACAGCGCTTCAGAAAAACTCATGGCACGACGCGACATTGTCGACTCGCTCGTCTACTCGATGCTCGAGACGGGAAACGCTGAACGATCCATACTCCTTGGCGACACCTACGAATGGCAAAGGTTCGACCGTGCTCTCAGAAACTCTGCCGACAAAGCCCGCAGATTGCGACCTCTGCTCGCCGACTCGCTAAAGCAACAGCGACTCGACTCGCTTGTGGACTTGCTACACGACAAACGTCAGAACACCCTGCGCGTTATGGCGGTATTGGGCAAGGACAACCGCGACATATTCTACAACAACAAGATGATGGCTCTGCAAAGCGGACGCGACTCGGTGGTCATACACCCGCAAACCGAGGAGAAAGGCGAGCAACACGAGACGGTATATGAAATAGTGAAAAGCCGACGAGGATTCTTCAGACGACTGGGCGATGCCTTCCGCCGACAGCACTCCGACACGGTGGGAGTGACCCACATATCCAAACAAGCCGACAC
>CAKQFF010000111.1 GCA_934230685.1 uncultured Prevotella sp. | reverse complement strand
TGCCTTAATTTTGATGGGTAACTATCAATTTGTTACTTTTTGAAATGTTAAAGGATTTTCGTGGACAGTAGTGATTCTTCTATATGCCCATATTTATCTTCAAGAATATCTTTTGGCTGGACTATATATTTATTGTCACGATTACATTTAGAAAATTCTCCCCCAACAGAAATAACACCTCCAAAACAAGGAATTGTTACCAGCAACTTTGAAGCAATAAGGTTATTCTTTGTCTTGTTTTTAGAATCCACAAAAATACTGCTCTCCTCTTTTCCTATTTCTTGACAATTTTCTTGAGTCTTAGAATATTCATTATTTTTGTTCCAAAGCCAATCTATGTTGAAATCAAAACTTACTTTGCCAATTTTCCCAACATAATACATATTGTTAGTTACTGAAGACGCCTGTTCTTGAGTCCATATTTTGCTATATGAGTTTTCTGTCAATTGTTGGTCATTAAACACAGTTGACTTCATATTCGTAAAGCCTTTACTATTTGGCATACGATTATAGCTAATGCTTGTTCCTATATAATTATTCGAATTTATTTGATAAGTAGCTTCCAAACTATAAAATAGTTGTTGATATCTACTTTCATCTTCGATGCTGCTTAATTGATTCCAAGTATTGTCAGAAAAAATGAGCTGTTGCAATTCCTTATTGTTTTGACGATGGCTCTCCCTTGCATAAAGAGTAGCTGAAATGCCGAATCTACCTTTGAGGTAATTCAAATTTAAATGTTCAAAACCACTCGTACGATTATTTTCATTAATCGCACCATAACTTCTTACATTTGCACCAAATCCTTCTCCTGCTTTTTTCTTCAGTGAGATACGTACAACAGCTTTTGTACTTGCTTCATACCTTGCTCCTGGATTGTTGATTACCTCAATAGATTTTACATCTTCTGGTTGTAAACGTTCCAATTCAGCCATGTCCCTAACGAGTCTTCCATTTATATAAACAATCGGCTCACCTCGTCCAAAAACTTTTATTTTATTTTCTTGAACAATCAATTGTGGTATTTTATCAAGTAAATTATAGATGCTGCTTGTTTTTTCCAAAATCGTACCTTGAACATTTGTTATGACACCACCATCTTTCATAATAGTCTTTGGTAGTTTCGACTTAACCACAACAGTAGCCAAGCCATGAATATCATCTAAAAGTGTTATTTCTCCAAGGTCAGATTCACCATTGTAATCAAAATATGAAGTATGAAAACCAACCGAAGAAAATTTTAGGACTCCATAAGACTTTACATTATTAATAGAGAAACAACCATCTTCCATACTTGTTGTTCCAGTTATAAATGATGAGTCTTGAGCGTTCAGTAAAACTACATTGACATATGGCAATGGTTTACCTTCTTTATTCACAACTTTTCCGATGACACCTTGTGCCATTAGAAAAGTTGAAGTAGATAACATGCTAAAAAACAAAACTATTTTCTTTATCTGCATTGTTTATACTTGTTTATTAATGATTGTACTAAAAAGTCAATTGACAAATAATCCGACAAAGACGTATCTATACTATGTCAGTATATATAATATTGTCGACTCTATTATAATATTTATATTGTGCAAAAGTACATTTTTTTTCGAATTATGTGTTTACTCTTTGGAATAAAAGATAGTATATTAACAATATTTTATTTATCCGAGTGGAATTGTTGCATTGTGTTTGTGATTTATCGTTTTATATGTCCAATAGGCTAAATTGTCATGAAGTCATTAGTCATTAAGTCATTAAGAAATCGTAAGTGGATATAAATTTGTTCGACAAACTTATAAAGATATAAAAACTGTTTTTCTTAATGACTTAATGACTAATGACTTTTTGACCAACAACATTTATTGTTGGCGTTGGTCTGGTTGTCAACCGTTAATTCTTCATCTGAAATTATTCTCTGCCGAGAGAAAAATTATTTCCTGCCGAGAGAGTTATTTTTTGATGATTGGGGATATGGATTTAGTTGATTTTTGGGGAATGAGAACTTCCTATCAGAACTTTCCCTGCTCTCCCAAATAGCTGTCCTTGAATCCCAAGAAGTACAGCACTCCGTCGATGCCGATAGTGTTGAGGCTCTGCTTAGCATTAGCCACTACGCGTGGTTTGGCATGAAAGGCGATGCCGAGACCTGCTTGACCGAGCATAGGCAAGTCGTTGGCTCCGTCGCCTACGGCAATGGTTTGTGCGAGATTCACCTTTTCTACTTGGGCTATGAGTTTCAAGAGTTCAGCCTTGCGGTGGCCGTCGACAATCTCGCCTACATAACGTCCGGTGAGCTTACCGTTATCGTCAATCTCCAATTCGTTGGCGTAGACATAGTCGATGCCATATTTGCGCTGGAGGAATTCGCCGAAATATGTGAAACCACCGCTAAGGATGGCAATCTTATAGCCACAACGCTTGAGCACAGCCATAAGTCGGTCGACACCCTCGGTGATAGGCATCTTGTTGGCAATATCTTCAAACACGCTTGAGTCGAGACCCTTCAATAGAGCCACGCGACGTGTGAAACTCTCCTTGAAGTCTATCTCGCCACGCATGGCACTCTCGGTGATTGCTCTAACCTGGTCGCCAACGCCAGCACGGTCGGCCAACTCGTCGATACATTCTGTCTGGATGAGTGTGGAGTCCATATCAAAGCATATGAGTCGGCGCATACGGCGGTACATGTCATCCTTTTGGAACGAGAAGTCAATCTCCATGTCCGAAGAGATATGCATCAGTTCCTCCTGCATGGCAGCGCGGTCGACAGGTGTTCCTCTCAGCGAGAACTCAATGCAGGCTCGCATGTTGGGCTCTGGATGCTTGATGCTCATGCGTCCGGTGAGTCGCAATATGGAGTCGATGTTAAGTCCTTGTTTTGTTATTACCTTTGTGGCAGCCTCTATCTGTCTTGCAGAAAGTGTGCGGCCTATTAAGGTGAGGATGTATCGGTTTTTGCCTTGGCACCCCACCCATTCCTCATACTCCTCGTCGGTTACGGGAGCGAAGCCAATGTTCACCCCGAGTTCGGTGGCCTTGAACAGCAATTCCTTCATCACCTGACCTGAGGCCTCGTCGCCGATGCGTATGAGTATGCCAAGGGATAGTGTGGAGTGAATGTCTGCCTGTCCGATGTCAAGAATCTTGGCATCCTTGCTGGCAAGAATTTCCATGATGGAGGCGGTGAGACCGGGACGGTCGTTGCCCGTGATTCTGATTAATATCTGTTCTTCCTTAGTGTTGATTGTTTCCATTTCTTTATTTTTTGATATGTTTACTGCAAAAGTAACCCTTTTTAATTTAACCTACAAATTTTGTAATGTCGGTTTTGCAAAAAATAGAGAAATGGGGTGGAGGATGGGCGTGTGAATATAATCTATGAAAAAAGCGCCATGTAAGGTCAAAAGACTGTAGTACAATGCCTTTTGCTCTTACATGGCGCTTTGTCTGAGAGTTTTGCTAAATCTTTACTTCACAATCTTTCTTGATGCCTTTGTGCCATCAGAATATGTGACAGTACGCATGTATATACCCTTTGTAGGGTTGCTGACCTTGCGGCCTGAGAGGTCGTAGAATTCCACACTCTTAATCTGCTTCACGTTAGCGTCGGTCATCTTTACGCCGGTTGGGTCGCCGTAAGGATAGTATTCTGTTACGCCTGAGCCGAGGCGAGTGTCGCCATCGATATAGAATGCTTCCATGCCAATCTTCTCCTTCACTTCTTTATAGAAGTAGATGGTGCGTGCGTTCTCGTCGTACTTATAGAACTCATACTGGTCGTAGAATGAGTATGGCACGTCGGTCATCTCGGTCTCCACGTTCTGGTAGTCGTCGGGTGAGAATGTCTGCACCTCGCCGTCGATGTAGAGATTATAGTAGAGATGCGACGGGTCGAGATAGTTGAAGTCGGCCGAGTAGTAGCTCAGAGAGAACTGCAAACCGCCAGGACCTCCCCATGGGTTCGGGTCGTAAGGCTGATAGGCAGTAAGCAGCGGCGGCATTGGGGCAGCAGGCTGCTTGTCCCAAGGATTTACCATAGCATAGCGGTAGGAATCGAAGATGTTGGTGCTTCGGTCGTCGTCCTTGCTCTTGTGTATCATCAGCATTCCCTTGGTGCTCAGGGAATTGTTCTCTGCGTCGTAGGTGAACACGAGTGGGTCGCTGCTGAGACAAGGTTTCTCATACTTCGAGCCCATTTCGTCGGTGCCTTCGCCCTTGACAGCCGACGAGGCATAAACGTAGCAAGCCGTTGTTGTGTCGATGCCTACGTATGATGTGGCAGGGAAGGTGACGGTCTCGCCGTCTTTCTCGCCCTTGATCCATAATCCCTTGATGTTGGCAGAGAGGTCGCCAAGATAAACATCGTTGCCGTTGAAGGCATACTTCACGGGATAGAGCTGCGACTGTCCTTCGGTATCCATATATAGCATCAGTCCGTCTAAGACGTCAGCCTCTGTAGGAGGAGCCACGGTGTTGTTCTCCAGATGCACAGCCTTGTAGGTGCCTTCGGCATAGCTTGTCCATGCTCCGCTTTCGCGACACATGCCTATCATCTCGCCTTCGGGAATCACCATAACGAGTGAGTCGTTGCGCCAAACATATTTCAGGAGTTGGTTTTCCTCTCCCTCGTTCGGACGGTATGTGCTTTTGCCATCTTCTTCTACTGGATGAATGCGGTTGAGGTAACCATATATAAGGTCGCCACTGAAGAAGTCTTCTTCTGAATAGATGGCCTGAGGTAGCTGGAAGGCAATGGTGTCGCCCTCGGCACGATAGCCCTTAATCCATGTTTTGGTGTAGATGGAGTTGATAGGGTTTTCAAGATATACGGCTCCATCGTCGCCAAAGACAAGGCGCTGCCAGTCGCCAGTGCTCTCATGAGGAATGCCATAGTAGTATACCGACTCGTAGCCTGTGGTGGTGCGATATAGATTTACGGTTTTGCCTGCTGCAGGCTCTGTTATGAGTTTCGACTCGTTCTGTGCCATAGCTCCTGTCGAGAAGAGTGCGGCAAACAATAGTGCTGAGTAAAATTTATTCATAAGCAAGAAATTATTTTTGGTTGCAAAAAGTTATTATTACTGTTGGCAAAGGTAGTAAAACGTAAGGATATATGCAAGAAATATGGCAAAATAATATTAATTTTATTTGAGATATGGCTAAATTACTTAATTTCAATCAAGCCGCTAAATATTGCCGATATACTAATTTATGGTTACCTTTGCAGTGGAATTCACAATAAATGGATAATAATAAAAACAAATAGACGAATATGATAAAAGCACTCTTTTTTGATGTTGACGGCACTCTTGTCAGCTTCAAGACCCACAGAATACCCGAGTCTACGCTCGAGGCTCTGCAACAGGCCCATGACAATGGCGTGAAGATATTCACAGCCACCGGTCGTCCACGTCAATTGCTCGACAATATTCCCGAGGCAGAACCGCTGATGGATGGATATATTCTTGCCACTGGCGCCCTATGTCTTTACGGCAACCATACTGTGCGTGAGGACCTTATTCCGCGTGATGAGGCTATATCGGTAGTTGAATTCTGCAAGGAGCGTGGATTGTTGGCAATGGTTGTAGGCAAGAAGGACATACAGATAATCAACCGCGACGAGGAGTTTGAGAATGTGTTCCGCAATCTTCTTAATGTGAAGTACAACAAGTTTGATGTGCCAGTGGAGGAGGTCATCGAGCAGGGCATACTTCAGATTACTCCTTTCCTGAATGAGGAAGAGGAGAAGACAGTGCTGCCATCATTGCCTGGCTGCATATCGTCGCGTTGGTATCCGTCGTTCTGCGACATAACATCGGCTACAGCCGACAAGGCTAACGGCATACGTGCCATTGCCGACTATATGAATATAGACATAAGCGAGACTATGGCATTCGGCGATGGCGGCAATGACATGACTATGTTGCGTGCTGCCGGCACAAGTGTGGCTATGGGCAACGCCCTCGACAAGGTAAAGGCTCATGCCGACTACGTCACGACAAGTGTCGATGAGGACGGCATACGCAATGCGTTGAAGCATTACGGAATAATATAAAAAAAACGGTCGGTTCACATGAGTGAGCCGACCGTAAACTTTTTTCTTAAATTATGATGCTACATCCTTACTCAGCAAGGCTGATAGCCTCCTGAGGACATACGCTTGCGCATGTACCGCACTCTGTGCAGAGATCAGGATTGATAGAATACTTTTCACCTTCTGAGATAGCCTCTACCGGGCACTCGCCAATACATGTACCGCATGCGATGCAGTCGTCACCAATTACGTAAG
>CAKQFF010000110.1 GCA_934230685.1 uncultured Prevotella sp. | reverse complement strand
ATCCCTCCTCCGTGTGAGCTTACCATACACTATGACGTAACGGAAGAGTCAAGAGAAAAATCCTCCATTTGCGAAAAAGATCTATGCGCTGTGATTGCTGCAAAAATCGTGCAAATCTATCATTTTCTTGCTTACTGTGTCAAAATGTGCTATCATTATAAACAACGCTGTCAAGTGTTGGAATAGGCCTTGGCAGTATGGCTGCAATAGACCGAATGCTCTGCCAAGCGGCAGAGCATTTTTTGTATATCGGTACGGAGGAGATATTTTATGTCTGTGAGTTATAAAAAACTCTGGAAGCTGCTCATCGATAAAGACATGAAGAAAAAAGACCTGTGTGAAAAGGCGGGTATCAGCCCAGCATCCGTCACTAAAATGGGACGGAATGGGCATGTCACCACGGAGATACTCGTGAAGATTTGTACGGCGCTGGATTGCAGGATTGAGGATATTGTGGAGATTGTGCCAGATAAAAAGTGAATTATGGCAATTGCTGTTTTACGATATTGGAACTGAATCATTACAAAGCTCCAATTATTGAGGTGGGTAAATGCAAATTATCGATAATATCAATCATATTGTCAAGAATGACCTATCTTGTCCGCGCGCGCTCCCTTTGATTTGTAGTTACCAACTCTTATTTCCGCCATACATAAAGCGTTTTCTCCATCGACAGAAGCCTCTTTTAGCCCCTGCCCGCCGCGTATTCGGGATATAAGAACGCCAGCCTCAAAAGAGGCCAGCGTTCTGTGTTTGTTAGCAGGGCCATTTTGGAAGAGGCAGGGACAATGCCGCCTTATCCATTTCTCAGGCTTAAACCAACGTATAAAGGTAGAAAAGCATGCACACGCCGATGACATACATGGACTTAGGAACCTCCTTGCCCTTGCCGGCAGCGAGCTTGAGGATCAGATAGGAAACTATGGACAGCGCCATACCGTTGGCGATGTTATAGGTCAGGATGGTCATAGCGACGGCAATGAACGCGGGCAGGCACTCGGTCTTGTCACTGTAGTCCACGCTGCGCATGGAAGAAAGCATCTGGAAGCCGATGATGGTCAGCACGGGGCCGGTGGCCACGCCGGGAACCATAAGAGCAAGCGGGGTGAAGAGCAGCATCAGGGCGAACAGGCCGCTGGTGGTCAGCGCGGTAAGACCGGTGCGGCCGCCATCTTCCACGCCGGAGGCAGACTCAAGGTAGGTCGTCATAACGGGCATGCAGAACAAGCTGCCTGCAACGGTAGACAGGGAATCGACCTTGAAGCACTTTTCAATGCCTGGCATATCGCCGTTCTCATCGAGCCAGCCAGCCTGGTTGGCCACGCCAAGGATGATGCCCATCGTACCGAAGAAGTCAGGCACAAAGAAGGTCAGCAGCCAGGGCAGGTATTCCGGACGCAGCGCGCCAAGGATGTCAATGCGGAGAGTGACATCGCTGATGCCGCTGGGCATATTGAAAAGATGCGTCGGCAGCTGGGTGACGCCGAGCGGGATGCCGATGATCGTGACGATGATAATGGATAGTATCATGCTTCCCTTGATTTTGCGTGCCTCAAAGATCAGCACCAGCAGGAAGCCGATGCCGAACATCAGCGCTTTGGGGGTGCTCAGATCGCCGAAGATCAGCGTGTTGCTCTGGCTGGAAACGACGATGCCGCCGGACTTGAGACCGATAAGGGCGATATAAAGTCCGATACCGCCGCTCAGCGCGATCTTGATGCTGGCGGGAATGGCCGTTGCGATGATGTTGCGCAGGCCGGCAAACGAAATGATGACAAAGATAACGCCTTCCCAGAAGATAATGCCGAAGGCCACCTCCGGCGTCATGCCGATGGAATCAATGGTGCTGAGAATTGCAACGGAGCTCATGCCCGGCGCGAGGCAGAACGGACGGTTGGTATAGAGCGCCATCGCCACGCTGCACGCCACAACGGCGATGATCAGCATCGTAAGGACTGCGCCGCGGACAAGCCCCGCCTGCTCAAGCATGTTGGGAATGGTCGCGAGGACATAGGACATCGTGGCAAAGGTGGTGATACCTGCCAGAATCTCCGTCCTGACCGTGCTGCCGTTCTGCTTGATCTGGAAGCGGCGGTCAAGGGACATACTCAAATTACTCATTTTCTCCTCCTTATAGATTTTCATGTTTCACGCCCGAAAAGAGCGTGTCTTTATCACCCGCGGGCGTCTGTCCGGCCGGTACAGGCGCTGCATGGCGGAAAAGATGAGGGAAAGCGTCGTTTCTTACAGCAGCGTTGTGAGATAATAGATGAGGAATATGCACAGTCCGTACATCGCAACATGGATCTCCTTTGCCCGGCCTGCGGCGAGCTTTAGAAAAACGTAAGAGATCACAGAGAGTGACAGACCCGTTGCGATACTGTTGGTAAAGATCGTCATGGCGACCGCCATGAAGGCTGGGATGTACTCGGTCTTGTCCTCGTAGTTGATATTCTTCATTGAGTCGAGCATCTGCATCCCGATGTATGCCAGCACCGGCCCTGTCGCAACGGACGGGATCATCAGCGCAAGGGGCGTAAACAGCAGCATCAGGCCGAAGAGCACGGAGGTCACGATACTCGTAAGGCCTGTGCGTCCGCCATCCTCCACACCGGAGACGGATTCGAGATAGGTCGTCATGACCGGCATACAGAACAGGCTGCCTGCGACGGTAGACAGGGAGTCCACCTTGAAGCATTTTTCAATATCCGGCATATTGCCGTTCTCGTCCAGCCAGCCGGCACGGTTGCCGATGCCGAGCATGATGCCCATTGTGCCGAAAAAGTCAGGCACGAAGAAAGCGAACAGCCACGGAAAATACTTGACGTTCAACGCTCCCGCAATGTCGATACGCAGCACGACCGGTTCAACAGAAGCAGGAAGAAGGAACATACTGTCCGGCACGGTGGTCACACCAAGCGGAATACCCAACAGAGTCACGATCAGAATCGAAACGATCATACTGCCGCGGAAGTTCCGCGCCTCCAGAAAGAGCAACACGACAAATCCAATCACGAACAGCAGTGCCGTTGACGTTGTCAGATCGCCGAGCACCAGCGTATCATTGTCACTGGTGATAATGATACCACCGGACTTAAGCCCAATCAGCGCAATGAAAAGACCAATGCCTGCGCTGATGGATATTTTTACGCTTGTCGGGATCGCGTTGACGACGATCCGTCGCAGCCCAATAAATGAGATCAGAACGAAAATAACGCCCTCAATAAAAATGACACCGAAAGCGACCTCTGCCGTCATGCCGGTGGTATCGACCGCGCTGAGAATGGCAACGGAGCTCATCCCCGGCGCCAAGCAAAATGGGCGGTTGGTATACACCGCCATAGCGATGCTGCAGGACATGACCAGCAGGATAAGCGCTGTCAGGACCGCACCCTTTGGCAGACCTGCGTTGCTAAGCATATTGGGAATGGTTGCCAGTACATAGGACATCGTTGCAAAGGTGGTCAAGCCGGCCAACACTTCTGTGTGAAGGTTCGTCTGATTCTGTGCAAGATGAAACCTCTTTTCGCACAAACTTTGGAAACGGGACATCCTTCAATTTCTCCTTTTCGCATCTCCTGTATCCACTGACAGTATAGCAGCGGAACAAAAGCTTGTCTGTTTTTGTAAATATTCTTTGAATTTTGAAATTAAATAAAGTGAGGAAAAGCAGGCCTGCTTTTCCTCACTCTTCATATCAGAGCAGTCTGTTCGTGTGATCGCCGGTCGACACTGCCTGATAAAGCGTTGCAGGGCGGCCTTTGTTGCCATACACATAGGTCTGGCGCAGAACCCTGCGCTCGCAAAGATAGTCCAGATACTTTTTGATCGACACGCGCGACAGATTTGTTCGCTCGGCGATCTCCTGCACGTTGAATGCAGTGCCGTCTTTTGGAAGATTTTCACAAATGCATTCCAACGTTTTCTGCTCAATCCCCTTGGGATACTCTGCGATCTGCTCCGTTTCCGGGTTGTCCTTTGTTGCAGCCAGCCGGTCGACTTCTCCCTGCTCCAGAAAGCTTTTTCTCATCAGAAGCGAGCGCTGCCGATACTTTTCAAGCGCCAGATGCAGCCGATCCGGAGAGAACGGCTTAATGATATAGTCCACGCAGCCAAGCCGCAGCGCCTCGCAGATCTGTGCGCTGTCTCGCGCAGCAGAGATGATGATGACCTCTGATGTCTGCTGTGTTGCGCGCAGCCGGCGCAAAAGCTCCAGTCCGTTCATGCCGGGAAGAAAAACATCCAGCAGCACAAGGTCAAATGTCTGCTCTTCCATGGCGGCGAGCGCCTGCGACGCATCAGCGGCCACGGCAGAAACAAGAAACCCCTCCTGCGCCAAATAGGTCGCATTGAGCTTTGCCACCTGCGGATCATCTTCTACGATAAGGCATCGGTACATACGCCATCCTCCTTTGTATGGTACGGAATATGCGCAACGAACTCCGTTCCGCTCTGCGCATCACTCACTACACTGACATAGCCGCCGTGGCGGCCGCACGCCTGCCGCACAAGATGCAATCCGATGCCGTTCCCGTTTTCTTTGCTCGTCACCCCATAGTCGAACAGCACCTCTCGCAGCTCCTGCGGAATTTCCATTCCGGAATCCCACACAGCGATCATAATATCTCCGGCAGATTCGCGGATCTCCAGCGTAACGATCCGCATTGCGCAGCCCTGCACCGCATCAAAGGCATTTTCCAGCAGATTCCCGGTGATCACGACCATATCCTGCTGCATTTCTTCCGAGAGCTCACATTGCAGCTCTGTTCGGTCTGTCAGGATCAGATCGACCTTCTGCTCGGCAGCCCGGTCATATTTGCTCATGATAAATGCCGCAAGAACGGGATCGTGGATCTTCTGCGAGAGCGATTCCATCTCACGCGCGCGCAAGTGGACAAGCCCGGAGATATACTTATCGAGCTCGTCATAATTCTTCTCGTGCAGCAATCCGGCTACAACCTGCAATTTATTATTGAATTCGTGCATCTGTGCGCGCAGCGCCTCGATGTAGGTCTTCACGCCGGTGATGTCCTCAGCAAAGCGAACCATTTCCTGTTTGGGACGGAACGTAACAAGGAGACTGCGGTGCTGCGGCTTTTCGACCCTGATGGGAATAAAGCTGACGTAATAACTGTCGGTACCGATATGGCATTCACTGTCGTAATACGGCTCGTTTTGCAGGATGTCATCAAACGATAGCCAGGGAAACACCTCCGCAAAGGTTTCCGGTGTTTTGCCGGAAAGCGATGCGGAAAGCAGCTCTTGAGCGGTTTTGTTCAGATGCAGGATATTCCCCTTTTCGCTAATGGAGAGGAGACCGTCGCGCACCGCGTCGATCAATGCATTACGCTCAACCAGCAGCTGCGCAATTTCCACCGGCTCAAGGTTAAACATGCTGCCCTTGATGTTGTCGGTAATATCCCAAACAAAGATTAGCGCGATAATCATGACGAGAATCGTCATTGCATCCAGATCGCGCTGTGCCTTGGCCGTGCCTGCGTTTCCCGTGTCGTACTTTAACATGACGAGTACACGCCCACAGGGCTTGTCAAGACTATCGCGAATTGGACAGACTGCGTATAGCGTCTGTTTTTCCCCATCGCCGCATAGCCGATAGCTGCGCTCATCTATGGGTGAACCGCAATAATCTTTCAGCACTGCGGGATCCATATCATTTTGACCAATCCCGCAGCGCACAGTACCGTCAGCCGCAAGCAGCACAAGTGCGGTACAATTACTTCCCTCCACGGTTTTCCGCAGGAGAGTTTCAAGTTCCGCCTGCTCTGTTTCCGTGCTGCTTACCTCAGGGGTAATGGAAATCTGATAGGCAATGTCCATCAGAGCTCTGCCGTCCGCTTGTGTCATTGTCGATTGAAGGCTCATAGAAACAGGATATCTATTAAGCAGCAAAATTACAATGACCACGGAACAAACAAGTAATGTGATTTTTGTGCGCAGCTTCATTTGTGAAAGCCCTCGTATATCAATAGCATATAATGCCGATATTATATCAACTTCTATTAGGCATTGCAATAAAGAGCCGTCAAGACGTAAGCGTCAAACCTACAAGTTATTTTCTCACCATGACAATTTGATGTTGACAAGGGGAAATGGCCTGGTGTATAATGAAAATAGTTCATCAGAGAGAAATTTTTTTAGAAAGCTATTGTTATTTATTGACCGTGACAAAAGAGGTGAAAGAATGAAATTGCAGAACCTTGCGAGTGTTCGTAGCGGCCTGGTCTTGTCGAGAAAGCAGGCCAAAGAGCCAAGTGAGTATCGATATCCCTTG
>CAKQFF010000109.1 GCA_934230685.1 uncultured Prevotella sp. | reverse complement strand
GCTGAGCGTGAAGAACGAACTCTTCCATACCAACGACAAGAGCATCGGCATAAACCACTTTCTTGACCTTGCCATTGGCTACAAGGCTAAGCGTTGGGAGTTCTCTGTCACAGCAAACAACCTTATAGGCACTTCAGAGTTTGAACGAAGAACTCTCGGCAACACCATTGAGTCGTATAGCATTACCCGCCTTCGTCCAAGAGAAGTGCTTGCAAAGTGGAGTCTGGATTTGTAGGCCGATTAGAACACCGGCAAGATGTACTCCAGTCCCACGCTTATTCGCATGATGTCGGACGACTTGCCGCCTACTTTCTTTCCTAAATCAGTAAGGTCCACCTTTTTATATACACCATGGAGGAAGAAACGCAGGTCGCGGTCTTTAATAGGGAAGTACTCCACACAAGCCTGCATGCTCCATGTGTTGTTGTAGCGTCCACGGTTGTAGATGCCATTGTCGCGGTAGACGCGTCCAATCTCATATATACCTTTAATATATGTGTTGAAGTGTGGCGTGAGTCGATAGTCGAAGTTGGCTATTGTCGAGAGATATTCCACGTGCTGGGCTGTGCGCATTGAGGCTGTGAAGTCGAAGTCAGGCTCGTCGGAAACATAGTTCTGCGAGTATCCGCTTATGATGCCTTTGGTGTCGATACCCTCGCGGGCGTACATCAAGTCAAGATAGGCAAGCACAGGGCCGCGCTTGTAGACGTGTCCGGCTGTGAGATATAGTTGCTGGCGGTTGCTGGCAAGTTGTCCGTAAGCCATGCCGTAGTGCAGGGCAAATGTCTTGTCGTTGAAGAAACCGCGGTAGCCAAGCAGAGCCATTACTGGAGTCTTCGTCTTCTGCAACATATCCGGGAAACCGTAAGTGTAGACGTCCTCCGTCTCCGATGCGCAACTGTTGTTGAGCAATTGCACGGCCAAGGTCTGGTCGGGAGCCATTTTTATATAAGCACCAACACCAGTCTGTGCGCAGCGCACGGTAGAGTTGAAATCAGAATAATACCTTATTCTATTAGCCGTCTGCCAATATTCATAGCCGCCGATTTCCATATACTGCTTGCCAATGGCAAGTTGCAGATGGTCGTTGACATTCCATGTTACGTAAGCCTTCTCAAGAGCCATAGACACGTTGTCGGTAGAGTTTACGTCGTAGCGTTTGGTGAACGACTGTCGGAACATATAGCCCAGGCCATCGGTAAGCTGTCCGCTGATCTGCATTCTCACTCCATTTATTGAGAAATTGCCGTTGGAATATTTGCCATCTTCGAAGATAGCGTGTCCCGAAGTGTTGAATTGCAGCTCCATGTGGGCATAGTTCTGGTCGGTAAGCTTGCCGTCGGCAACGTCTTTAAGCAGAGGTTCACCCTTCTCTTGGTCGTCTGTGGTTGGCGTTTGAGCGTAAATAGAGCCTGATGCAGACAGGCAAATAGCCAATCCGAGGTATTTTAATACGTCAAGTTTCATCATTCTAATCGTTTTTTGTTTGTTGTAGTATATTGCGACTGCAAAATTACATCTAATTTTTGGATAAATGAAACGCAAACGTCTATTTCATGGCCTTTATAACCGATAAAAATGCTCTCGGCAGAAAAATCTTTCTATATATGTCTGTTACTCAATAAAAAATAGTTATCTTTGCGTGACTAATTACCAAAACAAACCCAACTATAATATGATTAATAGCAAGTTTTTACTCTCTGCCATGTTCGCCATGGCATGTAGTGCCACAGTCTTTGCTCAGGACGACAGCTTCGACCTCAGCTCACAGCGTGGCGAAAAGCAGGACGTAAATATGGTGCCTGGAAAGAAAATCAATCATCATGGCATCATCGTTAACCCTACACCCCACAACTTTAGTGTTGACGCACAGCAGCTCATCGACCTATCGCAGGGCGTGAACGTTGTCGACAAGCAGAAGAAGTTTGCCAACGATCTTGGTTTCGTTAAGCAGGACAAGAAGGGCGTGAAGCTCACTATCGACTTCGGCGAGAAGGCTGCACAGAAAGCAGGACTCAAGAAGATGGTGTCGGGAGCCTACTTGCTCACAGCCGACAACAACGGTATCAACATCGTTGGCTACGACGAGCGTGGAGCTTTCTACGCTTTGCAGACAATGAGACAGTTGCTCGACTCTCCCGCCACTGGCGGCAAGATGCCTTATACCCAATGCAACGACTATCCCGATCTGCCCTTGCGTGGTGTGGTAGAGGGATTCTATGGTGAGCCGTGGTCGCATCAGGTGCGCCTATCGCTCATCGAATATTATGGACGCAACAAACTCAACGAGTATGTGTATGGTCCTAAGGACGACCCTTACCACAGCTCACCCAACTGGCGCAAGCCTTATCCCGAAGACCAGGCTCGCAATATTCACGAACTTGTTGAGGCTTGCAACCGCAACCGTGTAGACTTCGTGTGGGCCATACATCCGGGCAAGGACATCAAGTGGAACGAGGAGGACTATCAGAACCTCGTGAACAAGTTCAACCATATGTACGACCTCGGCGTGCGCTCGTTCGCAATCCACTTCGACGACATCGAGGGTGAAGGAACCGATTCAAACAAGCAGGTAGACTTGCTCAACCGCCTTACAAAGGAGTTTGTGAAGACCAAGAGTGGCGTGGCTCCGCTTGTGGTTTGTCCTACCGACTACTCTCAGCTGTGGGCAAGCCCCAAGGAGAACGGTCAGCTCGCTATCTACGGCAAGCGTCTTGATCCGTCAATCAATGTGTTCTGGACAGGAGCTGTGGTTTGCTCAGACCTCGACAAGGCTACTCTCGACTTCGTAGACTCGCGCATCAAGCGTCCTGCCTACTACTGGTGGAACTTCCCAGTGACCGACTATGCACGCCATATCATCATGCAGGGTCCTGCCTATGGACTTGAGAACGACATCACCGACCAGATGACATGTGGCGTTCTGTCAAACCCGATGGAGCATGGCGAGGCTTCGAAGCTCGCTCTCTATGGTGTGGCAGACTACAACTGGAACGTGAAGGACTATAACCCAATAGACAACTGGGAGCGCGGACTCGTAGACCTTACACCAGAGGCTCACGACGCTTACCGCACATTCGCAATACATTCATGCGACACAGAGACAGGCTACCGCCGTGCTGAGTCGTGGGAGACACGCACATTCCGCCTTGCCGATTATACCGACGCTAAGGCTTCGGCTCTTAAGAAGGAGTTTGAAAAGGTGGAGAAGGCTCCCGACACAATGGAGCGCGACTGCAAGAATCCATTGCTCATGAAGGAGCTTCGCCCATGGCTCGTAGAGTTTAAGAAGTTGGGCAAGCGATGCAACACAACTCTCGACCTCATGAAGGAGTTCCGCAGTGGCAACTATGCCTCGTTCTGGAGCAATTACTTGCGCAACCGTATGACCAATGCCGACCTCACAGCCTATCAGGCTCACAAGTCGGGCACTATGAAGTTGCAGCCGTTCTACGAGAATGGTATGGACGACATGGCCGTAGAGTTCTTCCATAAGATTGCCGGCAAGACTCCTGCCTTCTACAATGCAGTAGGCACCTACGCCACACTCCGCACTACACAGAGCAAGCTTATGCTCGACGGCGACATCAAGACATTCTATCATTCAGGCAACAGCCAGAACACAGGCGACTGGATTGGTCTTGACCTCGGTGCTGTGCGCCCTGTAAGAGAGGTGCGCATCATTCAGGGTCGCAACTCTGTAGATGATGTTGACTACTTCGACAACACTATTCTTGAGGCTTCTGCCGACGGCAAGACATGGACTGCTCTTACTGGCGAATTGCCCAAGACCTATGAAATCAACTGGAAGGGCGAGCCTGTAGAAGCACGCTATGTTCGCATGCGCAAGTTGCAGAGCGAGAAGAAGAGCTGGTGTGCTGTGCGTGAGTTTATTGTTAACCCAACAACTCCCGAGAGTCTGCCATTCAAGGTTGAGGCTGCTGACGTGAACGCTGCAATGCCTGCATTCGACGAGAATCCTTGCACTTCGTTCAACAACGCTGGCAAGCTGACCTTCGGCATAGAGAATGGTACAGTAAGCTACACC
Organism: uncultured Prevotella sp.; assembly: GCA_934230685.1. Taxonomy (GTDB): domain Bacteria; phylum Bacteroidota; class Bacteroidia; order Bacteroidales; family Bacteroidaceae; genus Prevotella. The sequence continues at coordinate 2,341 of CAKQFF010000109.1, read as the reverse complement.
CTGCTCACCGACAAGGCTATGGCCAAGGGCAACGTAGTGTTCAACCAGTACAACAAGAAGGGCAAGCTCATCTCTTCAACACCAGTCGACAACTCGCTCATGAGTGTGAATGTAGTGAAGAAGGCTGTGAAGGCTGAACTCGAAGGCTCGGTAGAAGTGTTTGAGATTATTCCTAACAAGTAATCCTTGTGGTTATATAAAATCCTGGGCAACAAAAAGTTGCCCAGGAATTATCAAAATCAATAGCATTTTCTCCAAGGAGAGAGCTGCCTGAACATACTCTATTGTATATTTCAGAGGGTCCATTTTACATGAATTTTAAAACGGTCGCAAAGACAATAAGTTTCAGTCCCTATCACTCCTTCCGTTTCTTGAAGATTGGTGGATTCTCACCGTCATAATACAAATCATAGAGCGCGTCACATTCTTCCACTTCCTTATTATCACTCAAAATAAACCGCTTGCCGTCGGCATAACGTCGGTAAATAAAATATCGTGACCAGTATTTGGATTCTATCAACACTTTCTTGTTTCCCAAAAAGCAAATGCCATTCCGCATTCTTATTTCGTCCCTTCGATATGTTTTTCTGTTGTTTGGACTCATTTCCACATAGACATCCTCCACTTTAAGGAATTTCATAACGCCGATGCTTACTATTTCCGGTTTCTTCGAAAAGCATACATGATTTTCCAAGTATGTCCAGTAGTCCTTTCCTTTCTCTACAAAATGCAAGAGGACATTATCTTGCAGCTCCGCAAATTCGTATTCGTGTTCTGGCGTTTCTAACGGCTCAAACATTCTTGTTCGCACTACATATTTTCCGTTCTGTTTCTGCACCACACGGATTCCGTATGCTTGTGGAAATACCTTTAGGTATGCTCCAACGGACTTCCACTTGTCAAAACTTAGTTCACGGCAATAAGTCTGGTAACTACCATCGGCTTTGTGTTCAAGCCTAATGTCCAGTTCTTTATTGTCCTTCAGCAATCTGTTTCTGAACAGACTGTCGATTTGTATTTTGGGCTTGAAATGCCATATATATTGGTGTACATCCCTTGCGTATTTCTTTATCTCATCCGAATGTTTTTTCTTTCGTGTTTCCCATTCGTCTTGGTTTGTCGGATGCAACGATGTTTCAAACTCTTCTTTCCATGCCAGGTTTCCATTCTCGTCCTCCCAAAGTTGGACATCATCCATCTTCTCTTTAAAGGAATACAGTTTGTCTGGCTCTGATGGTTGTACATAGAATGTCTTGAAGCGCAATCCATAGTCTATGCCATGTTCTAACGATTCCGCCAATACGAAACAACTTTCGTCCATCTGCCGTGTCCGTACTCTGGGGTAAAAGCGCAGTCCGTCTGTCGTGGAGAATTCAAGGAATCCGATCTTTTCAATCTTAGGGCGTTTTATAAACCTCACGCCATTCAGCAAGTCTATCCACGGCCGTTCTCGGTCTATCTTTTTTCTGGAATGCAGTTTGGCTATGCCATACGCTTTCAGCTCCACCTTATTATATACACATGGTAACACTTCATTATCGTCCTTGTCCACAATACCCAATAGTCCATCCTCATTCTCCTTGATTTCATATCCGTATGCCGCCTCCAAGTCCATGCGCTGTCCGTCATGCGTCATCACGGTTATCAGTTCTGTCTGGTTGTCTGACGTTATTGACACCGTTCTGTTGCTAATGGAATAGGCGACTTCGTATTGTTCTTCGGTTTGAATCATATTGCCTTTTCCTGCAATCTTCCCTTCAAACATTGCTTGCCAGTCTCTGTCATCCGACGGCAAACCGAACAGGCGATATAGTCCTACGTTGTCTAATATCAGACAGTATTTCTTGCCTTCAAACACACGCATACCGCGTCCCACTTGCTGCAGATATTTCGCCAACGACAACGTTGGTCTCGCCAACTGGATAAACTCCACATCGGGGCAGTCAAAGCCTTCACCGAACAAATCAACGTTTATTAGAATGTTGAATGTTGAGTGTTGAATGTTGAATTGTCGGCTTTGCCGATGTTGAGTTATGAATGTTGATTTTTTATTTTTAAATTCATGACAATTCGTGAATAAATTCGTGGACAATTCATGGCAATTCGTGTTTAAGTCATTCGATAACTCATGGTCATTCGTGGTTAAATTCGTGGATAATTCATGGTCATTCGTGTTTAAGTATGGGGCACAGAACGAAGCGTATATGAGTCGGTCGGCTGAAAAATGGGTGAGAGGTTTGTGTTTCAACGAGTTAGGTGTGAGCGGCTGAAATGACGGCGTAAAACGAAGCGTTTACATAGGCTTACATTTGGTTTACTTTTGGGGCTTGTTGAGGCTCCT
>CAKQFF010000108.1 GCA_934230685.1 uncultured Prevotella sp. | reverse complement strand
GATGGCATGGGAAGAGAATTCATGTATCTGTCTTAACATGCAACTAATCGCTATTTTATCCCGAATTGGGGTAGTTCTATAGCAAGCCCTATCACCCTGCTTGCGCATGGTAAGAGCAGGAAGTACCATTTCATTAAGAGCCTGCCTCACTTCCTCGTTAGGTATGCCAAGAATATAACCAAATTCATCACAGTCCTTTATAGTAAGGTAACCCGACTGATAAAGAAACAATTCAGGGCCTCCACCCGTCACATCAGACGTCTCAAGAATGCCACGCAAAATACTACAGTGGTCGAAATCATCAAGATGCAACTCCATATCATTTACAAACTTCGACAAAAGAGAAGTTGCACCCGACGAAGCCCAATAACTTCTAAGGTCTTTGTAGTATAGAGCGTTTATCAGACTAAACGGATTATATACATCAACCATATTATGGCGACAGAAATGATACCCGTCATAATAATCTTTAAGTTTATTCAATGTCTCGTCGGTTGTCCACTTGTTGAATTCCGCCATTTGCTTTATCTCAGGCATGAAATTGTCAACGACCTCTTGCTTGGATATTCCACAAATAGTGGCAAACTGCGGCTCAAAACTTATATTGCTGATATTGTTAAGCACAGAGAACAATGATATCTGTGTGAATTTGGTTATACCCGTGATAAACACAAAACGCTCCATTTCGTCAGCCATTTTAAGAACAGCAAATACTTCGCGATAAATTACAGTACAAGCCTCATGTTCGGGAGTAAGCCAAGAGTGTTGCAAGGGAGAATCGTATTCGTCTATGAGAATCACAACTTGTTGCCCCGTCTGACTGTAGGCTGTGCTGATAATAGCCATAAAACGCACTGCAAGTGAAGCATTGGGACGAGGCTTTATTTCATAAATTGATTCATAATAATTAAATATATAATCAAGATACGAACGCACACTTTCTGAAGCAGCGCCAGCACCACTCATATCGAGACGTATAACTGGATGTTTCGCCCAATCATGTTCCAATTCCATTATACTGAGTCCTTCAAACAGATCACGTCGCCCCTCAAAGTAGGCTTGTAGGGTATCAACAAGCACCGACTTGCCAAACCTGCGCGGACGGCTCAGATAGTTGTACTTCACCCCATTGACAAGATTCCATATCGACTCGGTCTTGTCAACATATAGGTATCCACGTTTTCTTATCTCTACAAACGACTGTACACCTACCGGGAGTCTTCTTCTTGTGATTGCTGACATAGTTTTATTGCTTTTGTTTATATTGCAAATCTAATCATTATTTCTCGTATCAGCAAGCATTTGTAGTTAAAGTTTGCACGTGAGTAATATGCGTTTTGTCATATTTGTCATAATTAATTGATTGTAGTAGTTAGAAAAATCCCCGTCACTTGTGCAAGTGGCGGGGATTTTTATTTTCTTCACAATGTGTATTGATTACAATTCACAACACTTCATCTCTGCGTCTACCATGTTTGTGAGTTCCACAAACTGCTGTACAGAGAGTTGCTCTGGACGCTTGGTCATGATGTCCTGGGCATAGAACTCAGCCGAGGCTGATGAGCCGAATATCTGTCTTAACGACACTCTCAACATCTTGCGACGCTGATTGAACACGGTCTTTACAACGCGCTTGAACAATCGCTCGTCGCATCCAAGATCCATCACCTCATTGCGTGTCATGCGTATCACGGCACTCTTCACCTTTGGAGGCGGATTAAACACTGTCTCGTCTACAGTAAAGAGATACTCCACATCATACCATGCCTGAATGAGCACCGACAGAATGCCGTAAGCCTTATTGCCCGGAGCCGACGCTATGCGAAGAGCCACCTCACGCTGAATCATACCTGTGCAGCAAGGAATGAGTTCCTTATAGTCGAGCATCTTGAAGAATATCTGCGAAGATATGTCGTAAGGATAGTTGCCAGTAAGCACAAACTGCTTACCCTCGAATATGTTGTTGAGGTCCATACGCAGGAAGTCCTCGCCTATGATATTCTCACGCAGTGTCGGGAACTTCTCGTTTAGATAAGCCACCGACTCCTTGTCTATCTCCACAGCCTTCACTGGTCGTGGCTTTGTCACGAGGAACTGTGTCATAACACCCATGCCTGGTCCTATCTCCAGCACGGGTATGTCAGGACATGCGTCTACAGTATCGGCTATAGCTTTGGCAATACCGAGATCGGTAAGGAAGTGTTGTCCGAGATTTTTCTTTGGTCTTACGGATTTTATCATTCGTTGTATTTTATTGTTTTGAGAATTTACTCTGCTGCCTCCTGGCGGTCGTCTACATTGTCACCCATTGTAGGAGCCAGTGTAGCCTCGAAATCAGTGATGCCATTGTTTACGAGGATGTTGTACCACTGGATAAGCTTCTTGATGTCAGAGTCATGAACACGGTCGCGGTCGTAAGCAGGAAGCACTTCTGCAAAGAATGCGTGGAGCTCGTCGGCTGAGCACTTCTTGTAGTTGAGTGAGCATTCCTTCGACTGCTCCTTCTCGCCAAGGCTCTTCAATACCTGCCACAATGGGATGTCCTCTGCGTCAGTATACATTGCGATGTCAGCAAGTGATGTCACACGGTCTGAAGCGAAAGCTGGCAGACGGCGGTGTGTTGCGTCGATTGCTTCTACGATGAGGTTCATCTTACCACGAGACACGAGTTTGTAGAGTCCCGGTTTTCCTGCTATTGAAAGAATTGTTTCCATTTTTCTTTATTTTTTATTTATTAGTTATTAATTATTATTTGTCTTACTCTTATTTGCATTGTGCCAACACTTGGTCTATCTGTTGGCTTAGGTCGCTCTTGCCATCGTTTATTATCACGAAGTCGCTGCGTCTCTCTATTTCCTCCTGTGGCATCTGCACGTCTATCCATTCGGCTGCCTTGTCGGCTGTGATATTGTCGCGACTCATGATGCGTTGTATTCGCACATCACGCGGAGCCACCACACACACCACTTTGTCGAAGTCTACTCTCCTGTAGAATCCGCTCTCAAAGAGTATTGCACTCTCAAGCCATTCCTTTCCCGAAGCCAAGTAGTCGCGGGCCACAGCAGGATGCACCACGTCGTTTAACGATAGTTTGTTGTCCTCGCTTGCAAGAAGATATTCGGCAAGCACACATTTCTGCAACTGTCCGTCTGCCGAGAACACCTCTTTGCCCACAAGCTGGCAAAGCTCTTGTTGCAGCTCTGCCGATGTGCGCATAAGTCGCTTGGCTGCCGCATCGCAGTCATAAACCTCTATGCCGCGCTCAGCAAGCAGTCTGCACACATAACTCTTGCCCGAACCTATGCCTCCTGTTATTGCTATCTTCATTCGGTTTCCTCCACCTTATTATATATATAGCGTTTTTACTGTTGTTCTATCAGATAATCCACTTGGCTGATTTGCAAGCGAGCGTTGCGCACTCCATGCGGACTCGACTTTAGATAAAGGTTGCACTTGTCCGAAGGATGCTGCATTATCTCGTTGTAGTCTACCACTACAGTGAACTGTTCGGCACTTACATTTCTGAACATGCTTGCTCCCACAGTGAAGTTCACCTTAACACGCGACGGGAACGTGCGCAGCATCTTTCCTTCGGGCATGTTTATGGCTTTCACTGTCACGTCAATGCTTTCCTCGGTGAGGATATCGGGATAAAGACCTATACGCACCTCCTTAGGCACTACCTTCACTCCCTTTATCCTCTCCAATGCCACTGTGCGTATCACTGTGTCACCGAAGTTCACTATATTGATAGGCACTGTTTTCACATATCGCAACGAGTCAAGTATGCGTTTTGAGGCATACACCGTCACCACGTCAGGCCAGAACTTTGTGCGAGCCAAATAATACGAGCGTCCCGGAACTACATTTCCCGACATGCGCACGGGCAACTGCTTCGACACACCGTAGTTGAAATAGAAGTCAAGATGGTCGGGTTTCACTTGCAGCACCTTCGAGGCTCCCGTAAACTTCTGACTTGCCATCTTTAGCAAGTCTGCCGTTGGCACAATGCCGTAGCCTGTCTGACGGTTGGCATAAGTGGAATAATTGATATTCACGGGAACTATGCGGTCGCCATATATATAAGTGGCAAGAGCAAAACCCTTGTCGCGCACTGTCACGCGCACCGTATCCTCTATATCGCTTGTCATCACCACATTCTTTGGCACATTGACAAGACGCACGGGCACAGATATTTCCTGTTCAAACGTCTCGTTGAGCGTCATCACCAACCAGAAGGTGCCGCTCAAGAAGAGAAAGAACAAAAAAATCAGAAACTCCTTGTTCACTGAACTGAACAAGAAGTTCCTGACAACTCTGTATATTTTCGTCAAGCGATTTTCCATCCAAACGACTTATATAATGCCTAAGCCTTACTTCTGAGGCTGTGAGGCTGAGTCGGCGAACACACCGCTCTTGTCTACAGAAACCACAACACCACGTGCAATCTCCACTTCCACAACACCTGCAGCAAGATCTACACGGCGTACAGTAGCGTGTATGCCACCGCCGAGAACAACCTTGTCGCCCTCTTTCAGTGCGTTCTGGAACTCACGGATTTTCTTCTGTTGTTTCTGCTGTGGACGAATCATGAAGAAGTACATGATGGCAAAGATTGCCACCATCATTATCAACATGCCATATCCACCACCCTGTGCTGCCTGGGCAGCAAGTAACATTACGTTCATTTAGTTATTAATTATTTTGATTATTGATTTTCTGTTTCTGTATCTTCCATCGCCTGTCTTGCCTGCTCTTCAGCCTGGGCTGCATAGCGCAAGCGCAACACTTCGCCTTCCTCTATAGCCTGCTGTGCACGGTTAAGGCGCGGAGTAGAATAGCGTCCACCACCTTGACGACGTTGCGGACGGTCCTCTATTGTCTTCATCAGCTTGCCTGTAGACACGAGATAACGTGCTATAGCGTCGAGCATGCCGTTGATGTAGCCACCCGACTTAGGAGTTGAGTAGAGCTTTGCAAGGTCCACATACTCGTTGATAGTCACACTGATTGGAATGTTTGGGAATGTGAGCATCTCGGCAATGGCAATCTGCATAATCACTACGTCCATGTATGCCAGACGCGAGAAATCCCAGTTGCGCGAAGTCTCGCTCATATAGCGCTGATACTGGTCGGCGTTGAGGATAGTGGCACGGAACAGCTTCTGTGCAAAATCCTTGTCCTCCTGATCCTTGTATTCGGGCAACAGTTCCTGCTTGGCCTTGTTCTTTGGGTCGAAACGCTTGATGGTCTTCAATACGAATGTGTCAACCACCTCCTTGTCGTCATTCCAATAGAGACTTTGTTCCTCAAGCAATGCGTCAAGATCTTCGTTTTCCTGTATGAGCTGTCGGTACAGCTTGCGCCATACTTCGCGGTCGGCCTCATACGAGTCGTCCTTGTCAGCCATATAGTCAGCATAGGTCTTGCTCTGCTCAACCTGGTTGCACAGGTTGCGCACAAACTCCATACTGTCGTCCCACGACTGCTTCTGAGTCTCGGCAAAGTCAATGAGCTGTTTGTTCTCCTCAAGCTGCACAGCAAATTTGTTGTAAGCGAATTTCTGTGAAGGCATTTCTGTGCCCTCGCGCAATGCACGCTGCGATGCCAATTCCACGCGGCGACGCTCCTCCTTTGTCACTGCTACGATGAGTTCCAGTAGGTAGTTGTACAAGTCGTATGCCTTCGACAAGCTAAAGAGCAGTTCCTTTTCAGCACTGTCCATTAGTTTGTTGCCGTTCTGATAGTAAGCGTAGGTTAACTGAACTATCTTAATTCTTATCAATTCGCGATTAATCATCCTTTTATAATATTATATAATATGTCTCTATTTTCTTGTTCGCTTTGCATTTCGCACTGCAAAAATATACAAAAACAAGGGAACTACCAAAAAAAGAAAGAGATATTAAATAAAAACCCATTAAATATCAACATTTTTACTGTTATTTTTGCTCATTCCACATAAAATAAGTAACTTTGCACCGCTTTTTTGAGCACATCTATACAGATATACAGAATTTGCGAAAATTCAATGATTCTCGTGTGATGGCGAATTAAGGCATAAACATTTATTTATTCAACTTAATTTAGAGTAACACAATTATGAAAGAGATTAACGTAACAGGTCAGAAGCGTGAGAACCTTGGTAAGAAAGCTTCTAAGTCATTGCGTAAGGAAGGCCTCGTACCTTGCAACATCTATGGTATCGCCCAGGAAGACGGCAAGCCAGTAGCTAAGTCATTTGCTGTTCCTATGACTGAGCTCCGCAAGGTTATCTACACTCCCCACATCTATGTCATCAACCTCATCATCGACGGTGAGTCTCACACAGCTATCCTCAAGGAGATCCAGTTCCACCCGGTAACTGACGCTGTTCTTCACGTAGACTTCCTCGAGGTTAACGA
>CAKQFF010000107.1 GCA_934230685.1 uncultured Prevotella sp. | reverse complement strand
GAGGAGCGTCGTAGAGCATAACGGCGCAGATGGCACTCTGTGTAGGCTTGATGTCGAAACCAGCTGCAAGCATCTTGTCGCGGAAGTAGCTGACGTTCTCAACCAGACGGTCGTGTATGGAGTTGTCCTCCTTAAGCATCTTGAACACCTCAAGACTTGCGCCGATAATCGACGGAGCCAATGAGTTGGAGAAGAGGTAAGGGCGGCTGCTCTGACGGAGCATGTCGATGATTTCCTTCTTGCCTGTTGTGAATCCTCCGAGAGCACCGCCGAATGCCTTGCCCAATGTGCCTGTGTAGATGTCCACACGACCGTATGTCTTGCAAAGCTCGCTCACGCCGTGGCCAGTAGCACCAACAACGCCTGCTGAGTGGCTTTCGTCAACCATCACGAGAGCGTCGTACTTCTCTGCCAAGTCGCAGATCTTGTCCATAGGAGCAACGTTGCCGTCCATTGAGAACACTCCATCAGTACAGATGATGCGGAAGCGCTGGGCTTGAGCCTCCTGAAGACACTTCTCAAGCTCCTCCATGTTGGCGTTGGCGTAGCGATAACGCTTAGCCTTGCACAAGCGCACGCCGTCGATGATGGAAGCGTGGTTGAGAGCATCGGAGATGATGGCGTCCTCGTCGGTGAGGAATGAGCCAAACAAACCGCCGTTGGCATCGAAGCAAGCAGCATAGAGGATGGTGTCCTCTGTGTGGAAATAATCGGAGATGGCAGCCTCAAGCTCCTTGTGGATGTCCTGTGTACCGCAGATGAAGCGTACTGAAGACATGCCGAAGCCACGGCGGTCCATCATCTTCTTGGCACCCTCAATAAGGCGTGGGTTGTTTGACAAGCCAAGATAGTTGTTGGCGCAGAAGTTGAGCACTTCCTTACCCTTCACCTGAATGGCAGCACCCTGGGGGCTTTCGATGATACGTTCTTCTTTGTAGAGACCTGCCTGCTTGAGGTTCTCAAGCGCGGCACAGAGATGTTCTTTTACCTTTCCGTACATTTTGCTAAGATTTAATAGTTGTTTTTATATAATATGTGTGATTTCGTTTTTAAGCTTATTGCTGTGCAAATTAACAAAAATTTTTTCACATAGCACTTCTTTTCGTGTTAAAATTTATCATTATACGAAACTTATGTTTTTTCTTGTATTTTTTATTGTCATATGAAAAATATTTTGTTACTTTGCATCGAAATTCGAAAGGGTGGAATATTGCCGTTTTCTTGGACAATCGCTTTTCTTGGACAATGGGAATACATCCTAACAACAAACAAACCTAAATACAAATCAACAATGAAGAAAATCTTGGTTATAGGTTCTACGGGACAGATCGGCTCGGAACTTACAAGGGAATTGCGCAAAACTTATGGTAATGACAACGTGGTGGCTGGCTATATCAAGGGTGCCGAGCCTAAGGGATGGCTTGCTGAGAGCGGTCCGATGGCTGAGTGCGACGTGATCAACCCGCAAATGATTGCCGATGTTGTTAAGCAGTATTCCATCGACACTATCTATAATCTCGCTGCCCTCCTCTCTGTAGTGGCTGAGTCGAAGCCGCGTCTGGCATGGAAGATAGGAATCGATGGATTGTGGAATATCCTTGAGGTGGCTCGTGAGCATAATTGTGCTGTGTTCACACCAAGCAGTATCGGCTCGTTCGGCTTGTCTACACCTAAGGTGATGACTCCGCAGGACACTATCCAGCGTCCACGCACCATCTATGGTGTTTCTAAGGTTACTACTGAGCTTATCAGCGACTACTATTTCAATAAGTATGGTGTGGACACACGCGCCGTTCGTTTCCCAGGCGTAATCTCTTACGTTACACCTCCGGGTGGCGGCACAACCGACTATGCTGTTGATATATACTATTCAGCCGTACGTGGCGAGAAGTTTGTATGTCCTATCAAGCAGGGCACTCTCATGGATATGATTTACATGCCCGACGCTCTGAAGGCAGCCATCGACCTCATGGAGGCTGACCCAACACGTCTTGTTCATCGCAACGCTTTCAATATCGCTTCATTGAGCTTCGCTCCTGAGACTGTGTTCGCAGCTATCAAGAAGTATCGTCCTGAGTTTGAGATGGAATACGATGTTGATCCATTGAAGCAGAGCATAGCCGAGAGCTGGCCTGATTGCATGGACGACTCTTGTGCTCGTCAGGAGTGGGATTGGTGTCCGGCTTATGACCTCGACGCTATGACACGCGAGATGTTGGAGAAGTTGGAGATAAAGCTTAAGGGATAAAAAACGTTTAAGCCATACCCCTGATACATACCATTTCCCCGTAGGGAGGAAAGTGGTAAGTATCGGGGGTAAAGTTATTGGATTATTATTTTGATGACAGAATAAATGTAATCTGATGATAGAATATATATAAACGGATAATTGGCGAATATTATAGACTTGTTTAGGGCCGATAATATTCGCCAATTATTATTTTTATAATCTTTGTTCTCAACAACCGCAGTTGTATTATTATAATCTTTGTTCTTTATAACTGTAGATACATTATTATTGTCTTTGTATTCAACCTCTGCAGTTACTCAAATATTTAATAAAAATAACCCTCGCAGTTGTATGTTATTCCCCTCCCTACGGGGGAGGGGTCGGGCTTTACAATCTCTCCAATACCAACTTTATAAGGTCGTCTATATGACTCTTATATCCCGTATCGGCGTTCTTTGTGCGGCGGTTGGCAATCACCATGCACACGGTTGTAGCCTTATGTCCCATTAGCTTTGCCAGTCCAGCAAGAGCTGAGCTTTCCATCTCGAAATTGTTGATGCGGATACCCTTGTATTCGAAGCTCTCTATCTTCTCGTTCTGATGAGGGTCGGCAAGAGGAATGCGGAGCTCACGTCCCTGAGGACCGAAGAATCCGCCGCATGCCACCGTGAATCCACGCACCATGTCTTCTTTTGCTATGCGTTCGACAAGCTCCTTGTCGGCAGCTACCACGTAGGGGGCAGGCTGACACATGTTGCCTGTCCATCCAAGATGATTGAGCAAGGCACGCTCTATCTGTAAGTCGCATACGGCGTTGCGTCCGGCATAGAAGTTGAGTAAGCCGTCGAAACCAATAGAGTATTCCGAACAAATGAATGTTCCAGGAGGAGTATTGAGTTGCAATCCGCCACAAGTGCCGATGCGCACAACCTCAAGCTGGCGTAGAGTCTCGTGCTCCTCGCGGGTGTTGAAATCGATGTTGGCGAGAGCGTCAACCTCGTTCATAACTATGTCGATATTGTCGCAGCCAATGCCAGTTGAAATAACAGTAATGCGCTTGCCTTTGTAGGTGCCGGTGATGGTGTGGAACTCACGACTCTCGATGTCGCACTCCTTGTTGTCGAAGTGAGAAGCCACAAGAGCTACGCGGCCAGGATCGCCCACGAGGATTACCTTGTCGGCAAGTTGCTCAGGTTTAACGTGAAGGTGGAATACGCTTCCATCGCTATTGATGATTAGTTCGGATTCTGCGAAATGTTTTTTTGCCATAATAGATAGTTTTTTATTATTTATTGTTATTTCTTTATCAACTGCAATTCCTTGCGACGCAATTCCTGCTCATTCTTGCGAATTGAAGTGCGTAAGTTGTCCTCTCGTTGCTCAAATTGTGCAATCTGTTTAGCGAGATCGTCCTTGCCGTTGGTGGGTGCATAATGGTAGCGTGTGCGCATAGCATCGAGTTTGTTTACGACACTTACCAATTCCTTCTGCTGTCGTGCTATCTCCATATATGCATTACGGGTTTCGTTGGAATGGAATTGTCCAAGACTTGTGTATGTGATGTTGTCGTTAACCACAAAGTCAATATTGCCCATTCCTTGAGCAGAAGCTTTGGCTTTGTTGCGCAGACTGTTGAGTCGCTTCATTGCCACATCGCGTTTGGCTGACGAAGGCCATGTCTGGTGTATGCTTGTAAGTTCGGCATATCCCATGAGTTGGCTGTCTTCAAGTTCGTCGGCATTATAGTTGGTTCTGCTTTCTGATGGTACGAAGGCATAAATGCAAGCTTTGCCTTTGGGTTGGCGGCGTGTGGTGGCAAACCATGCCATGCCGTCAGCGTCGGCTATGATATAGGCAAAGTCGTCGTCGGCTGAGTTGAAAGGCAGACCTATATTTTCTGCCTGCATGAAATGTCCCTCGTCGGCATCGTATTTAGTCATGTAGATATCGCGCTTGCCAAGGCCATCTGAGTTAGATACACCTGAGAAATACAGGGTCTGTCCGTCAGAAGCCATATATGGATTGCTGATATTGGTGAATTGCTTGTTGATCTCGCGGATAGCTACAGGCTTGCCCCAGTTGTCGCCAAGGCGGTCGCACATGTAAAGGCGTGAGATGCTGTCGTTTCCAATTTCAGTATAATAGCAACGGTTACCAAATCCATTGACAAAGACTGATGACTTGCTGCCAGTCTTCTTGTTGAAGAATTTGTCGTAGTCTACATATTTGCCGTAGGCTTCGGGCAGAGGAATGGCGTTGAGCACATGGTCGATGTCGACAATGGTGCTGTCGATGAAGAATACACGTTGCGTGTTGGGCAACATGTCCTCAAAAAGAGCCTTGGCTTGTGGCGACATTACGGTAGCTGCGTTAGCAGGCTTGGCTGGTTTCGCAGTTTTTGCGCCCTTGGCTGCTGCAGGCTTCTTTGCTGGCTTTCTTTTTTGTGCAAGCGATGCTGTGGAGAGCATAGCCAATGCTATAAATGCGTAGTATCTGATATTCATTGTTGTTTTTGTTTTATCATACAAAGATAATTATTCCGAGCGAGAATGCGAAACAAATTATGTTATTTTATCTTCTTATAAGCACAAACAACATGTTTCTTGTAATTCTGTTGCTCATCATCTTGCGGAAATATTTGTATCGCTTGGTGTAGTCGCGGTCGGGCAGAGGATACAGTCCGTGGCTGCGCAGACGCTCAGTTGCTTCTTCCAGTTCCTGCTTGTCGCCTGTGCTTCTTATGATGTTGCATAGATATTCCATTGTGAGCTGTGCTATGCGACGGTTGAGAGCGGCGCGGTCGGCTTCGGGCACCACAAGGCTTTGCAAGTGGAGCAGAATGCGCTCGGTATCGGCAAATGACTGCTGTGTCTGGTCTTTGTTGGTGGCTTTGGAGTCGGAAGTCTGTCGGTTGTGATAGGCTTCTGAGTCGGTTGTATAGAAACGTTCGGAGCGCAGAAACAGCTGTGGAGTGAAGTCTTCATCGGTAAACTGCATGTCTGTATCGAATTTCAGATTGCCCAATATGTTTCGCTCGAACAAGTAGCCCCACACATCGGCGCAGATGCTATGGTCGCGCATGTATGCACTTCCTGTCGATGGTCCGTCATATGTGAACGGAGTCTCTATATTGCTATCCTTCTTGGTGGTTTTGAACAACACAACATCCGGATTATGATAGCGTGCAATGTCGAGACAATGCTCATATGGAGCACGTATCAGTTTGTCGTGTCCATCTATAAACTGCACGAATCGTCCGGTTGCCATGCGCAGACCTATATTGCGTGCCGAAGGCATTCCCTGGTTGTGCTGTCGAAGATAGATGATATTGTCGGCAAGGTCGGCGATATCGTTGAGTGCTGTGAACTCCGAACCATCGTCGACGATGATAATCTCACGCTCCTGTTGGCTGAGCGATAGCGACATAATGCTTTCTACACATTCGCGCAACTGGTTTGGTTCTGTGTTGTATATTGGGATGATAAAGCTTATTAATGGGTAGTTGTGCATAATTGATGTGTGTTATTTACTTTTCTACTTTCTGTGGAGTGTTATTTTTCTCTTTTGCAAAAGTAATAATTTATATTTAATTGCGTTAAGATATAAATGGAAAAACAGAATAGTTATACACATATTCTTAAATACACAGGCCTTTTTGGTGGTGTGCAAGGAATAAACATACTTGTAGGATTGGTGCGCAACAAACTTGTGGCGCTAATCCTTGGCACTATGGGCATGGGATTGCTCGCCCTCTACTCGTCTACAATAAAACTTGTGGGCGACTCAACAAACCTTGGTTTGTCGATAAGCGCAATAAGGGAAATTTCCTCGGCTTTTAAGAAAGGTGACAAAATGATGCTTAAGCGTCGCATTGCCGTGTTTCGTTGTTGGTGCTTGCTTACGTCCTTGCTCGGTTTTGTGGCGTGTCTTGTAATGGCTCCTTGGCTTGATGAGTGGACATTCTCTTCCCACAGTCATACCTTGCAATTTATGCTGCTTGCGCCAGTAGTAGGGTTTACAACTTTCTCTTCAGGCGAGCTTGCCATTCTCAAGGCCACCCGACAGTTGCAGGCTGTGGCTGTAAGTTCGCTTTATTTGGCAATAGCCACATTGTTTTTGTCAGTACCTATATATTATGTATGGGGAAATAAAGGCATCGTGCCGTCGGTGGTGGGTGTGGTTTTGGCTCAATTGCTTATAACGA
>CAKQFF010000106.1 GCA_934230685.1 uncultured Prevotella sp. | reverse complement strand
CAAGTTCCTCAAGGAGAACTGCCTCGTTTGCCAGGAGTTCCAGTTCGGCGACGGCGACAAGCAGAGCGTTGCTGACTTCCTTAAGAAGCAGGACAAGGATCTGAAGATTGTTGCTTACAAGCGCTTCACTCTTTCTGCTGAGTAATTAGAGAAATCAATTACGCATAATTTTATATAATGGAGTTGCGAAGAGTGAAAACTCTTTCGCGACTCCTTTTTTTGTTTCTGTCAATTAACACAAAATCGTAAAATGAAGATATTTGCCGTAGGTATGAACTACCTCGAACACAATAAAGAGCTTCACGGAGCGTTATATAAACCAGAAAGCCCCGTGATATTCACTAAGGCCGACTCGGCTCTGCTCAAGGACCACAAGCCGTTCTTCATCCCCGATCATCTCGGACGCATCGATTATGAGACCGAACTTGTGGTGCGCATTTCGCGCCTTGGCAAGACCATACCACAGCGTTTCGCTCATCGCTACTATGATGCAGTGACTGTAGGCATCGACTTTACCGCACGCGAGCTTCAGAAAAAACTGCGTTCCGAAGGCAAGCCATGGGAGCTGTGCAAGGGTTTCGACGGTTCGGCTGCCATTGGTGAGTGGGTTCCTGTGGAGAAGTTCCGCGATGTGCAAGCCATTCACTTCCATCTCGACATCAATGGCAACACTGTGCAGGAGGGATGCACCTCCGACATGCTCTATAAGGTTGACGAGCTGATAGCCTACATATCGCAGTTCTTTACGCTGAAGACAGGCGACATTCTTTACACTGGAACTCCTGCAGGAGTGGGACCAGTGAAGATTGACGACCATCTTGAAGGCTACATCGAGGACCGACTGGTGCTGGATTTCAACTGTAAATAAATTTAATATATGAAAATAAACTTGCGAGCCATACATATAATAATGTGTCTGTGCCTGACGACAGTATCGGCAGTAGCCCAGAAGTTCTATAACCTCACATCGGCAGATGTGAGGGTCGACTCCGTTGTACCAATGTTCTCACATACAGAGTCATTGCCCTCCACCTATTGCGACTCGGTGTATTTCTACGAGATAGTTTATCCAGAATATGCTGATATGCCTCGTGCCGACGTTGACAACTATCGTCGCATAACAGATGTTTTGCCCCCCGCTACACCAACTGTAGACACGCGTATAACAATGGACCGTAAGCGTCCGTCGCTCTTCGTGTCGTTCTCTCCAGTGGTGTTCCGTGACGGCAGGTATCGTGTACTCGCAAGTTTTATGCTTCGTCGCAATGCCGTAGCTAAGAATGACGCACTGGATGTAGCTGCTCGTATCAGCCGTATCAACTCGCCACTTAAGGCTTCTGATACTGATTATTCAGCCATAGCTCCCAAAGACCGCTATGCCAAGCGTAGTGTGTTGCGTTCGGGAAAGTGGGCAAAGATACGTGTGCCGTCGTCAGGATTCTATCAGCTCACCGATGCCCTTGTTAAGAAGGCAGGATTCTCTAATCCGTCTAAGGTGAAGATCTATGGTTATGGTGGCAATTTGCAAAATGAGGTTCTCACGGCTGAAGACCTTGTAAAGGGTGACGACCTTAAAGAAGTGCCTACAGCCAAGGTGGGCGACAAGCGTATATTCTACGGACGTGGCCCGGTGTCATGGAAAGCAACGGGTGTCACCCGCACCCGCAACCATTATTCCGACTATGGCTACTATTTCCTTACTGAAGGCTCTACAGAGCCAAAATTTGTTTCCATCGACTCTATTCGCTCTCTCAATCCCGACATAAGCACTAACGATAGCTATCAGCTCTATGAGGTGGATGCCTATTCCTATCTGCAAGGCGGACGCCACTTCTTCGACTCACGCCAACTGTCTGTAGGCGACTCTATGGTTGTGGAGTTCGACAACAGCCTCTATCAGGCAGATGCCCAATATCTGCCTACAGTGGCCATCGGTTCTACGGGAACTTCTTCTGTGCAGGTGACTGTCAATGGCAAGTCTATCGGAACTGTAGAAACCAAGGGTGCGGTGTCGCAGTATGTTTCAGGTTTCCGTACAGAAAGGAAATTCACCACACGTTGCGCGCGCAATGCAAATTCCAATCGTGAACGCATTGTGCTGAAATTGGTAAGCGGCAATGCCGTGCGTCTTGACTTTGTTCAGCTCCAATGGAGTTCGCCACGTGTCGCACAAGATATGGCTACAGCCACGCTTCCCGTTCCGGAATATGTCTATAACATCACCAACCAGAACCATCATGCCGACCCTCAGGCCGACATGGTGATAATCATCCCCACAACTCAGAAGTTGCTTGCGCAGGCAGAACGCCTTAAGGCATTCCATCAGGAACATGATAGCATGAGAGTAAATATAGTGCCGGCTGACGAACTCTTCAACGAGTTTTCGAGTGGCACACCTGATGCATCGGCCTATCGCCATTATCTCAAGATGCTCTACGATCGTGCCGATGATGAAGCCGACCAGCCTAAGTATCTGCTGCTGTTTGGCGGCAGCGTATGGGACAACCGTATGAACACATCGGAGTGCAGTCGCTTGTCTGCCGACGACTATCTCTTGGCTTATGAGAATGAAGACTCGTTCGACAAGCGTGTCAGTTGTGTTGACGACGGCTTCTATTGTCTTCTTGACGACGGTGAAGGTGGAAAGCCTCTTTCTGTCGACAAAATGGATGTGGCTGTAGGACGCTTTCCCGTGAATAATGAGATTGATGCCAAGGCTATGGTCGACAAGGCGATAAACTATGCCACCAACAGTAATGGTGGTGCATGGCAGAACACAATATTCTTTATGGGCGATGATGGTGATGCCAACGACCACATGACAAAGGCTAACGCTGTGGCCGACCAGGTGATATCTGCATATCCAGGCTACAATGTCAAGAAGGTGATGTGGGATGCCTATCAGATAGAATCTACGGCATCGGGCAACACCTATCCTGAAGTAACAAAGCTTATAAAGCAGCAGCAGAGTCAGGGAGCACTCATTATGAGTTATGTGGGACACGGCTCCGAGTGGCAGTTCTCGCATGAGAATGTGTTGCGTCTTAACGATTTCAGTACGTTCAATAACACCAACCTCCCAATGTGGCTTACTGTAGGTTGTGATTTCGGTCCGTTCGACCGTCTTTCGGATAATATCGGTATGAATGCCGTGCTCAATCCCAATGGTGGTGCTGTGGCAATACTCACCACAGCGCGCACGGTATACTCCGACCGTAATGCCAAGATACATTCGGCGTTCATGCGTCATGTGTTGTCTTATGATGCCAATGGCAAGCCGCTTACCATTGGCGAGGCGTTGCGTCTTGCCAAGAATGAGTCTACAACCGAGCAATTGGCTCTCAACTCGCGTCAGTATGTGTTGTTTGGCGACCCCGCAATGTCGCTCAACCTGCCTACTGCCAAGATTGTGGTTGATTCTATATGTGGTGTGAGTCTTGCTGGTGCTACTCAGGAGATACGCCTTAAGGCAGGAGCTCTTGCCACAGTGAAGGGACATGTGGAGAATATGCCCGGTTTCAATGGTGACGTTACTATGATTGTGCACGACAGCCGCGAGACAATCACTTGCCGCCATAATTCTACTGAGGACAAGGACTATAAGGCTTTTGAGTATACCGACCGCACCAAGACCATATACAATGGTGTCAACCGCATCGTTGACGGTGAGTTCAGCTTCACGTTTGCTGTGCCTAAGGATATCAACTATTCCGACGAGTCTGGTCTCATCACTCTGTGGGCCATCAACAACGAGCATACCTCCATTGCCCAGGGATATAGCGACGACTTCATTGTTGGAGGCAGCGAGATAGCAGCCAACGACTCAATAGGTCCGTCGATTTACTGTTATCTCAATTCTCCTTCGTTCCAGAATGGTGGCGATGTGAATCCTACTCCTTACTTTGTGGCTGAGGTTACCGACCGCGATGGCATCAACGCCTCAGGCACGGGTATCGGACACGACATGCAGCTCATCATCGACGACAAGCAGGACATGACCTATTCGCTCAACGACAACTTCATGTTCGACTTCGGCTCATATACCACGGGTTCTACATATTACTATCTGCCCGAACTTGATGAGGGTGAGCACACTCTGCAATTCCGTGCTTGGGACATACAGAACAATATGTCGGTGGCTCGCTTGCGTTTCAATGTGGTGAAGGGACAGAAGCCGTCTGTAAGTATATCATGTACCGACAATCCTGCCCAGTCGAGCACCTCGTTCCTTATATCCCACGACCGTGCGGGAAGTTCGGTTGATGTGACAGTAGAGGTGTTTGATGTTGGCGGACGCATTCTCTGGAGTCAGACAGATGCAGGTGTCATAGCCGCTTCGCCATACGTTATGTCTTGGAATTTGACTGGAAGCAATGGTGCGCCTTTACAGACTGGAGTGTATCTGTATAGAGTGAAACTCAAGTCAGAAGGTGCTGTGCGCACATCGAAAGCCAAGAAACTCATAATAGTTGGCAATAAATAAGGCTATACAGCGTTATTATAATTAAGAATCGAGAATAGGAAACGATGATTTTGTGATGACTCTTAATCCATTCTTGATTCTTAATTGATTTCATTGAGCATACAAGAACAAGTAACAGATAAATAGATGAAGAATAAAATAATACTCTCCGCTCTCACGGCTCTTGTGTCGCTACCGACTCTCGCCCAGGAGAAGCAGGATATGTTCAACCCCGAGAAGAACTCCGTGACGTCGCAGTCTATCGCGCCTGATGCCCGTGCCGGCGGTATGGGTGATGTTGGTGCGGCTACCGACCCTGACGTGGCTTCGCAATATTGGAACCCTGCCAAGTATCCATTTACAATTTCGCGTGCGGGTGTGGCTCTCAACTATACACCTTGGCTTCGCCAGCTTGTTAGCGACATCGACCTTGCCTATCTTGTAGGCTACTATCGCATTGGCGACTATTCGGCTGTGTCAGGCTCATTGCGTTATTTCTCGCTTGGTGAGGTGTTCTACGGTGGTTCGGAGACGGGCGACTCTCAGATGACTCTCAATCCTTACGAGATGTCTATTGACGTGGCTTACTCAATCATGCTTAGTGAGAAGTTCTCTATTGCCGCTGGTGTGCGCTGGATTTATTCCGACCTCACCTACGACTATAGCGACACCTCGTCGCCTGGTAGCGCGTTTGCCGTTGACCTTTCTGCCTACTATCAGAACTATGTCAACATTGGTCAGCGTGAGTGTCAGCTTGGCTTGGGTCTTAACCTCTCCAACATTGGTTCGAAGATAAACTTCGGCGGTACCGACCGCTCAGAGTTCCTTCCTGCCAACCTTCGTCTTGGTGCCTCGCTCATGATTCCAGTCGACGAATACAACCGTTTCTCTATATCAGCCGATGCCAACAAGCCGCTCGTGCCAACTTATCCTTCTAAGGTAGACAAGGATGGCAACGAGGTGGAGAACTACGAGGAGTTGCTTGACAAGGAGTATTACGAAGTGTCGCCTATCAGTGGCATCTTCAAGAGTTTCCACGATGCTCCTGGCGGTTTCAAGGAAGAGTTGGAAGAGATACGTTGGAGCGTTGGTGCCGAGTATGTCTACAACGACAAGTTCTCCCTGCGTGCCGGCTATCATCATGAGTCGGAAAACAAGGGCAACCGTAAGTATTTCACTGTGGGTGCCGGTTTCAAGATGAATGTCTTCTCGCTTGACGCTGGCTATGTGATAGCCACTGCCAAGTCGAATCCGCTCGACCAGACCCTCCGCTTCACTCTGTCGTTTGATATGGACGGACTGAAAGACCTCTTCAAAAGGAGATAAGTGGAATTTTGAATTTTGAGTTTTGAATTTTGAATTATCGGCAGAGCCGATTTTGAATTATTCAACATGCGCCAAAGGTGCACAATTCAACATTCAAAACTCAAAACTCAAAATTCAACATGCGCCAAAGGCGCACAATTCAAAACTCAACATTCAAAACTCAAAACTCATGAAGATTCGAACTGGATTTGGATATGATGTCCATAAACTTGTAGAAGGCCGTGAGCTTTGGCTTGGTGGCATAAAGCTCGACTATGAGCTGGGTTTGCTTGGCCATAGCGATGCCGATGTACTGATACATGCCATTTGCGATGCCTTGCTTGGCGCAGCCAACATGCGCGATATAGGCTATCATTTCCCCGACACTGCAGCCGAGACACTTAATGTTGACAGCAAGATACTGTTGCGCAAGACCATCGACCTTATAGCCACCAAAGGCTATCGACTGGGCAATGTCGACGCTACTGTATGTGCAGAGCGACCAAAGCTCAATCCGCACATACCTGAGATGCAGCGCTGTCTTGCCGAAGTGATGCAGACAGATGTGGATAATGTGTCTATCAAGGCTACAACAACCGAGAAACTCGGTTTCACCGGACGTATGGAGGGAATATCCGCCTACGCCACTGTGTTGATAGAAAAAGATTCACTACTGTCCACGAAAATCTTTTAACAATCTCTTGAAACTCCTTTAAATACAAGCTTATAGGAGATAAAATAG
>CAKQFF010000105.1 GCA_934230685.1 uncultured Prevotella sp. | reverse complement strand
ACACCGCAAGATACAACGTTGCGAGCGAGAGCCGGCGAAATGCTCTCGGCGATTTGTAACCCCGTTACGCCCTGTTCATACTCACGAACCGAACCATCGGGAAATGTGATTTTAACCATAACAAATTAGTTTTTTAATCGAAGTTGCTGCAAAGGTAACTAAATTAAGAGACCTCGCAAAATAAACGAGCTTAATTTTGCAGTGTCGCTTTGTCATTCCGAATATTTTGCTTATTTTTGCAAACACAAATAACGTTATATGGGAATTTTTGGATTTTTTAATAAGAACAAGAAAGAAGTTCTTGACAATGGACTCGAAAAGACTAAGCATAGTGTTTTCGACAAGATATCACGTGCCATCATGGGCAAATCGACTGTTGATGACGAAGTGCTCGACAACCTTGAGGAGGCTCTCATCACTTCCGATATCGGCGTGGAGACTACCCTTAAAATCATCAAGCGTATTGAGGAGCGTGTGGCCCGCGACAAGTATGTGTCTACATCCGAGCTCAACGGTATCATGCGCGACGAGATTGCATCGCTGCTGACCGAAAACAACACTGGTGACAACGACGACTGGGAGCTTCCCACTGATCATCGTCCCTATGTGATTCTCGTTGTGGGTGTCAACGGAGTGGGCAAGACCACTACTATCGGCAAGCTCGCCTATCAGTTTAAGAAGTCGGGCAAGAAGGTGTATCTTGGTGCTGCCGACACATTCCGTGCTGCTGCCGTAGAGCAGATTTGCATTTGGGGTGAGCGTGTAGGTGTGCCTGTCATCAAGCAGCAGATGGGTTCCGACCCTGCGTCTGTGGCTTACGACACTCTTGCTTCTGCCAAGGCAAACGGTGCTGACGTGGTGATTATCGACACAGCAGGTCGTCTGCATAATAAGGTGGGACTGATGAACGAGCTTAAGAAAATCAAGGAGGTTATGAAGAAGGTGCTGCCTGAGGCTCCTGATGAAGTGCTCTTGGTGCTCGACGGTTCTACCGGACAGAACGCCTTTGAGCAGGCTAAGCAGTTCTCGCAGGTCACTCAGATCACCTCGCTTGCCATTACAAAGCTCGACGGCACTGCCAAGGGTGGTGTGGTGATAGGTATCTCCGACCAACTCAAGGTGCCTGTGAAGTACATCGGACTGGGAGAGTCGATGGAGGCATTGCAACTTTTCAACAAGCGACAGTTTGTTGACTCGCTCTTCAAGAAGGATTAATGTGGATTCGCTGCTAAAGAAAGATTGATAAAAGGGAATAATGAAGAAAGGACAAATAGACATTATAACAATGGGCTGCTCTAAAAACCTCGTCGACTCAGAGGCTCTGATGACGATGTTTGAGCAGGCTGGCTACCACTGCACACACGATGCAAAGCGCATTGATGGTGAGATTGTCGTGGTGAACACATGTGGATTTATCGAGGATGCAAAGCAGGAGAGTATAGATACTATCCTGGAGCTTGTTCAGGCTAAGGAGGAGGGACGCATCAGCAAACTCTTCGTCATGGGCTGTCTCTCGCAGAGATACAAGGACGAGCTGGAAACGGAAATCCCACAGGTAGACAAATACTATGGCAAGTTCAACTTCAAGCAGCTTCTCACTGATCTCGGCAAGCCCGACGTGCCTACTTGCTCTGGCGACCGTCTCATCACAACTCCTCACCACTATGCTTACGTGAAGATTAGTGAGGGATGCGACCGTCGTTGTGCTTATTGCGCTATACCTATTATTACAGGCAAGCATGTGAGCCGACCCAAGGAGGAGATTCTCGACGAGGTGCGCTCGCTTGTGGAGCGTGGCGTTAAGGAGTTTCAGATCATTGCTCAGGAGCTTACATATTATGGTGTTGACCTTGATGGCAAGCGCCATATTGCCGACCTTATTGCCGAAATGGCTGATATCAAGGGCGTTAAGTGGATACGCCTGCACTACGCTTATCCCAACCAGTTCCCCTTGGAATTGCTTGATGTGATACGCGAGAAGCCCAACATGTGCAAGTATCTCGACATCGCCTTGCAGCACATCTCTGACAATATGCTCACACGCATGCATCGCCATGTGTCGAAGCAGGAGACAATGGACCTCATTGAGCAGATACGCGAGCGTGTGCCAGGCATCTGTCTGCGCACAACACTTATGGTGGGTTTCCCAGGTGAGACCGAAGAGGACTTCAAGGAACTTGTTGAGTTTGTGAAGTGGGCTAAGTTTGAGCGTATGGGAGCCTTTGCCTATTCCGAGGAGGAGGGTACTTACAGTGCCGAGCATTATGAGGATGATGTGCCAGCTGAAGTGAAGCAGCGCCGACTCGACAAGCTTATGGCTGTGCAGCAGCGCATATCTGCTGAGGTTGAGGCTGCCAAGGTGGGCAAGACACTCACTACTATCATCGACCGACGCGAGGGCGACTACTATGTGGGACGCACTGAGTTCTGCTCGCCAGAGGTTGATCCTGAGGTGCTTATCCCTGCCGACAAGCGTCGTCTGCGCTCTGGTTGCTTCTATAATGTGCATATCACCGACAGCGATGACTTCGACCTTTATGGAGAAATAGTAGAATGAACAACAAGGAATACATAGCCGAATTGTCAAGACGTTCGGGTTATTCTCAGGAGAATACGCAGCGCATGGTGCGTTGCGTATTGGAAGCTATGGCCCAGAGGTTTGATGATGGCGAGAATGTCACGGTGCCTGATTTTGGCACCTTCGAGCTTAAGAACCGCATGGAGCGCATTGTCGTGAGTCCGTCTACCGGACAAAGGATGATGGTGCCTCCAAAGATTGTGCTTAGTTTCAAACCTGCTCCTTCGGTAAAAAACAAGATGAAGAAAGGAGACCAAAATGGCTAAGGTTACTGATTTTGCCGAGGAACTGAGTAATCGCTATGGGATTAAGCCCGAGGAAGCGAGCATGTTCGTCAATCTTATGTTTGATATAATCAACGATGAGCTTGACTCTCCCGACAAACAAGTTAAGGTGAAAGGACTCGGCACATTTAAGGTGACGAGTGTGGGTGCGCGTGCCAGTGTGGATGTGAACACTGGTGAGCGCATAATACTTGAGGGAAGAAACAAAATCTCATTCACTCCCGAAGTGCTGTTGCGCGATAGGGTGAACCGTCCCTTTGTGCAGTTTGAGACTGTTGTGCTTAATGATGGAGTCGACTTCTCGGATATTGACCGTGAGTTTGAGGAAAGCTCAAAGCAGGATATTGCTGAAGAAAGCGATGAGCAGGCAATAGAAGAGGAGAATGCAAACGTAGAGACCGAGGAGGAATCTATAGACGAATCGGATGTTGCAGAACAGGCTGACGCCGACGAGTCTGTAGAGCCTGAGCCCAATGTTTCTGTAGAATCGGAACAGGAAGAAGCATTGCAGGAGTCTGCAGAACAAACTGTTTCTACCGAACTTAATGTTGAATCGGAACCACATGAAGACGTTGTGGATGAAGAAGAAAATGTTGAGGCCAAGGAAGAAAACGTTAAGAAAGAAGAAGATACTGTTATGGCTGAAGAAGAAACTATTGAGGCAGAAGACGAGAAAGTTGAAGCTGAAGACGAGAAAGTTGAAGCTGAGAGTAATGAAGACGACATTACCGCGTCTGCTGATGATACTGTAGCTACAGACGACAATGCCGAAACAGCAGAGTCGGCTGTTGACACAGTGTCAACAGATGAAGAGGAGCCTGAAGAAGAGCCAGAATCATCTAACGAGAAAGAAGTTGTTGCTCCGAGGGTTAATGTCGGTTGCAAACAGCGCAATCCGCGTCTGATGTATTGGTTCACTACTGCCTCGTTTTTCCTTCTTGTCTGCATAGGCATAGGTATGTATTTTCTCTATCGTCAGATAGAAGAGAAGAACAAGGCTATAGAGCAACTGCAAAGCCGTCTTAATGTGCATGCTGCCACTGTGGACAATAAGGCTGAAAAGTCAGGAGACACAGTCTTGCCTATAGCTCAGCCACAGAAGAAGCAACAAGAAAATAAACAATCCTCAGCAGCAGCAAACCCTCAGCATGACAATAAGGCTGAGGCTACTGGCGAAGCTGTAGATAAAACCAAGACCGAAGTTGCTGACAATTCTAAGGCTCCCAACAAGGCTGATGCTCCCAACAAGGCTGATGCTGCAAGCAAGAGTGCTGCCGACAAAAAGCCAGTGAGCAAGGATGCTGCCAATAAGAAAACTTCTGCAGCCGACAAGAGTAGAATAGCTGCCACAGCACCGTCTGACTATAATTATGATGTGCGCATACGCACGGGTGCTTATATTATCGTAGGCACAGATAGGGTGGTGACGGTTAGACAAGGACAGACACTCGCCTCTATAAGCAAGGCCAATCTCGGACCAGGAATGGAATGCTATGTGGAGGTGTACAACAATCGCAAGCATGTGAAGGCTGGTGATAAAGTAAAAATACCAAAGCTGAAACTGAAAAAACTTCGATGAAATATGAGTTTTGAATTTTGAGTTTTGAATTATCGGCAGAGCCGATTAGGAATTAATCAATTTTGATTTTTGAGTTGTTGGCGATTTTGAGTTTTGAATTAAGAATTCTCAATTCAACATTGAACAACTCCTAATGCGCATAGCGCACAATTCAAAATTCAAAACTCAAAATTCTTATATAATAATGTGTACTCTCAAGTAGCCCTTGCAAATGTCAAGAAATTGGGACGTTTTTATACTGTTTCTATACATTCTCGATTAATTTTTGATTTTTATTTTGGCTATTCAAAAATAAATCGTAACTTCGCTATTGTTAAAAGGAAAATTATTAACTTAATAATAAAGACAAGCATATGAAGAAATACAACTTTAATGCCGGTCCATCAATTCTTCCGCGTGAAGTGATTGAGAACACAGCAAAACAGATTTTGGATTTCAATGGTTCGGGACTCTCTTTGGCAGAAATCAGCCACAGAGCTAAGGATTTTCAGCCTGTTGTTGACGAGGCTGTAGCTCTTATCAAGGAGCTTCTTAATGTCCCAGAGGGTTATTCAGTTTTGTTCCTTGGTGGCGGTGCCTCTTTGGAATTCTGCATGATTCCTTACAACTTCCTCATCAAGAAAGCAGGCTACCTTAACACAGGTACATGGGCAAAGAAGGCCATGAAGGAGGCTAAGCTGTTTGGCGAGGTTGTTGAGGTTGCTTCTTCAGCTGATGCTGGCTACACATTCTATCCAAAGGATTATGAGTGCCCGGCCGATCTCGACTATTTGCATATCACCACCAATAATACTATCTACGGCACAGAAATCCGCAAGGATCCTGATGTTCCCGTTCGTCTCATCGGCGATATGTCTTCTGATATCTTCAGCCGTCCGGTAGACGTTGCCAAGTACGACTGCATCTACGCAGGTGCTCAGAAGAATCTTGCTATGGCAGGTGTTACTCTCATCATCGTGAAGGATGAGGTTCTGGGCAAGGCTCCACGCCAGATTCCTACAATGCTCGACTATCGCACACATGTAGACAAAGGCTCTATGTTCAACACACCTCCAGTAGTGCCTATCTATTGCGCACTCGAGACTCTCCGCTGGATTAAGAAGAATGGTGGAGTAGAGGAGATGGATCGCCGTGCTAAGGAGCGTGCCGACATGCTTTATGCAGAAATCGACCGCAACAAGTTGTTCCGTGGAACAGTTGAGCCAGGTTCTCGTTCGCTCATGAATATCTGCTTCGTGATGAACGATGAGTATAAGGATCTTGAGAAGCCGTTCTTCGAGTATGCTACATCTAAGGGCATGGTAGGCATCAAGGGCCATCGTTCAGTAGGTGGTTTCCGTGCAAGCTGCTACAACGCATTGCCGCTTGAGTGCGTAGAGGCTCTTGTTAAGTGCATGCAGGAGTTTGAGGCACAACATTAATACAGACGATTGACAATTGAAGATTGACAATTCGTAATTATGATATAAATTGATGATATAGAATTGTTTCATATCTATAGTAAAGTGAGCAACATGGATAGTCATAATTATCAAATGTCAATTTTCAATTGTCGATTTACTGATTTTTTATTTCAACAATCATAAATTCTAAAAATCATTTACTATGAAAATATTGGTGGCAACAGAGAAACCGTTTGCAGCAGCAGCGGTGAATGGTATAAAGGCTGAAATTGAAGGGGCTGGCAACGAACTCGTTCTCCTTGAGAAATATACAGAAAAGCAGCAGTTGCTTGACGCTGTGGCTGATGCCGACGCTATGATTATCCGTTCGGATAAGGTTACTCCTGAGGTGCTCGACGCTGCAAAGCAGCTTAAGATTGTGGTGCGCGCAGGTGCTGGCTACGACAATGTTGATTGCGCTTACGCTAAGGAGAAGGGTGTTGTTGTAGAGAACACTCCTGGTCAGAACTCCAACGCTGTTGCAGAGCTTGTGTTTGGATTGTTGGTTTATGCTGTTCGCAATTTCTACAATGGCAAGTCTGGCTCAGAGCTTATGGGCAAGAAACTCGGTATTCTTGCATTCGGCAATGTAGGCCGCAATGTTGCCCGCATAGCTAAGGGCTTTGGCATGGAAGTGTTTGCTTATGATGCTTTCTGCCCGAAAGAGGCTATCGAGGCTGCTGGCGTAACTGCTGTTGACTCACAGGACGCTCTCTTCGAGAATTGCGACGTTGTTTCGCTCCATATTCCTGCTACTCCTGAGACCAAGCAGAGCATCAATGCCGCTCTCGTTGGCAAGATGAAGAAGAACGCTATCCTCGTTAACACAGCACGCAAGGAAGT
>CAKQFF010000104.1 GCA_934230685.1 uncultured Prevotella sp. | reverse complement strand
CGTCGCGACGAGTGCCGACTGATGGTTTTGCATAAGAAATCTCAAACTATCGACATGTTTAAGAAGGACGCCGACGGCAAGCCCATTGAGGGTGAATACCTCGACTTCCGCAATGTGCTCGACTATTTCGACGAGCACGACACGTTCATCTTCAACGACACAAAGGTATTCCCGGCGCGCCTCTACGGCACAAAGGAGAAGACCGACGCCAAGATTGAGGTGTTCCTTCTGCGTGAGCTTAATGAGGAGATGCGCCTTTGGGACGTGCTCGTTGAGCCTGCTCGCAAGATACGTATCGGCAATAAGCTCTTCTTCGACGAGAGCGGCACGATGGTGGCTGAGGTTATCGACAACACAACAAGCCGCGGACGTACATTGCGCTTCCTCTACGACTGTCCTCACGACGAGTTCAAGCGCGAACTCTATTCGCTTGGCGAGGCTCCGCTGCCACGCTATGTGATTGACCGCCGCGAGGATCATCACGCTACAGAGGACGACTTCGACGACTTCCAGTGTATATTTGCCAAGAACGAGGGTGCCGTTACGGCTCCTGCCACTGGTCTGCACTTCTCGCGCGAGTTGATGAAGCGTATGGAAATCAAGGGCATCAACTTTGCCTACATCACTCTGCATTGCGGACTTGGCAACTTCCACGACATTGAGGTTGAGGACCTTACAAAGCATAAGATGGACTCTGAGCAGATGCACATTGGTGCTGAGGCTTGTGCCATCGTGAACAAGACCAAGCAGGAAGGCCGCCACGTGTGTGCTGTGGGCACAAGTGTGGTTAAGGCTACCGAGACAGCTGTTGGCACCGACGGTATGTTGAAGGAATATGAGGGATGGACCAACAAGTTCATCTTCCCGCCGTATGACTTCGGACTTGCCGACTCGATGATTTCCAACTTCTATCATCCGTTGTCGACATTGCTCATGGAGACATGTGCCTTCGGAGGCTACGACCTCGTGATGGAGGCTTACAACCTCGCTGTGAAGCACGGCTATATGTTCGGTTGCTACGGCGACGCGTTGCTCATTGTGAATGACTAAGGTGGAAGAGGGCGTGTCAAAAGAATATCTTCATACGGTTTATCTCTCGCTCGGCTCCAATCTTGGCGACCGCCATGCCATAATGCGCCGTGCCATTGCCATGATAAATGAGGAAGTGGGCAGAGTAGACCGTGAATCATCGCCACTCGAAACAGAGCCGTGGGGATTTGAGTCGGCCAATATGTTCCTGAATATGTGTGTGCGCATAAAGAGCGTGTTGTCGCCAGAACAAATCCTTACTATAACCCAGGATATTGAGCGAAAGCTCGGGCGCAAGGCGAAATCCGTTGACGGAGAATACCACGACCGCCCGATAGACATCGACATACTGATGTATGACGACTTGCATATTACCACGCCCACGCTCACTTTGCCGCATCCTTTGATGCATGAGCGTGACTTCGTGATGATACCGCTTCGTGAAATACTCGAATAAGAAATTCTTAATGACTTAATGACTAATGACTAAATGACTGCATGGCGATATTTCTTGCTCATTCAGTCATTTAGTCATTAGTCATTAAGTCATTAAGAAAAAGTTTTTATCTCCTAAGATAATAGCAATTATAGGAAGCGCCATTTTTTACTCTCTCGGCAGAGAAAATTATTTTCCTCGGCAGGGAAAAATATTAAGACCAGTTATGACTTTTTTGTTTGCGATATTTTTCGCAAAAGTAGTGTGCAATAATATATCCCCCTTAAAAACAGAATCCCAGTCCTACGGTGAACGGATGCCATTCAGGTGCATACTTTGTGCGCAGCAGAGGAGTAAGAGCCGTGCGTGCGTAGAGCATGAAGAATCCGTAGCCAAGGCGTGCCTCAAGGTTCAAGCCTACATTATTCATGTTGACGTCCTTTGTTACAGTATGTCTTTTGCCAAGCTTGTAGCGTGAGCGTTCGTTGGAGCGGAACTCTATCGACGGACCGAAAGCAAAAAAAAGGTCGTCGTTTCCTATACGGTTTGACCATTCGAGCATGATAGGTATACGTGCAGCCCAGTAGCTCAGGTAACTTTTCGACGGACTTTCGTGTTCTCCTTCGTCGTGGCATGCAGCAGCGAAAGGTTGCAGACTTGTTACCCCGTCAACGGTATTAAGCACATAGTCGTTGCTGAAATGGTGGCTGACGAATGCTATTGCCATTGCCGATGTTACAGCCCATGAATTGCTTATCGGAAATTCGAATGTGCATCCATAGAATCCCCATTCGCCTGCCTTGCTGTCTTTAACGTTTCTGTTGTCGGATGATGTGCTGAAGGCTGATTCGCCAAGCGAGGAGCCTAATGCATAATAGAAGATAGGATAGTGGCTGTATTCCTGTCTTGCTCGTTTGTAGCCTCTTCTCGGAATAAACGGCGATGTTATGTAAACCTGCTCCACCTGCTGTCCGTCAAGATACTGTGTCTCAAGAGTCTTTTTCAACTCCGTACCGTTCTTTTTGTATACCTTAACGCTTGTGCGCTCGCCATTTTGGTTTATTTCATACTTCTGCTTGTTGAAAACGAAAGTGGTGTCGTGAGAGTTCTTGGCTACTGCTGTATTTGTTATAGAGTCGTTTTCCTGTGCTAAAGCAAGGGCAGGGACGAGAGCCGCTGCCATGAGTAATGTTTTGATATTCATATTCTTATGTTTTAATGAGTTTCAAATATTGTGTTTTCTTTAAACGTTTCTGATAAGTAAACTAGGCAATATGGTGCATGTTTACCAGCCTCTCCTTGTGTAGCATATCGTCATGATGTCCTCAGGCGACAAATCGCCCTCGATGTAAATCACTGCTCCCTTGCTGTCATCATTGTTGCTGAAGAGAACATATCTGTTTTTGCCCGAAGGTAGAGGCTGCATCATGTAATATCCGCTGGCAATTCGTCCATTGTCCACCACCTCTCGTACCTTCTTAGCCGCATGTCGGTCGGTTTTCAACATGGAGTTGATGTTTGCGGCGTATTTATGGTTGTAAGTAAGACTCTTGTAGATGTCGAGATGATAGCCACGCAGTTTGGTGTTCTTCATCACCACCATCTTGCAACCCTTGGAATGGCCGTATTGTTGGAATATATTGTTTACGGCAAGACCTTCTTGGGCGTGTATCTGCAATGTTCCGAAGAAGACAAAGCAAAGAAACAAAACCAACCGGACGGCAATGAGCGGAGGTTTGTGGGGTATGTTTAATAGTTTATACATAATATATATATTTAAGAAACGGTTCAATTATATTTTCTTGTAATCAAGCAACCCTTTTTATTTCATCATGTCGAGTGCGCTGAAAGGGTCCTCGTTATTGGATGATACTGTTTGCAGAGCCTCGTCCACTTGTTCGTTTATCACTTTCGGATTAGTGTAGACCACTCCGTCTATCACAGCATAGTTTTGCGGAGTAGTTCCCATACCATTCTTTACTGATGGCACAAGCAAGGCTATGGCTACTGCCGCTGCCACAACAGCCGACGAAATCCATGTGCGGGGCTTGTGCAAAGCTATGAGCAATGGACTGAATTGAGGCTTTGGCTCAATATAGTCATTAGGCTTAGCCTCAATAAAGTTTCGCTCCTCATCCACAAAGCTGAACAAAGCGCGCAGCGGACGCCATTCCTCAGGAATATTGTCGCCAGCGAGTCGGAACCATGAGCGTAGCTTAGCTTCCTCCTCGTTGGTAGTCTCGCCCGACATATAGCGGTCGATAAGCTTGCGGATGTCGGCTTCCTTTATTGTTGTATTGATGTTTTTAATCATTTTACTGTTCCTTTCATCATTATTTTAATGTAAGTCTCTCTTATCTTCATTCGTGCCCTCGAAAGGTTGCGGCGCAGGTTGTCGGCTGTGCATCCTGTGATTTGCATAATCTCGTCGGCTGTGTAGCCCTCAATCTCCTTCATGCGGAATATCTGTTGTTGCAAAGGCGGTAGTTGGTCTACAATCTTGCTTATCAGCTTTGCCTCGTCGCGCAGTTCCGCTCTTCTGTCGTCTACGGCAATGTCTATATTCTTTGGCATTGCCGCCGTGTGGCTCTCATGCCGCTGCTGGTCGAGAAAGAGATTGCGGGTCATTGTCATGGCAAGCGACTTAAGCTTGTCGCCTGAATCAAGCCGCGAGCGCATGTTCCACAGTCTGAGCATAACCTCCTGCACAAGGTCTTCGGCATTGTCTGCCGACCCTGTGACACTCAGCGCGTAGCCTAACAGCTCGTTGCGCATGGGCAGGATGATATGGTTGAATTCACTTGGTCTCATAACTGTTACATAGATATAACGTATTAATTGGTGAAATCGGACATTGAAATGGTGAAAAAAGTATGGAAAAAGCGATAATTGATAAAAAAAGACTGAAAACCGACCTTTTTTTATTATATTTGCAAAATCTGAATAGCAATATCAAATATAAAATATAACCAACCAATAAATGGGCAAAGGAAAACTGGCGAAGTTCGCCGACATGGAAAGATATGAGAACGTGTTTCAGTATCCGTTCTCTGTAGCCGACAACGTGCCGTTCGACATGAAGGGACGTTGGCGCGAGTTGTATTTCAAGAACGACAATCCTATAGTGCTGGAGCTTGGCTGCGGCAAGGGAGAGTATACTGTGGGACTGGCCAAGATGTTCCCCAATGTCAACTTCATCGGAGTGGACATCAAGGGAGCGCGCATGTGGACAGGAGCAACACAGGCTCTCAATGAGGGACTTAAGAATGTAGCGTTCCTGCGCACTAATATCGAGATTATCGACCGCTTCTTCGCTGAGGGCGAGGTGCAGGAGATATGGCTCACGTTCAGCGACCCGCAGATGAAGAATCCGCGCAAGCGACTCACCTCTACTTATTTCATGGAGCGCTATCGCCACTTCCTTCAGGATGGCGGCACAATACACCTGAAGACCGACTCCAACTTCCTCTTCACCTACACCACCTATATGCAGCAGCACAATAACTTGCCGCTGCTGTTCCGTACGGAGGATCTTTATCACACCGAAGGACTTGACCCTCAGACTCAGGAAATCCTCGGCATTCAGACCTACTACGAGAGCATGTGGATAGAGCGTGGACTGAACATCAAGTATATGAAGTTCTCGCTGCCTAAGAATGGTGAGCTGACTGAGCCTGAAGTGGAGATTCCTCTCGACGAATACCGCAGTTATCATCGTGATAAGCGAAGCCCGAAAACAACAGCTTTGTGATTTTTGAGTTTTGAATTTTGAGTTTTGAATTATTGCCGATGGCAATTTTGAATTTTGAGTTTTGAATTAAGAATTGGATAATATATAATAAAAATTCAAAACTCATAATTCAAAATCGGCTCTGCCGACAATTCAAAACTCAAAATTCAAAACTCAAAACTCAAAATCGGCTTCGCCGACAATTCAAAACTCAAAACTCAAAATTCAAAATTCAATACAATGACATTATATCCAAAACTCATTATGGATGCGCTTGCCACTGTCACATATCCAGGCAACAAGAAGAATCTTGTTGAGGCAGATATGGTGGCCGACAATCTGCGCATCGATGGCATGAAGGTGTCGTTCTCGCTCGTGTTCCCGCGTGACACCGATCCGTTCCTCAAGTCAACAGTAAAGGCAGCCGAGGCTGCTATCCACTACCATGTGTCTAAAGACGTGGAAGTGACAATCAGCACAGAGTATCTCTCTAAGCCACGTCCTGAGGTAGGCAAACTTCTGCCTAACGTGAAGAACGTGATTGCCGTAAGCTCGGGCAAGGGTGGAGTAGGCAAGAGTACAGTTGCCGCCAATCTCGCCATTGCCTTGGCACGTCTTGGCTATAAGGTGGGATTGCTCGACTGCGACATCTTCGGTCCGTCGGTTCCCAAGATGTTCCAGGTGGAAGACGCCCGTCCTTATGCTGTGAAGAAGGAAGGCCGCGACCTTATTGAGCCTATTGAGAAGTATGGCATCAAGTTGCTCTCTATCGGATTCTTCGTAAATCCTGATACTGCAACCTTGTGGCGTGGCGGTATGGCTTCGAATGCTTTGAAGCAGCTTATTGCCGATGCCGACTGGGGTGATCTCGACTATTTCGTGCTCGACACACCTCCGGGAACAAGCGATATCCATCTCACATTGCTTCAGACACTCGCCATAACAGGAGCTGTAATCGTTTCTACTCCGCAGAATGTGGCTCTCGCCGACGCTCGCAAGGGTATCGACATGTACAGCAACGACAAGGTGAACGTGCCTATCCTCGGATTGGTAGAGAACATGGCTTGGTTTACTCCTGCCGAACTTCCGGAGAACAAGTATTACATCTTCGGCAAGGAAGGCTGCAAGAACCTGGCAAAGGAGATGAACGTGCCATTGCTCGCACAGATTCCTCTCGTACAGAGCATCTGCGAGAATGGAGACAACGGTACTCCTGCAGCTCTCGACAATACCTCAATCACGGGTCTTGCTTTCCTCAATCTTGCACAGGCTGTTGTCACAGTGGTCAACCGCCGCAACAAGGAGCAGGCTCCTACGAAGATTGTGAAGACACATAACTAATTACACGCATGTTAAACGACTGCTACTATCTGTTAACAACTGTTGTGTACGTACACAAATAGTTGCTTTAAATCAACAAAACAGATAAAAGACGCTAAAAAAACAGCGAAATGTTTGCGCGCACAAAAAATCTTTGTACCTTTGCATCGTCAAAAGGTTAATAGATTGTTTAGGTTAGTAGTAATAGATTTAGGTTTT
>CAKQFF010000103.1 GCA_934230685.1 uncultured Prevotella sp. | reverse complement strand
TTTTTAGTTATTAGGTTTAAGGTAAATTGAACGATTGTTTAACAGGTAACGATGAGAGTCCGTGAGGATTTTCATTTACTAAAGAAAGTTTTTTAAGTTAAACATAAGCAATACGGCGCGGCTCGTTGAGAGTCGCGCCGTTGTTGTTATTTCAGCTTAAAAGCCTTTGTCGCTCCTGCATAAACTCCAGTGTTAGTAAAGTCGCACAGAGTGTTCACCTGTTTCTTTATAGCTCCCTTAAGTTTCACGCCCACGTTTATTTGTTGCTGCTTCTGTGCCGGGTCTGCCACATGCAGCTTTACGCTTCCGTCAGCCATGAGTCTCACCATCACAGCGCATGGTTTGTCAGCCTCTACAGTTATGTTCTTGTCCTTGTATGTGCCAGCCGAATAGAACACCATTTGCCATATTCCCAACTTCTTCTGCTGCACAGCCTGCAATTCGGAAGTATTGCTGAGTATTGCCATGCGTCCGTCGGCATAATTAGCAAGAGTTAAGGCTTCGCCCGATTCTGGCACTACTATATAAGAATATGTGGCGTCTGATGGTTTCACTCCATGGTCCAGTGCCACTGTGAACACCTTTTTGCTTACATTGCCCTTAGGCTGAGCATGGTTGATTTCATACCATGAGCCTTCTTGCTTCTTCAGTTCAGCCACAACGTTGCCACCATTAGGAAACACATAGCCCACACCGTCATACTGCACAGCCTTCACAGAGCTTGAAGTTATGGACTTAGGTTCGTTCTTCACCTTACCATCGTTTCCTACAACAGCGAATGAAGTGCCGGCATTAGCAAGTCGCTGGTTAAGGGTGGTCATGATTGGTGAGTCGTTGTCCGACGTAATGCCAGCACCAAGACAAACAATCTCATCGTCGAAGAAGAACCACGACTTGCGGGCATGTGTGTTGATGCCAGCCCAAAGGTCGTCGTAGGCATAGGCAGAGGCTCCGTATATGGAATCGCTCACACCACCTGCAAACTTGGATGTTCCGGGCTGCTGCCAGTCCTTTTGAGCCAAAGGCACGGGATTCATCTGCGGAGCAGTGGTGCCGGGAATGCGAGTCCAGTTCCACACAGGGAAGATGTTGTAGTACTCGTCACCCTTCTTAACGATATTGTTGCAGCCGTCGCTCACGAAGTAAGTCTTCAGGTTCTCGGCATTGCCATACTCCACACGTGATGTGCGGTCGGAAACCATACGCACGTCGAATATGTAGCCAGGGCGCACATGCAGAGTGTAATCTCCACGGAAGTAGTGGGTGTGGCGAGGACTGATGCCATACGAAGGCTCCTCCTTGCCGCTCAGTCGTGCAACAATCTGCTTGAACTCGTCAGCATGCTTAGGGTCGAGCTGAATCATACGGCGGGCAAAAAGCTTTTTCGAACTCTTGTCGAGTATGTTGCGTCGGCTCATGCTTCGTCCCATCACGTCGTAGAGCATATATTTTCCGCGTATAGTAGGATAATAAGTCTCGCGCATGAACTTGCTGACAATCTGCACTTTCTCGTCAGACAAGGCATACTTGGTGCCGAGAGCGTACATAGCCACCTGTGTCACTCCCTTGAGAATCTCGTCGCCATAACCGCCGATATAAAGCTGAGTGCCATGCTGGAAGAAACTGTTGTCGTTCTGGAAACCTTCTTTCGTTGTATAGCGAATAGGGTCGAACACCAGTTGCATGGCTTTCTGCAAGTCTGCTTCGTTGCGTTGCAGGCACGAGCGATAAATCCAATGCAGGCAAATGTCGGTACAATTGGCTCCAGTCCACTTGGCTGGGTCGCCTCCATCCTTGCGCATACGCTCGAGTATTGCCTCCTCAAGAGCTTGCGGCACATGCTTCTTGCCAGAGCGCATCTGTATAAGAATCACACCAAGCGCCTGTGGCTCGGCAATTTGGTTGAACCACCAGTTCTTGCAGTTAGGGTCTGCATCTTGCCAGTATTGCAGCCCCTTCACTATGCGTTCGTAAAGATTCTCGTCGCCATAATGGTTGCTGCTCTCGTTGGTGTAGGCAGCAACGAAAGAGCCAAGTCGGTCGAGATGTTTCAGAGGCGGCCAGTTGGTCATGTCGTTGCGCTTGTAGTCGATGTCGCTGAAAGCTCCCGTGTTGTCGTTGAAGAGTTTCAGAGCATCATCGATGTTAGGTTTCTTGCGAAACTCTTTTCGGATGCGCGTCATGAATGTTTCAAAATCGTCGCCCTGTGTTGCCGCGTTGGCAGAAGGGATGAATTGAAAAAGGCACATAAATGCCATGATAAGGAAGATAATTCTCTTTAGTTTACTCATAAATAATTCTTTGTTTTTAGTGATTAATTTGTATATGGCAAAATTAGTCAAATTATTTGGGTTAAAGTGAAAAAAAATGAGTAAGTTTGCAGTCAATAAACAATAAAAGCATAAACTTAATAAATAAAAAATGGATATTACCGAAAGATTCTTGAACTACACCAAGTTCGACACACAGTCGAGCGAGGAGTCGCAAACCGTACCAAGTACTTCCAAGCAGCTCATTTTTGCCAATTATCTCAAGGAGGAACTTGAGCGCGAAGGCTTGAGCGACGTTGAGATGGACGAGCAGGGCTACATCTATGCCACTCTCAAGGCAAATACAAAGAAGGATATTCCTACAATAGGTTTCATCTCACATTACGACACATCACCCGATTGCAGCGGAGCCAACATCAAGCCACGTATTGTGCATGGCTACGACGGTGGCGACATCGTGCTCTCAGAAGGCATAGTGTCAAGTCCTTCAAAGTTTCCAGAGCTTAAGGCTCATGTTGGCGAGGACATCATCGTGACCGATGGCACAACATTGCTTGGTGCAGACGACAAGGCAGGCATTGCCGAGATTGTGCAGGCTATGTGCTGGTTGCGCGACCATGACGAGATAAAGCATGGCGACATCCGTGTGGCTTTCAATCCTGACGAGGAGATAGGTATGGGCGCTCATCATTTTGATGTGGAGAAGTTCGGATGCCAGTGGGCTTACACTATCGACGGTGGCGACCTTGGCGAACTTGAGTATGAGAACTTCAATGCTGCCGGTGCCAAGGTTCATATCAAGGGTGTGAGTGTGCATACAGGCTATGCTAAGGGTAAGATGATCAACGCTTCGCGCCTTGCTGTTGAGTTTGCCGACATGATTCCTGCTACAGAGACTCCTGAGGAGACAGAGGGTTATCAGGGATTCTATCATCTGCTTGGAATCAACTCATGCTGCGAGAAAGCCACCCTTTCATATATCATCCGCGACCACGAACGCGACCGCTTCGAGGACCGCAAGGACTTCATCGAGGATTGCGTAAAGAAGATGAACGAGAAGTATGGCGAGGGCACAGTTACAGTTGACCTCAAGGATCAGTACTACAACATGAAGGAGAAGATTGATCCCAACATGCACGTCATCGACATTGTGCTCAAGGCAATGCAGGAGAGTGGTGTAGCTCCTAAGGTGGAGCCTATCCGTGGCGGAACAGATGGTGCACAGCTCTCGTTCAAGGGTCTGCCATGTCCTAACATCTTCGCTGGAGGTTGCAATTTCCATGGTCCTCATGAGTTTGTCAGCATTCAGGTGATGGAGAAGGCCATGCAGGTTGTGATTAAGATATGTGAGATCACAGCTCATTTCAACGACTAAAGGAAGGTTTTACCCTTAATAGGGGGTGTATCAAAAGAAAATAAGTCGAGCACAGTTCGCTTTGTTTTGATACACCCTCAAATATCATAAGAACCTTATTAATAAAGAAAATAGTTCAAGCAATGAAAAAGATTGAAGTTTCAGAATTACACGACAATGTATTTACAACGATAGGCAAGGAGTGGATGCTCGTGACAGCCGGCAACAAAGACAAGTTCAACATGATGACAGCTTCATGGGGATGTCTCGGTTGGTTGTGGAACAAGCCAGTGGCTGTGATGTTCGTTCGTCCCGAGCGTTACACTCATGAGTTTATAGAGCAGAACGAGAATGTAAACCTTGTTTTCCTTGGCAATTCCGAGGAGGCTCGCAAGGCTTATGCTTTTTGTGGATCAAAGTCAGGCCGCGACTTCTACAAGGCAAAGGAATGCTCGCTCACTCCAGAAGCAACAGACAATGGATGCGTGACATTTGCTGAGGCACGCCTTACGCTTGAGTGTCGCAAGCTCTATAAGACAAAGATACGTCCAGAGGAAATGCTCGACAAGTCGATAGAGCAGTGGTATGGAGCCAAGGGCGGACTGCACGACGTGTATGTGATGGAGATTCTCTCGGCAAGCGTTGCTGAATAACAGGCTTGGTGTTGCTGAGTAGTATATATATAATAAGGTGTAATAAATTATTGCCGAACAAATACAGTAATAATGAATATAGACAAACATAAGCTGCTTGCAGCTCTTGTGCGCTCGTTCTTCGATGCCTTCTCGTCGGGAATAATCGACAACAGCGAGATGTCTGCAACAGAGCGACGCCAGCCGAAGAATGTCAAGCAGTTGATGCTCGACCATTATGAGCACATTGCTCCCGTGTTCTTCGACACATTGTTCTTTCCGCTTGCGGCAATGAACTTCAAGTACGAGGATATAGAGCGTGTGGTACGTGAGTCGCAACAGCGTGGCGACGATATGATGGCACTTGTAAAGACTGCATGTGCCTCGGATTTGCTTTACGAGTCGATGGTGGCAGAATACAAGCGCAATTTCTCCTCACTTCTTGGTGGACGTTGTGCTACTGTTGCCGACCATCTCAACAGTTACACTCGTCAGCCCGACGAAGAGCAGGCAGTAGTTGAGTCCGACCGTGCCATAGAGCTTGTTGTGCGTGTTGTGATGTATGCTTATGCGCGTGGCTTGCGCCAGTCGGTCAAGGCAGGCAAGCAGTCGCTCAATCAGACCACATTGTTCCGCCTCTTGCTCGATGCCATGAACGTGTTGCTTCTTGACGAGGCGGCCGACTTCAGCGATTGTGGCGAAGACTTGGCACAGATGTTCAATCGTGTTTGCCTGAACGAGCATAATTTCACGGTTATGACATCCGAAATGGACCGCACTTATGATGAACTTGTGCGCAAGGAAGGTATAGAATAATAATGTAGTAGGCAATGGCATAACTGCTGTTGCCACTTTTTATTAAAAAAAGGCCAATTCTTTTTGTAATTTTTGAGAATTACACTAACTTTGCATCAAACTAATCAAAAAAATAAACCTAAAACAAATTAAATGGAAATAAGTAAGACCAGTCAACGCAGCCCCATATCATGGGTGCCAACTCTGTATTTTGCCATGGGTATGCCATTCGTGGTGTTGAACATGGTGTGTACACTTATGTTCAAAGGACTTGACGTGAGCGATGCTCAAATAGCCTTCTGGACATCAATCATCATGTTCCCCTGGACATTGAAACCGCTTTGGAGTCCGCTCCTCGAAATCTACAAGACCAAGAAGTTCTTCGTGATATTCACCCAGATAGCCACAGGATGTATCTTCGGACTGGTGGCTTTGGCCCTTCACTTGTCCAATTTCTTTGCCGTGAGCATAGCCTTGCTTGCCATAATAGCCTTTAGTGGTGCCACTCATGATGTGGCAGCCGACGGTGTATACATGGCTTCGCTCTCAAAGGACGACCAGGCACGCTACATAGGATGGCAGGGAGCCTTCTACAACATAGCAAAGATAGCTGCCACGGGCGGCCTCGTTTACCTTGCCGGTATGCTTATCGAGATGTATACAGGCGACACTACCGGACTCGATGCCACAGCCGCAGCTGCAGCCAAGCATCAAGGCACCGTGATAGCATGGACAATAATCATGGCTGTGATAGGCGTTATTATGGTGCTTCTTGGCTTCTATAATGCCAAGTTTGTGCCGTCGGAGGCCAAGAAGGATGCAGCCGAGCGTCCGGGATTCAAGGAGACGATGGTGGAGCTTGGCAATGTGTTTGTCGACCTCTTCCGCAAGCGTCATATCGTTTATTATATCTTCTTCATTGTGCTCTATCGCTTTGCCGAGGGTTTTGTGATGAAGATAGTTCCGCTTTTCCTCAAGGCCGACCGCGCCAACCAGGGTCTTGGACTCTCCGAGAAGGAGATAGGCTTGTGCTATGGCACATTTGGTGCAGCCGCTTTCGTCATCGGCAGTATCCTTGCAGGCTATTATGTAGCCCACCGTGGCTTGCAGAAGTCGCTCTTCTCGCTTTGCTGCGTGTTCAACCTTCCGTTTGTGGCCTACACACTTCTTGCCATCTACCAGCCCGAGAGTCTTGTGCTCATAGGTGGAGGTATAGTGCTTGAGTACTTCGGCTATGGTTTCGGTTTTGTGGGCCTCACCCTATTCATGATGCAGCAGATAGCACCTGGCAAGCATCAGATGGCGCATTATGCCTTTGCTTCGGGCATTATGAACCTTGGCGTAATGCTTCCAGGTATGCTCAGCGGATATGTGAGCGACTGGCTTGGCTATCGTCACTTCTTCATCTTCGTGCTCGTATGCACCATCCCGGCATTCCTCATCACATGGTTTGTGCCGTTCACTTATCCCGACAAGAAGAAGTAAAAGTTATTGTGCAATTAATAATTAACGACTAATCATTAATAATTCAAAAAATGAGCAAACTAATCATTTCTGGCAATCCGTTGCCAAACATGCCTTGGGAAGACCGTCCCGAGGGACAGCGTACACCGCTTTGGCGTTGTTCAAAGAACCCTATCATTCCGCGTGACTTGCTTCCTACAAGCAACAGTATATTCAACAGTGCCGTAGTTCCTTTCGGTGAGGGCTTTGCAGGAGTGTTCCGTTGCGACGACACCAACCGCCGCATGGTGCTCCACGTAGGTTTCTCTAAGGACGGTGTAAACTGGAACATCA
>CAKQFF010000102.1 GCA_934230685.1 uncultured Prevotella sp. | reverse complement strand
TAAAACGGAAAATGAACCATATTAGTACTGATATATATAAATAATTTAGATCACTTACTTATATTTTTATTTATATATCTATATGGAGGTTTTCCTGCCATATATCTCTTTTTATTATGACAATTTGACTATGACTTATTGACAATATCGAGTCTGTGCCTTTGCAAATGAGATTGCAGACCTATGAACTCCACATCCCGACGAGCCAAAATTTTTTCCAGGTTTTTTATGCCAAATCCATTGCCCTATGAGCGGCATTTCGTAACTTTGCAAGCGTTCAACAAAACCTAAAAATTAACTCCCTCGACAGGAAAAAATTTTTCTCTGGACAGGAAAAAAATAAAGCATTATGAGCATATTATCACTTGCGATTTATCTCCCCCACTCTGTCATACAGCGTCTGCAATATCGCCTTGCCACGTGCCACACGGGCATTGTCGCCCTCAGGACGCTCGCTATAGAACACACGGTTGGAGGCATTGTCGTAGACACTCACTCCGGTGCTGTCGACCATGCCGAAGCCATTGCCAAAGGAATAGAAGGCGAAGGGACGGGTGTAGCTGCTGCTTAGCACATTGCGGCTGAAGGGGAAGTCGGCATGGCTCAAGCCAAGCTGGGCAAGCAGAGTGGCGGCAAGGTCGGTCTGGCTCACGATCTTATCCACCGAAACATGACCCTTGACGGCACCTCCGGCAAAGATGATGGGGATGTGGAAATAGCGCGGACCGAAACGCTCGCCCTGCTTGGGATAGGGGATGCCGTGGTCGGGCAGGAGCACAATGAGGGTGTTGTCCCACGCCTTGGTCTTGCGGAAGCGGCTGATGAACTCGCCCAGGCAATGGTCGGTGTAGGCAAAGGCGTTGAAGTGGTCGTCGCTGAACTTGCGGAACGGCACCTCAAACGGCTCATGGCTGCTGAGCGTGAGGAAGGTGGTGAACCAAGGCTTCTGCTGGTTCTCACGCGACTGGAGCATCTCGAAGAGGCGGGGAAACGTGATGCCGTCGTGAACACCCCACTTGCTGTAGTTGCGGTCGGACATGGAGAAGTCGTCCTGCGAGGCCAACTGCTCGAAACCGCCTGCCATGAGATAGCCACGCATATTGGTGAAGTTGATGTCGCCGCCATAGAGGAAGTCGGTGGTGTAGCCCTGGCGAGAGAGCGAGGCAGCGATGTTGGGCATGTGGCGCGAGAGATTTGCCACCTTCATGATGGAGAGCGTGGGCAGTCCGGGGAAGGCGCTGAAAGTGCACACCATGCCACGGTCGGTGCGGAAACTGCTGGCATAGGCATTGCTGAAGAACACGCCCTCACGGGCAAGAGCGTCGAGATTGGGCGACACGCCTTTCTCGCCACCAAGACAATCGACCATGGTTGCGCCGAAGCTCTCAAGCAGGATGACGAGCACGTTGGGGCGGCGGGTCTTGAGCAAGACGGGGGTGTCGGTGTCGGCCTTGGGATAGAGACCCTGCATCATGGAAGCACGCTGCGGCTCGTCGTAGAAGTTGAACTCGTCCTCGTACTTCGACTGCTGACCCATGCTCGCAAGGAGGTTGAAGGCGGGGTTGATGGCTGAGAGATTGAGAAACTGGTCGTTGCTGAAATAGGCGCTGCCCACATTCTGGGTGGACACTCTCACTCCGCCACGTATCACCACAAACAGCAATGCGCCTACGGGCACGGCAAGCACGGTGGAAACGACACGGCTGCGCATGGAACCAATGCTGCCTAACGTCTTGGGCGTGAGCCACCTCAGAAGCAGCGACATGAGGGCTGTGAGCACTACGATGAGCAGCACTCTGCCCACCACATACAATGTGGAGACGCTTGCCATGGCGTTCTTGGGCGAGTCGATATAGATGAATATGGAGGCGTCGAGCTTGCTCTCCCAGAACGAGAAGAGGGAGAAGTCGCCCACGAATATCATGCTGACAAGAAGCATGGCCACTATATAATAAGGTGTAAGGATGCGGCGCAAGGGCAGCTTGCCATACCACACCGACACCAAGGCGAGCAAGAACGGCACTATCGTGAGATAGCCGGCGGTGGTGGCATCGAGCGACGAACCGTGCCACATGACTGCGAGATAGTCGGTAAGGGCATACGACTTGGAGGCGTTGCACAGCATGAAGACTGGCTTCTGAACGAGGAAATAAGCAAATATCGCGAGGAAGCACGACAAGAGATACTTTAATCTATTCAACATTTATTATTTCTTTATTTTTATTATTTACTGAGCTATCGCAAGATCAGAAGCTAAGCAGCCAAAAAGTGGGATGTACTTCTTATGCTCCTATAAGCTTGCAAAATTATTTTGTGGGGGAAATTTACTAAATTCCACGTAATTGGCGACAAAAGTAAAAAGAAATAGCGACAATCAAGACTCTTTTTGAGAAAATATGAATACCACTTGAATATTTTCATTACCTTTGCAGCCGAATTGAAAATCAAACTAACAATGACTGATAATATCATCAACCAACTCAACTCGTTAGACCACCATCTCACGGTTTTGCTCAACTTCGACGGCGGACCGCTCGTAGACAACATTTGGCTCGTGTTCACGTCAAGACTGTTGTGGGTGCTGCCGGCTCTTGCCCTCATCTTCCACCTCTACCGCAACAAGAACACACGCAAGCAGACCATCTTTGTGGTGATTGCCCTCGTCGTGCTCATCACGCTCTGCGACCAGACCACGTCGGCACTGATGAAGCCCTACTTTGCGCGTCTGCGACCGTCGCACACGCCAGGTGTGGAGAACCTGCTGCATTATGTCAACGGCTACCGTGGCGGACAATACGGATTTGCCTCAAGCCATGCCGCCAACTCGTTCGGGGCTGTGACGTTTGTGGCGCTGCTGCTGAAACGCAG
The DNA here is from genome assembly GCA_934230685.1 of uncultured Prevotella sp. Lineage (GTDB taxonomy): Bacteria > Bacteroidota > Bacteroidia > Bacteroidales > Bacteroidaceae > Prevotella. The sequence goes on along the minus strand of CAKQFF010000102.1, from coordinate 4,036 downwards.
TTGGGTGACGGTGGCTCTGTTTCTGCTCGCCCTCTGCGTGTGCTACTCGCGCATTTATCTCGGAGTGCATTTCTTCGGCGACCTGTTTGTGGGAGCCATCATCGGATGCATCTATGGCTTCATCGTCTACTATGTCTACAACAACTTTGCCCTGAGATTTATTAAACATTAAGGGGGTGGATAGATGGAACCTTTTTTTATGTTACATATGTTTAAATAACTTGGTTGTTACAACTTTTTAGTGTAGTTTTGCATGTAAACCATTATTAAACCATTAATTACATGCAAAATATGAAAACACTATTTCTGAAAATATTCTGTGCCGTCATGCTTCTGCTGCCAATGTGCAGCATGACGGCATTTGCACAATACGACTTTCTACGCCCCGTGAAGGGGGAGATACCAGGCGGCTACGACTTCTGGGTTTACACGCCCACCGACTACTATTATTCGCTTGAGTCGACACCCGTCATCATGTTCCTCCACGGCGCGAGCCTTTGTTCCAAGGACATCAACCGCTCGCGGCGTTATGGTCCGCTCGACGCCATCGTGAGGGGTCGACAGATCGACGCTCTCGTGATTGTGCCGCAAAATCCTGGAGGAGCGTGGAATCCCGACAAGCTGAACGACATACTGGAGTGGACCAAGCACAACTATGCCATGGACTCCACCCGCGTGTATGTGCTGGGAATGTCGCTCGGAGGCTACGGCACAATGGACTTTGCAGCCGCCTATCCCGAAAAGATTGCTGCGGCAATGGCTCTGTGCGGAGGATGCTCTGCCAAGGACAAGAGCGGGCTGGGCAAGCTGCCGCTATGGATCATTCACGGCACGGCCGACAGAGCGGTGTCGGTGAAGCAGTCGCAATCGGTGGTGAACGAACTGCAGGAGGAGGGCAACGACAGCCGACTGCGCTTCGACTGGCTCCAAGGAGCGTCGCACGGGGCTTTGGCCCGCATCCTCTATATGCGCAAGACCTACGAATGGCTCTTCTCGCACAATCTGGCCCAGCCCGGACGACCCGTAAGGCCCGACATAACCATCGACAATTCCGACCTGACAAAGGCCTACAACGACATGAAGAAAGGTATGCCGAGTCCGGAGATTATTTTCGAGAAATCGATAAAAGAGGACGATGAATATTGATTGATAATCTTACAAAAAGAAAATCTATATGGAAACAAACTACTGGGATTTGGCCATTCGCTTAGGATTCGCACTGCTGCTTGGCGGGGCGATTGGCATAGAACGTGAGTACAGAGTGAAGGAGGCGGGATTCCGCACCCATTTTCTCGTGGCATTGGGCAGCGCGCTGTTTTGCATTGTGTCGCAATACGGTTTCGGGGTCGACCTGAAGGACTCGTCGCGAGTGGCGGCACAAGTGGTGTCGGGCATCGGATTCCTCGGAGCAGGAACCATCATCTTCCAGAAGAACGTGGTGCGCGGACTCACCACGGCGGCTGGACTGTGGGTTACGGCTGCCATCGGATTGGCGTGCGGCACGGGCATGTATATGGCTGCCATGATAACCACGTTCATGGTGCTATTGGGCTTGGAAGTGCTACACGCACTCATTCCGCGACACGGAGTTACGACTATCGAGCTTTCGTTCTCGGCTCCCGACAAGGACAGCGTGTGGGCGTTTATCAAGAAGATACGCCATGAGGGCATGGAGGTGCAGTCGTATGAGCTGCGCGACCGACACATGCCCAACAGCGAATACATCGAGGCCAACATTCAGCTAAAGATGAAGCGCGGCACGGAGAACAACAACCGCATGATTGAATATCTCAACGAGTTCCAGGACGTGAGACTATCGGCGGCTGAGGGATAAACTTCAATAAATAAGGTGAAAGATTTGTGACAATGCCACGATTTGCTTAACTTTGCAAAGAATTTATCGAAACTAAAACAATATAAGTTATATAATGAAACGTCTTTTATTTATTTTCACAGCATTACTTATGTTTGCTACAACAATGTCGGCTGGCGAGAAACTCACCATCCGCGACATTACCGGCTCTAAGTTCTCAGCCAAAATGGTGAACGGAATGAACCCTATCAGCGGCACCGACACTTATGCCCGCATCGAGGGAAAGAAAATCGTGAGCTACTCGTTCAAGACGGGCAAGCAGGTGGGAGTATTGTTTGACGCCGACAACACCATCGGCAAGAAAATCAACGACTTCGACAGCTACAGCTTCTCGCCCGACGGCAAGCGCATGCTTATCCAGACCAAGACCGAGAAGATCTACCGCCGCTCCTACAAGGCCGAGTTCTACATCTACAACATCGCTTCGCGCCGACTCGACCCGCTGAGCGACGGAGGTCCGCAGCAGGTGCCTACATGGTCGAACGACGGACTGCAGGTGGCTTTCGTGCGCGACAATAACATCTTCCTTGTGAAGCTGCTCTACGACAACGCCGAGATTCAGGTGACCAAGGACGGCAAGTTCAACGAGGTGATCAACGGTCTGCCCGACTGGGTGAACGAGGAGGAGTTCGGATTCAACCGCGCCCTCACCTTCAACGCCGACGGCACAATGCTCTGCTGGCTGCGCTACGACGAGTCGAAGGTGAAGACCTACTCGCTGCAGATGTACAAGGGATTGGCTCCCGAGAACAAGGAGTATGCCGACTATCCCGGCTTCTACTCCTACAAATATCCTAAGGCAGGCGAGGACAACAGCCGCATGAGCGCTTGGAGCTACGACATCAAGTCGCATAAGATAAACAAGCTCCAGGTGCCCCTCGACGAGGACGGATATATGCCGCGCATCAAGCCTACTGACGATCCTGCGAAGATCGTGGTTTACACCATGAACCGCCATCAGGACCAGCTCTGCCTTTATGGCGTAAACCCGCGCAGCACCGTGGCTCAGCTCATCATCAAGGAGTCTGCCAAAAAGTATGTGCAAGAGAGCGCAATGGAGGAAATCCGATTCATCGGCAACAACATCCTTCTGCCAAGCGACCGTTCAGGCTACATGAACCTCTACGTTTACACCATGAACGGACAGTTGCAGCGCACCATCGGCGGCAACTACGACATTACTGCCGTTTATGGCTACGACGCCAAGACGGGCGACGTTTACTATCAGGCTGCGGCGCTCGGAGCTACCGACCGCCAGGTGTACGTGACCCACAAGAACGGCAAGACACAGCGACTCTCTGATAAGGAGGGATGGAACTCGGCCATGTTCTCGGGCGACTACCAGTACTTCATCAACACTTGGAGCGACTACAACACTCCTTACGTGTTCACAACACGCAACCGCGAGGGACGCGTTATCTCTACCCTTGAGGACAACAAGAACCTGCGCAAGCTTGCCGACGAATACGGCTTCTGCAAGCGCGAGCCGTTCACATTCACCACTTCGGAGGGCGTGAAGCTCAACGGATGGATGATGAAACCGCAGAACTTCGACGCATCGAAGAAGTATCCGGTTATCATGCACCAGTATAGCGGTCCGGGCAGCCAGCAGGTGACCAACTCTTGGAGCGCTGGCTCTATGGGCAACGGCGGAGCATTCGACTCTTATCTCGCTCAGCAGGGATTCATCCTCGTTTGCGTGGACGGACGCGGAACTGGCGGCAGAGGTGCTGAGTTTGAGAAATGCACATATCTGAAGCTCGGCGACCTTGAGTCGAAGGACCAGGTGGAGACTGCCATCTATCTCGGCTCTCTGCCCTACGTCGACAAGAACCGCATCGGCATCTGGGGATGGAGCTTCGGCGGATTCAACACATTGATGAGTATGAGCGAGGGACGCGAGGTGTTCCGTGCCGGTGTGTCAATCGCTCCTCCCACCAACTGGAAGTTCTACGACTCAGTATACACCGAGCGCTATATGCGCACCCCGAAGGAGAATCCCGACGGATACGCCACCAACCCTATTGAGCGTGCATCCAAGCTGCATGGCGCATTGCTCCTTTGCCACGGCATCGCCGACGACAATGTGCATCCGCAGAATGCCTACGAATACTCAGAGGCCTTAGTGCAGGCCGACAAGGACTTCCGCGAACTGCTCTACAC
>CAKQFF010000101.1 GCA_934230685.1 uncultured Prevotella sp. | reverse complement strand
ACGTGGTTGTTATCGGTTACGGTACAGTGAAGAAGGCCGACTTGGCTGGTTCTGTTGCCGTTATGGACAACAAGTCGTTCAAGGATCAGCCAGTGGCACGTGTTGAGGACGCCCTCAACGGACGTATGTCGGGTGTGCAGGTAATGTCGTCAGGCGTTCCTGGTGGTTCAATGAAGATTCGTGTGCGTGGTGCAAGCTCTGTAAACAAGAGCAACGACCCTCTCTATGTAGTAGACGGTATCGTTCGCGAGACTGGTCTTGAGGGTATCAGCCCTGAGGACATCCAGAGCATCCAGGTTTTGAAGGACGCTTCTTCTACAGCTATCTACGGTGCCCGTGGTGCCAACGGTGTTGTTATGGTGCAGACCAAGGGCGGTAAGGCCGGCACAACACAGGTTACTTTCGACGGTAGCGTTGGTTTCTCTAATGCATATCACATGCCAGAGGTTATGGGCACAAAGGAGTATGCCCAGGCTTTGGTCGACCATAAGGGTGTTTCTAAGAGCGCCGTTCAGGGCTATCTTGACGGCAGCAAGCCTGGCATCGACTGGATGGACCAGATTCTCCAGACAGGCGTGGTGCAGAACTACAAGGTTGCTGTAACCCAGGGCAATGAAAAGGTTCAGACCTACTTCTCTGCCAACTATATGGACCAGAAGGGTGTTATCGTTGACACCAAGTCAAGACGTTACGCTGTCAAGGCCAACATGCACAACAAGTTGTTCGACTGGTTGGAGTTGACAACCGATATCAACCTCTCTCAGACCAACAACTCGGGTGCTGGCTTCGCTCAGAACCAGTCGAACCCAATTTGGGTAGGCTTGAACTACTCTCCTACAATGGAGATGATGTCAGAGAACGGCAGCTATAACAAGGACCCGTACAACAATATCCAGAACAACCCTTACGGTATTCTTCACGATGGCGCTAACGACCGTAAGCGTACTATGGTGACAGGTCACGTTGACTTGAAGTTCAACATTGCCGATGGCTTGACATTCACAACAACCAACGGTATCGACTACAACGACTACAAGTGGTACAACTTCACTTCTACAAAGGTTAACCAGTCGGGCAACTCAATGGGCAACAACGATGCCACAGTTACAGCATTGCAGTCGACCAACAACATGACCTATGCCAACAAGTGGGGCGATCATGCCTTGACAGCAACTGGCGTATGGGAGGTTACCTCAAATGAGGTTCGCCGCATGGGCCTCTCTGGTACAGGTATCGCTCACGAGCAGCTTGGCTACTGGAATGTTGCCGACGCAGGTTCTAAGTCGGCAAGCAACGGCTACAGCAAGTGGACCATGCTTTCAGGTGTGGCTCGTTTGATGTACAACTATGCCGACCGTTACATGTTGACCGGTACATTCCGTGCAGATGGTTCAAGCCGTTTCACCAACAAGAAGTGGGGCTACTTCCCATCAGTGGCTGCTGCTTGGACAGTTTCTAACGAGAAGTTCTGGGAGCCACTCAAGGAGGCAGTCGACTACTTTAAGATTCGCGCAAGCTACGGTATCATCGGTAACCAGGACATCACTCCTTATTCTACACTCGGCTCATTGGGCACAACCGGATTCACCTACGGTACCGACCAGTCGTACACAGGCTATTGGGCAAATGGTCTTGCCACTCCCGACCTTACATGGGAGAAGGTTCACCAGTTTGACCTTGGTGTTGACTTCGGCTTCTTCAACAGCCGTTTGAGCATCGGCTTGGACTACTTCAGCAAGAAGACCAAGGATGCCCTCCTTACAACATCGGCTCCTGGCTACTTGGGCGGCACTTCCTACTGGGTTAACGCCGGTGAGGTGAGCAACAAGGGTATCGACGCTACAATCACAGCACACATCATCCAGAATCAGGATTGGCACTGGACCTCAACCTTGAATGCAAGCTACATCAAGAACGAGGTTACCAAGTTGACAGCAGATACTCCTATCCTCTATGGCACAAGCCCCTCTCCAGGTACTGTTGACCCATGTACCATCATCAAGGAAGGCGAGGCTATTGGTACATTCTACGGCTTCAAGTGGGCTGGTGTAGAGAAGAATGCCAAGGGCGAGTTTGTTGATATGTACTATGCAGCCGATGGCACCAAGACAGCCACTCCCGACGCATCAAAGGATCGCTTCGTATTGGGACGCTCAAACCCTGACGTGACAATGGGATGGAACAACACCATCAGCTATAAGAATTGGGACTTCAACGTATTCTTCAACGCAGCCTTCGGTGCCAAGCGCTTGAATATGGTGCGTTACGCCATGAACTCAATGGTGGGTGCCTCGATGTTCGTAACCGACAAGGATTACTTCGCAAACATTGGTACTACCATGCCTTCAGTAGGTGCTGAAAACAAGACATACGGCAACTCAGACAAGTGGTTGGAGAATGCAGATTACCTCCGTTGCGAGAACATCAGCATCGCCTACACATTCCCACGCAGCATGACTAAGTTTGGAGACGTTCGTCTCTCGCTCTCTGCTCAGAACCTCTTCACCATCACAGGCTATAAGGGCATCGACCCAGCCGGCTCTTCATTCAGCGACAATGGTGTAGACCGTGACAATGGTTTGGATATGGGTGCTTATCCTAATCCTCGCACAATCACAATGGGTGTACGTATTAACTTCTAATTTCAACAATCTTAAAAACTGTAGTAATAATGAAATCTAAGAAATTATTATATATGGGTTGTCTCATGGCAGCATCCTTGTTTACATTCTCGTCTTGTGGCGACTTCTTGGATGAGGACCCGAAGGGACAGTTAACCCCAGACAACTTCTTCAATAGCGAAGACGACCTTACAGCAAGTGTCAACGCGCTGTACGACAGAGTAAACCAGACACAGAGCTGGACCAACCCTATGTACCCACAGTGGCAGGGTGATGATATCACAGCCAACCCTGGTTCTAACAAGCAGGCTTGTGCCGCTCTCGACGCTTTTGCTTCTGACGGTGGCAACAAGGGTGTGACAGACGCATGGAACCAGCACTATTCAGTAATCAAGGCTGCTAACTTGATTATTGAGAGCGCAGGTAAGGCTCCTGTAGCGCAGGACAAGGTGAACGTAGCTTTGGGTAACGGCCACTTCTGGCGTGCTTACGCTTACTATTACTTGGTGCGCGTGTTCGGTCCAGTGCCATTGATTACTGGTACAGACGTTACACAGCTCGACGTCGCTCCATCAAGTGTGGAGAGTGTATACGAGCTTATCGTTTCCGACTTGAAGGCAGCCGTCAGCGAGCTTCCTACCAAGTACGATAAGGATCCAGCCCGTTTGTTCGGTGTGGATGTTTGGTCTACCAAGCAGGCAGCACAGTCTACATTGGCGGCTGTCTATATGTCAATGGCTGGCTACCCACTCAACAAGGGTCAGGAGTACTACAAGCTCGCTGCTGAGCAGGCAAAGGCCGTTATCGACAACAACAGCACTTATGGCTTCATCCTGAACTCACAGTGGAAGGACGTTTACTCTATGGGCAACAACTACAACATGGAGACCGTGCTTGGCATCAACAACGATGCCCGTGGATGGTGGGATCATGACTCAGAGCTTTCTTCTTGCTGCCGCTTCGAGGGTCTCGGCGATGGTGGCTGGGGCGACGCTTGGGGTGAGATTGCATTCTGGAAGAGATTCCCAGAAGGTCCTCGCAAGGACGCTATCTATGCTCCTAAGATTACATTCCAGGATGGCAACACCATCACTAAGGCAGTAGACTGGTGGGCACTCAAGGAAGACGGCAAACCTGAGGTTGAGGCTTATCACCCAATGTTCTGCATCTTCACAGTCAACAGCGACGCTAATGGCAACCAGCTCCGTCAGGCTTACGACTACTTGGCTCCCAACTGGGGCGGTATGGTCAACGACCGTCGTCACAACCTTATCCGCTACTCTGAGGTGCTTCTTTGGTATGCTGAGAGTGCAGCTCGTTCAGGTGGCGATTTGAGCAAGGCTAAGGATTGCTTGCGTGAGGTTCGCCAGCGTGCCGTAGTTGACGTTGAGAACGTAACTCTTGGCAATGGCACAACCGTTAAGATTGCCGATATGACAGCCGACCAGCTTGCTGAGGCTTGCTACATCGAGCACGGATGGGAAGTTGCCGGCAACTGGGTTTCAATGGTAACACGCCGTTCAGACGAGCTTCGTATGGACGAGTTGAAGAAGAACTTCGATTATCGTGTGGCTAATGCTCCTCTCGTAGTAGCAGTAGAGAACGGTAAGGAGTACAAGGCTTCTGAGAGCGTTACTGTATCAGGCTCATGGTCAGAGGATAGAATCTACTGTCCTTACCCAACAACTGATGTTGAGAAGAACCCGAACTTGAAGCGATAAGTAGTAATTAAATAAGGAAAGCCGTGAGGACTTTGTTCATAACAATTATATCCCCTGTGGAATCAACTTCTTGGTTCTGCAGGGGATTTTTTATGCAATAATGTTTTGAAAATGACAATATGACAATGGTAATTTGACAAAAAAGCAAAAAAATCCCGACAGGGTGCAAACCTTGTCGGGAATGGTGCGCCGCAGCCCTGCGGCGGCTTGTGTTCAAATACGGCTAAATATACAAAGCCGGGGCTTTATTGTATGCGGTCAGCTGCTCGGCGTATTCTGTCACTTAGGTCAACAAGAGCACCGCGCAGCTGTTCGCGCTCCTCGTCAGTAAAGGCTGTAGGCTTTTTGTTGCCGTCGATACCGTCCAACTTATGATAAAGCCAAGAGCCGGAGCGGTTAAAATAACGCTTCGCCAAGTCTGCCCAAGAAATGGAGATTAAAAGATCGGATAACTGCGCTTTCATTGTCTCCGCTTGTGTCTGTTTTAAAATCATTATTGCCATAGTCGTATATATTAAAAGTTATATTTCCTTTTAGGAGGGTTCCGAAGTCGGCACCCTCTTTTTGTTCTTTGTTACTCGTCTCCGTCCAGCCATTCGGTAAAAAGCCTTTCTACATAGTAGCGTAATTCGGTTGCGCCATTTGGGTAACTCCTTTTGTAGTTGCGCCCTGCTTCTATTAGCTCGCGTTCAACCTCTGTTAATCTTAATTGTTTCATATTATATTTATTTTATTTGAACACTGCAAAAGTAGTACTTTTATTAGTACTATCCAAATATTTTAGTACTTTTATTCGTATTGTTTTCCCCCTTTGCTTCTGTAAAGAGAATGGAAATATGTTCAAAAAATATCCAGATTAATCAAAAGAAATCAAATCAAACTCCGTCTTATTGGCAAAAGTGATTAGTAGAGTGGCTTCGTTTTGGCGCAATCTTCCAATATTCCAGTTCTTCCAATTAAAAAAAGGATGGTATGTTTTGCGGGATTCTCTTCTTTTATCCTTATAACTTATTGATTATTAATTAATTATATACAGTTATATATAAATATATAAAAGAAGCAAGGAAGCTGATACCCTCTTAAAATTAATTGGAAGAACTGGAAGTGGAAGATTCGTGCTTTTCTTTTTCATCGTTTATATGTTCCAGTTGTTCCAGTTGTTCCAGTTGTTCCAAATAGGTTGCTTACATGCAATGTTGCTTTAAAAGGCTTTGTAAATAATTGATTATTAATAAGTTATATATAGAAATATGGGAATCTGCACTTTAGAAAACGTTATTGGAACAACTGGAACAATTGGAACAGGAACAATCCGTTCTTTCTCTAAATGGCTAAAAATCAATGGTTTAGGTGTGTTTGGTCTTTGGTGAAAAATTCCAAATAAAAGGAAAAAACAGCCTGAAAAATGCCAAAATTAAGAGTTTATATAGCAGGAAATAGTGGTTTTGCTCTCCCTATTGGCGGAAAAAGCATGTGGAGATTAGCGTGGAAGCATAAATGGGGCTGACGGGCTGCGCTCGGCTTTGCCGCTTGCCTAAGCAAGAAAGCCCAATATCTTCCATAGCCTGTACGGGCTGAAAGCCCAATGTCATCCATAGCCCAGGGCATCGCCCTGGGTAAACGGATATAAACAACCAACGCGCCCTGTAAGGGCAACTGTAAAAAAACAAAGGAACGTTAGAGCTGCCCTTACAGGGCGCATGGTTCGTAACTTCCTTATACCCAGGGCGGTGCCCTGGGCTGTGGAGAGTTGCCCCTTCGGGGCGAGCTGTCTACTGATATCCCCCTGTATATAAATCACTCCAAATATCGGATGAGCCCTGTCTTTTTTAACTCTCTCGGCAGGAAAAAATATTTCTCTCGGCAGGGAGTAAAAATTCTCTCGGCAGGGAGTAAAAATTCTCTCGGCAGGCAGTAAAAATCTCTCGGCAGGGAATAATCACGCAACTCATAAGTTACGGCCAGATTGTCAAAAAGCCCTTGTCAAATGGTCATTTTCAAATTGATTTCGATATATTGACACCGCATTGTTTTTTTTCAATCAATCTGCATTTCTGTTTTTGATTGAAAGTTTCTTTTCTCTCAAATAAAATATGTAACTTTACACCCGAAATTTTAAGGGTAATCATAAGTAGGTCCCCAAAAATCTCAGGATTTTGGACCTCTGCTATATGATAGTCTTTTCATTATCTCTATTGCTCAAAACTTCACACAATAAAAACAACAACTTCACATAGAGATGAAAAGAATGAATAAAAAATATACAGGCATCTTGTGCTCTGCGGCATTGGGATGTCTTATCGGAGGACTGCCAATATCTGCTAATGCTCAAAGAGTGGTGTTCCCTCAGGCAAAGCAGGCAGGAATGGCAAAATTAGATGCCAGTGCTAACAAGTATGTCCTTGGAAACGATCTGCTCCATGTTTCGTATTCGGTAAATAATGGCGCATTGCGTTTCGACGGATGCCCGGAAATGGACTTGCTCCCTTCGGACGTTCTCTTCCGTGTGCGTCTTGCCGACTGCACAGAGTTCACCTCGTTGGACATGAAGCTCGAAAATGTGACGAGTGAGACCTACGCAGCCGACGCAAAGGCTGCCAAGGGATCGGAGCGTTTTGCAGGAAAGGGAATTAAAGCCGTGTTTACACGTGGCGACATGCGCATTGAATGGCGTGCGGTGTTGCGT